>NZ_CP085167.1:2055000-2240000 GCF_022788715.1 Sulfitobacter sp. DSM 110093
GACCTCTTCAAGACCCGCGGTGTCGACCACGGTGAAACGCAGGTCCGCAAGTTTGGCGGCACCTTCGCGCAAGTCACGGGTCACGCCGGGCTGGTCGTCGACCAGCGCAAGACGCTTGCCGACAAGGCGGTTGAACAGCGTGGATTTGCCGACATTCGGGCGGCCCACGATGGCAAGAGTAAAGGACATAATTCAGGCTCCGGGCCCCGGTTGGGCCAGTTCAGACACGCGCCTTAGCCTATTTGCGGCCTAACGGAAAGCGTGCAATTGCCCCTTGGACGAAACGACATACAGTGTACCGCCTGCCACGACGGGCGCAGTGGTCGCGCCGCCGGGGATTTCGGTGGTGCCGGTCAGCCCGCCATTGGTGGGATTAAAGCTGCGCAGAACGCCGTCATTGGACGCCACGATCACCCGGCCTCCGGCGATAATCGGGCCATAATGCGCGACGACTTCGGATTGCCGTTTCGGCTTATCCTTGACGAAATTCGGCAGCGGCGTGCCCCAAATGCGACGGCCAGTGCTGGCATCAAGCCGCACAAGTTCGTTCAGATCGGTCACCGCAAAGACAGAATCGCCCGCAGGCCAGACCGGGCCAATGGCCCCATGGCGTGCGACCCACTTGCGATCCCCGCTGTTGACGTCCAGCGCCGCCAAACGGCCCGAGTGGTTGCCCACATAGACGGTCCCGCCCGAGATCACCGGCGCGCTTGTCACATCGCCGACAAAGCTCAGCG
Source organism: Sulfitobacter sp. DSM 110093 (assembly GCF_022788715.1). Taxonomy (NCBI): domain Bacteria; kingdom Pseudomonadati; phylum Pseudomonadota; class Alphaproteobacteria; order Rhodobacterales; family Roseobacteraceae; genus Sulfitobacter; species Sulfitobacter sp. DSM 110093. Next base: position 2,055,738 of record NZ_CP085167.1, read on the forward strand.
CGCGGCCCGGGCGTTTGCCCAGAACAGAGGTCGACCAACGCTCTAGCCCGCCTTGGCGGAACAGCCCCTGCACCTCACCCGACCCAAAAGCGAAGACCGCCAGATCGCTGGTGACAGCAGGCGCAGGCGCGCCCAGCACGTTGCTAAGGCTGGTGACCGCGCCGGTTTGCCACTGGATGCGGCCAGTCGCCTTATCCAGCGCCCAGCCGGTATCGTCCCCCGCCGTCAGATAGACCAGATCGCCCGAAACGGTCGGCGTGCCCGAACCAGTGGCGTTAAGGTCTTGCGTCCAACGCACACCGCCCGTTGATACGTCGAGCGCGGCCAGAACACCAAAGCCCACAGAGACGTAGAGCGTTTCGCCATCCACGGCGAGCCCGCCACCGGTGGCTTGGCCTTCGCGGTCGGATGGGGGGGTGAGGTCGCGGGTCCAGAGGGTTTGGCCCGAGGTCGAAGTCGCCGTGACCTGCGCCCCTGCGTCGAGCGTGAAGACACGCCCGCCTGCAACCGCGGGATCGGCGGTGATGCGCTGTTTGCGGCTGTCGCCTGCGCCGATCTTGGCGCTCCAGACCGGCTGCAACGCGCTGCGCAGCGCCGGGTGGCTGATGCGGGTCGCGGCGGTGCCGATGCTATGGGTCCAGTTGGCGTTGTTCACGGTGCCGCCCAACGCAATGGCGCGGCTGGTGTTTTCGGGCACGGGGCCATCAATGGCGTCAAAGGCCGGGTCCTGCAGACCTGGGTTTTGCAGGACCGCACGCACATCTTCGCGCTTGCCCGGCAGATAGGTCTGCTGGTCTTCGCAGGCACTTAGCAGCAGCGCGGTGCCAATGGCCCCCGCCACGCCCAGACCACGCAGACCCGGGCGTCCGGGCTTGGTTTCGCGATGCTTTGTCATGGACCTGCTCACTTTCTGTCTTTCCTCAACCTTCACGCCCCCGCCGTTTTCGGCGGGTGGATATGTGTCAGTTACCCGTTGCTTCGGGGATCTCTAGCTCAGCCTCTGCGGCGGCGCCATCCAGCCCCGGTTCTTCACCCAAGGCCACAATCACCTGAAGGGCGCGTTGTTGCAAGTCTGGGGTGGTTTCCGCATCGGAAAGAATGGATTGGTAGCGGGCGACGGCCTTGTCGGTCTCGCCTTCTTGGATGTCGATCAGGGCCAATTGTTCTTCCGCCAGCAGACGCAGCGCTGCACCGGGCTGGGCCAACGCCTCCAACGCCTGACGGCGCTCTGCCACGGGCACCGACTGGCCCTGTAGCGTGACAGCCTTGAACTGCGCCAACTGGCGGTAGATCGGCGCAATATCACCATCAACCGCGATCGCGTCGAGCTGTTCTACGGCGGCATCAGTCTCTCCCGCTTCGGCGAGGGCATCGGCACGCATGAAATGCAGCACAGCACGGGCACCGGGGCCTTCGGCCTCAATCGGGGCAAGCGCTTCGGCGCGGGCATTGCTGGCATCTGCTTCCAATGCGCCAAGCATCGCATCGCCCAAGGCTTCGGCCTCTGCCCGCTCTTGGGATTTGGTGTATTCGTTCCACGCAGCACCGCCGACGATGGCGATCACAGCAACCACGGCAATCCAGCCAAAGCGGCGCATCAGCCCATAAAGCCGGTCGCGGCGAACCTCTTCGTTCACTTCGTCAATAAAACTGTCGGTATCGCTCATCGCGCCCTGCCCCCGGCCTGATTTTGCCCCTCTTACCGTGCGTGAGCAGCCAAGCCAAGACCCAGCGTACGGGACCGGCCCCGAGATGCCTTCTTGGCACCGCGCTACGCCATGCTAGGTCAGGGGTAGGATGCAGCGAAAAAGGAGACGATGATGAGAGCGATAGCAATGGCCGCAGGTGCAATCATGGCAGCGATGCCCGCCATGGCGCAGGACTTGGTAGCCAAAGTCTCACCCCATGATGTGGTGACAACGATGGACCGCCTAGAAAGCGCCGTTGAGGCGGCAGGGGCCGAGGTTTTCGCCCGCGTCGACCACGCAGAAGGGGCCGAAAAGGCCGAGATGGAGTTGCGCCCAACGCAGCTTTTGATCTTTGGCAACCCCAAGCTGGGCACGCCCGCGATGCAGGACGCCCAGACCGCCGGGCTTGATCTGCCGATGCGGGTGCTGGTCTATGCCGATGGCGAAGGGGCCGTGCATGTGACCTATGCCGACCCTGAAACACTGGTAACTGCCCACGGCCTGCCCGAAGAGGCGGAGTATATCACCAAGATGACCAAGGCGCTGGATAACCTGACCGCCAAGGCGATCGGCGAAGAGTAACGCTTCTCCCCGCCCGGACCTTAGCGTTTGGGCGGGGTATTCTGCGCTTTGATGAGGTTTTCCAGATCGGTCAGACGTGACATCACCTCATCGCGGTAGGTGTTGGTCTGCTCGTTGCTTTCCTCATGATGCGCGTCCTGCATCGAATTTACGATCAGACCGACCAACAGGTTCACCACAGCGAAGGTCGTGACCACGATGAAGGGCACAAAAAACATCCACGCATAGGGATAGACCTCCATCACCGGGCGGACGATGCCCATGGACCACGATTCCAACGTCATGATCTGGAACAGCGAATAGCCCGACCGCCCCAGCGTGCCGAACCACTGCGGGAAATCAGCGCCAAAGAGTTTGGTGGCCATCACGGACGCGATGTAAAAGATCACCCCCATCAGCAGGAAGACCGAGCCCATGCCCGGCAGCGCGTTGACAAGCCCTTCAACCACGCGGCGCAGCGACGGGGCGACAGAGACAACCCGCAGCAGACGCAGAATGCGCAAGGCACGCAAAACGCTCAGCCCTTGAGTGGCCGGAATGAGTGAAATCGCGACGATCACAAAATCAAAGATGCTCCAACCGCGCTTGAAGAAATCCACCCCCCGGCCAAAGAGCTTAATCGCAATCTCAAGAACAAAGATGCCAAGGCACAGCTTGTCGAGCACCAAGATCAGCGGCCCCGCCTGCGCCATCACCTCGTCTGAGGTCTCAAGCCCCAAGATCACAGCATTAAAAAGAATCACGCCCAGAATGAAATTCTGAAACGAGGCGCGGTCAGCCAAGCGGGCCGCGCGGGCGCGGAGCGATGGCTGCGAAGAGGTGGAGAGATCGGTCATGGCGGTAGATATCGTGTGCCGCTAAGCACAGTGCAAGAGCAGATCAGCATGCAAATGCACCATCGGCGGCATTGCCCCCGCCCCCCCGTGCCGGCACGGGGGGGCGGGGGATGCATCAAATTTCTTCTTCGGCCTGCTGGCGCTGCCAAAGCTGCGCATAGCGCCCGCCTTTGGCCAACAGGGCCTCATGGCTGCCCTGCTCCATGATCTCACCTTTTTCCAACACCACGATGCGGTCCGCCTCGGCGATAGTGGACAGGCGGTGGGCAATGGTCAGCACCGTGCGCCCTTGGCTCGCGCGGCGCAGCGCGTCTTGGATTTCGTGCTCCGTCTCACTGTCGAGCGCGCTTGTCGCCTCGTCCAGCAGCAGGATCGGCGGGTCTTTCAGCAGCGTTCGGGCGATGCCCACGCGCTGTTTCTCGCCGCCCGACAGTTTCAGCCCCCGCTCGCCCACCGTGGTCGCGTAGCCCTGTGGCAGTGCCATGATGAAATCGTGGATCTGTGCTGCGCGGGCGGCGGATTCGACCTCTTCCTGCGTCGCGCCTTCGCGGCCATAAGCGATGTTATAGCCGATGGTATCGTTGAACAGCACCGTGTCCTGCGGTACCACGCCGATGGCCATATGCAGCGAATGCTGGGTCACATCGCGCACGTCTTGCCCGTCGATCTTCAGCGCGCCTCCGGCGACATCGTAGAACCGGAACAACAGCCGCCCGATGGTAGATTTACCCGACCCGGTCGAGCCGACAATTGCCACGGTTTCCCCCGGTCGCGCCTCTAGCGAGACACCTTTGAGGATTTCGCGGTCGGTGTCATAGGCAAAGCGCACATTCTCCAGCGTCACATGGCCGCCCGTTACCTTAAGGTCTGGCGCATTAGGCTTGTCGTCAATCTCAGCCGGTTGTTCGAGCAGGCCGAACATCTGGCCCATATCCACCAGCGCCTGACGGATCTCGCGGTAAACGGTGCCAAGAAAGTTCAACGGCACGGTGAGCTGGATCATGTAGGAGTTCACCATGACAAAATCCCCGACGCTGAGTTCCCCGCTCTGCACCCCCATCGCGGCCATGACCATGACGCCCACGAGACCAGCCGTGATGATCACAGCTTGACCAAAGTTCAGGAAAGCGAGCGAATAATTCGTCTTAATCGCCGCATTTTCATAATCGGCCATCGCCAAATCATAACGCGCGGCCTCGCGGCCCTCGGCGCCAAAGTATTTCACTGTTTCATAGTTCAGCAGGCTGTCGATCGCGCGCTGGTTGGCCTCGGTGTCGCTGTCGTTCATCTGCCGCCGCAGACGCACGCGCCATTCGGTCACGGCAAAGGTGAACCAGACGTAGACCGCAATGGTCAGGGTCACGACCGCCAGATACCAAATATCGAAGAGTACGGCGAGGATCACACCGACGAGGATCAATTCAAGGATCAGCGGCCCGATGGAAAAGAGCAAAAAGCGCAGCAGAAAATCGACGCCTTTGACACCCCGCTCGATGATCCGGCTGAGGCCCCCGGTCTTGCGGGTGATGTGGTAGCGCATCGACAGTTTGTGGATGTGCTGAAAGGTCTCAAGCGCCAACATCCGCAGGGCGCGCTGCCCGACGCGGGCAAAGACCGCATCGCGCACCTGTTGAAAGCCCACGCCCATCAGTCGCGCCATGCCGTAGGCCACGGTCAGGCCAATCGCTCCAAGCGCCAGCATCGGCGCGCCCTCGCCCGCCAGTGCATCCACCGCGTCGCGGTAGAAGAAGGGCGTGGCGACGATGATCAGCTTCGACACCAGCAGCGCCAGCATGGCCAAAACCACCCGGCGTTTCACCCAGGGCATGTCCTTGGGCCAAAGGTACGGCGCGACCTTTCGCAGCACCAAAAAGCCCGACTGACGCTCGGCGGCGTCGATCATCTCGGCCTCTGTGGGGATGCTGTCAGGCTTGGGGGTTTTGCGGTCGCGCCGGCGCGCGGCGGGCGTTTGGTCTGTATCGGCTGGCATGGGAATTCCTGAAGTGATTACAGGCTACATAGGCCCCATGTGCCGAGGTTGCCAGTGTGGGGCGGCGCACAGCCGCTCTGCGCGCTGCGAATGCCGCCCCGGTTTGGGCCCCTGAGGTCGGGCGTCAGATCACTCCGATTCGGGTTCTTCGGGCAGATCGAAAACCTGTCCGGGGTAGATCAGATCCGGGTCGCGGATGTTGCCGCTATTGGCCTCGAACACCTTCACGTAAAGCAATGGATCACCGTAGCGCGTGCGCGAAATCGCCCAGAGGGTATCGCCCTTTTGCACTGTCACAGCCGCCAGCGGACCGGACAAACCAGCAGAGGCAGCCGCAAGATTTTCCGCAGATTCGCGCTTGAAGGGTGTCTCCACCCGGCTGGTCACATCGCCCCCGCGAGAAAGCTCATCCACGCGCAGGGTATAAACACCCTCGTCCACATCAGGCAGATCGCCACGCCACCGGCCCTGTTGATCCACCGGAAGGCTGATCACCGCGTTATTGTCGAGGTAAACGCGGACTTCGCGGGTATCTGGCTGCGCGCGGCCCGCAAGTTGCACATCGCCTTCGTCGGAATAGCCGATGGTATCAAGCGCAACATTGGTCATGACCTGCGGCGGCGCGGTGTCGATCCGCTCAACCCCTTCTGCGGTGGATTTCAGCACCGGCGCTGGTGCAGCAGGCAAGGCGGGGGCGGTCCCGGCGTCCCGCTCTGGTGTTGGGGTCGGTTCTGCGGGTTGAGGGATGGTGCTTTCCGCGACGCTGGAGGGTTCGGGGGGCGCATTCGGCGCCGCCCCTGCCGCGTCGTTTTCTACTGCGGTTCCTGTCTCAGCCGATGATGTAACCTCAGCCGAGGCGACAGCAGGCTGATCCACCATTTCAGCAGCGCTGTCTGGTTCCGAAGGCGCGGTGCTCTCGCCCTCGGCAGCGCCGGTACCTGCAAGCGGTGTGGCCTGAGCCTGAGCAGGCGTGCCGCTGGCTTCGCCTGCCTCACCCTCGGCGCGGTCCTGATCTAACGGAGCAGTCTCGTCAGCCTCAGCGGTGCCGGTCCCTGCCACCGGTGTCGCTTGAGCCGTTACAGTGGCGCTATCTGTTTGGGCTGAAGGCCCGGTCGCGCTGCCTTGGGCTTTCGGAAGCTCGGCTTCAGCCCCAGCGGTGCCTGTCCCGGTCAGCGGCGTGGCAGTGGTGGCAGGTGTCTGGGTTTGCGCATCGGTGTCTTCAGGTTCAGCGGTCGCAGTACCCGCTAAAGGCGTCGCTTGGTTAGGTATTGAACCCACAGGTGGTGCATTGCCATCCGTCGCAGCCATCGTCTCTGCGTCACTGTTTTGCGGGGCCGCCGCTTCGGCCATATCCACTTCAGTTCCAAAACGCGGCATAGCGTCGGAGGTTTCAGATTTAACCTCTGCCTCACCCGTATCCTCCGTGGCAACCTCAGCAGTGCCACTCTCGCGGTCTATCTCTCCGGCCACCTGCTCCGCATCGTTCTGTATCAGATCAACCGGGCTTTCCTCAGGCGCGGGGTTCGCCTCTGCCATCTCAACTGGTGCATTCTTTGGGGCGGAGGGGGTAAGGATGATCTCTTCTTCCGATGCAATTTTGGTCTCACCATCCTGCCCCAAAAGCGTCAGCACATGACCTGTCTCACTTGGCGGGATGATCGCAAGGGTTGCAAATTTGCCCGCGCCATCGGCGGTCGCGCTGGCGACTTCCTTGCCATCTTTTAGCACCAACACGGTGCTGCCCGGCGTCGCACGGCCTGCGATTACAGTCATGCCATCGCTCTCGCGGCGCACCTCGTCAAAGGCAGGCGCTGCGGGCTGCTCAGCGGTTTCAAGGGGCGCATCTGGCTGGGGTTCTGTCGCGGCCTCCCCCTTAGGGCCAAGAGACACGCCCTGCACGGCATTCGGGGCAAGCGTGGCATTTTCTGGCGTGGCATCGCGTTCGGGCACCACGGCAACAGCGGTTTGCGGCGCGTCTTCCGGCCCGGCGCGTTTGCTGCCGATCCACGCCCCAAGTGCAAGCACCGCCGCGGCAAAGGCGCCCGCCGCCATCGCCCCCATGCCGCCAAACCGGCCAAGTCCCTTGAACATCTTCTACTTCCCCTGTGGTTGAGCCTTTTTAGCAAGCAGGCTAACAGGGGTCAAAAGCGCAGACGATCCGCGCCGATTTTTCCTAATCATCAGGACGCTTTACCATGCAACATTCTGTCTGTGTCTATTGCGGCTCTCGCCCCGGCGACGACGGGGCCTTTACCCGTGACGCCGAAACACTGGGCCGTGGTTTGGCCGAAGCTGGGCTGCGGCTGGTCTATGGCGCGGGCGATGTGGGCCTGATGGGCAGTGTCGCACGGGCGGCGCAGCAGGCAGGTGGCGATACCTTTGGCGTGATCCCCGCACATCTGGTGGCATGGGAAGTCGGTAAGACCGATCTGACCCGCTACATCGTGACCGAGACGATGCATGAACGTAAGAAAGTGATGTTCATGAACAGCGATGCGGTGGCGGTTTTGCCGGGCGGCGCAGGGTCACTGGATGAGCTTTTCGAGGTCCTGACATGGCGGCAATTGGGCCTCCATGAAAAACCTATCTTCCTTGTGAATACAAATGGTTATTGGGATCCCTTCATGTCATTGATGAACCATGTCGTTGACCATGGTTTCGCGGATAAGTCTCTGCTGGATTACGTGACCGTAGTTGCGGATGCCGATGCCGCCCTCAGCGCCCTGCGCCGCGCTTTGTCTTGACGGAACGTGGTCACGGAATAAAGCGCTAGCGCGCACCAGATCAGCACGAAGGCTTGCACATGCCAGCCGGTAAATGGTTCGCGGAACAAGACCACGGCGCAGAAAAACTGTAGGGTCGGATTGATGTAGCTTAACAATCCTGCGGTCGCCATCGACAGCCGTCGGGCGGCATAGCTGAACAGGATCAGCGGTGTCGCCGTGATCGGGCCGGCCAGCATCAGCAGCGCCGTATCGCGAAATGACGCGCCAAAAGCTCCGGCACCATTGTCACCCGTTTGCCACAGGACCAAGACAGCAAGCGGTGACAGCAGAAGCACTTCGGCGGTGACAGATACCACCGGCCCCACGGCCAGCCGCTTTTTCGCGAGGCCATAAAGCCCGAATGACGCTGCGATCATCACCGCCAGCCAAGGCGCGCTTCCCAACCCAAAGGTCAGCAGCGCCACTGCGACGGTCACCAGCCCCACCGCAGAAAGCTGCACGCGGTTTAGCTGCTCAGCAAAGACCAACCGCCCCAGCAGCACAGACACCAGTGGAAAGATATAATAGCCTAAAGCGGCCTCGGTCGCCTGCCCGTTCTGCACAGACCAGATAAAAATATACCAATTCGTCGCGATCATTATCGCAGCGATGGCCAACAGGCCGAATGCACGCGGCCCGGCCATGGCAGAAAAGATGGACCGTAACCGCCCCTGCACTGTCAGAACCACCACAAAAAAGGCCAATGACCACAGGGTACGATGGGCCAAGACCTCGGCGGCGGGCACATGCGCGAGCATTTTGTAGAAAATTGACGACAACCCCCAAACGCAGCAGGCCGCGATCATGGCGGCGAACCCTTTGGTGGTGTCTGTCATGGAATATCCTTGGCGCGGTTGAGTGCCTTCCTTGTGGCGGCAATCAATACCCGCGCCAAGGGAAAAGTCAGGCCTCGGCCAACTCCCCCGCGACGATCTTTTCGATCTCATCAATGGGATGGTTGGTCAGGGTCTTGGGAATCTCTCCCACGACTTTGCTTTGCACCTCTTTGTGCAGATTGTCGCGCAGATCCCCAAGCACCGCAGGCGGCGCCACTAGAACGATCCGCTCATAGCGGCCTTTATGCGCGAGTTTGTAAAGAATATCGGACAAATCCTTGGCAAAACGTTCTTTTTCCAACTCATGCCAGTCCGTATCATCAAAGGCAGACCGATGGCCGCTTGGCCCATCGCTCATCCGTCCGGGGCGATTGGCAGCTTGTTCGCGCGCAGGTGGATTTTCCTGCTCTTCCTTGCGCACAACCTGAAGATAGGGGTCGTCACCATCAGTATGGTTTTGCAGGAACAACGCCTTTTCGCCATCCGCGATCAGCACCCATGTGTCTTGGCTAAGTTTGGTCATGAAGCCTCTCCGTGATTGCGTTTATCTTCGCCGGTGACTCGGGTAACCCCGTCATCGCCTTTCTCGGCCCGGCGCTCTGCGTCTTGAGTGCCTACGTCCTTTTGCAGGTCCCCTCCGGCGCGTCCGCCTTGGGATGGCATCTCGGTATCAGAAACGAATTTTTCCGTCTCCTGCGTACCGTCGTTTGATCTCTTACGCTCGGCCATGTTGTCCTCCTTATGACGTGAAGTGTCAGGAGAAAAACCATTCCGAAGGGGCTTAGGTTCCAACGAAAAACCCCGCAGCGAACTGCGGGGTTTGGGTCTTGGTCACAAGCAGCTCGAAGGCTGCGATGGTCAGATCACAGACGCGAGGCGACGTTGTCCCAGTCCACCCAGCCTACGGGCTTGCCGTGGGCGTCGGTGACTGGGAGAGCAACGCCCGCTTCAAACGCGGACGTTGATGACGGTCGCATCCTTAAATCACAGACGCGAGGCGACGTTGTCCCAGTTCACAAGATTGTCGAGGAAGTTCGACAGGTAGTCGGGACGCGCGTTGCGGAAGTCGATGTAGTAGGAGTGCTCCCATACGTCACAGCCCAGCAGTGCAGTCTGACCAAAGCAAACGGGGTTCACGCCGTTTTCGGTTTTGGTGACTTTCAGGCCGCCATCGGTGTCTTTGACAAGCCACGCCCAACCAGAGCCGAACTGACCCGCGCCTGCGGCTTTGAACTCGTCCTTGAACTTGTCGACCGAACCAAAGCTTTCGGTGATGGCTTTTTCCAGCTCACCGGGCATCTTGTTATCTTCTGGGCTCATCATTTCCCAAAACTGGTTGTGGTTCCACAACTGGCTGATGTTGTTGAAGATACCGCTCTGAGCCACGGCCTTGGGATCATAGGTGCCTTTGATGATCTCTTCGAGGGTCTTGCCCTCCCACTCGGTGTCTTCGATCGCTTTGTTGCCGTTGGTCACATAAGCGTTGTGGTGCTTGTCGTGGTGGTATTCCAGCGTTTCCTTGGACATGCCTTTGGATGCAAGCGCATCATGGGCATAGGGAAGATCGGGAAGTTGAAAAGCCATTTCGGGGGCCTCCTCATTTTGGAATTTCGCTGCGGCCACTTGATGTGCATCAAGCGGTAACGTCAAGATCAACGTCCGCAAATCATATCTGTTCCGAGCGAATTAGTCAGATTTCACCCCGGTTTACGTCCCTTTGAAATGCCCCACTGCGCTGCCGGGCTGGGCCGCGCCCTTTAGCTGGTCAAACATATATTGCGCGACAGAACGGAAGCAGACCACCTGAAAGGCCCCGTCATCCAACAGCCAAAAGGCGGCGGCGACCTGCCCCATGCGGGTGCGGCGGAACATGCCGGGGGTGAACTGAGCAGGAGAAAGATCAACGGGCGCGAGTTTGGCCAGCACCTCGCGCGCATGTGGGCCTTCGACGCGAAACACCGCCCGCGCGCCTGTGACGTCAACCGCTAGCGTATGGGTATCCTCAAAGGCGGCATGAAGCCGCGCCAGCACCTCGGGAACCTGTGCGTGGGGGCACATAAGCATCAGTTCATCCGGCGACATCCAAGCCACCCCCGACGCACCGTCGCTGTTGCACATGCTGCGATTGGGCAGATCAAGCCCTACGACCTTCTTGACGACTTTGCGCAGGAAGGGGGCATCCAGATCGCCACGAATGGTGATCATCCCCAGAGGGCCAACCTCTGAAATCGTTGCAATTCCCGCGTCATAACGCACGTTCTTCAGGGCGGTCATGGCTTCAGACATTCTGCTTCTCCCCTTTGGGATCGTAAAACACGGGATCGACGATTCTGGCCTCATAGGTCTTGCAATCGGTGCCGGGGAAGGTGAGCACTTCGCCCATCCGGTCCGGCCCGTTCAGCACCAGCCCCATGGCAATGCCGCGGTCGAGCGTCGGCGAATGATAGGTTGAGGTCACCCGCCCCTGCATGACCTTTTGGCCGTTGTCATTCTCACCTTCGCCAAGCGCGTAGGCGCCATCCGGCAGGGTGCTGCCATCGGTGGTCTCCAGCCCCACGAGCTTCCAACGGGTCGGGTCTTGCATATGGCTGCGGTGCTGGGCACGTTTGCCAAGGTAGTCGTCTTTCTTTCTCGAAATCGCCCAGTTGAGGCCAAGGTCTTGGGGGATCACCGTGCCATCGGTCTCATCCCCAATCATGATAAAACCTTTCTCAGCCCGCAGGATGTGCAGACATTCCGTGCCATAGGGCATCACGCCCAAATCATGCCCGGCGATCAGCAACGCGTCCCAGAAGGCTTGCCCCTGCCCGGCCTCAACCGCGATCTCATAGCTCAGCTCACCTGAGAAGGAGATGCGGAAAACGCGCACCTTGAAACCGCCCAACTCGCCCTCGGTCCATTCCATGAAGCCGAGCGCCTCACGGCTCAGGTCCATGCCGCCGAGTTTCTCTAAACACTTCCGTGCGTTAGGGCCGACCACGGCCACCTGCGCGTAGTGTTCGGTGGCGTTGACCACATGAACCTTCCAGTCCCACCATTCGGTCTGGAGCCATTCCTCCATATGCGCGTGAATGCTGTCGGCCCCGCCTGTGGTGGTGTGGCAGAGAAAGGTCTGTTCATCCAACCGCGCGACCACGCCGTCGTCGATCAGGAATCCGTTTTCGTTGCACATCAGCCCATAGCGGCATTTGCCGGGTTTCAGCGTCGACATCATGTTCGTGTACATCATGTCGAGGAACCGCGCCGCATCCGGGCCGCGCACGATCAGCTTGCCCAAGGTTGAGGCATCCAGCAGGCCGAGGTTTTGCCGCGTATTCGTCACCTCGCGCATCACCGCGTCATGGGTGCTTTCGCCGCTTTGCACATAGGCGTAGGGCCGGCGCCATTGGCCGACTGGCTCCCAAATCGCGCCGTTGGCCTCGTGCCAATCATGCAGCGGCGTGCGGCGGATCGGTTGGAAGGTATCGCCCCGCGCAGCCCCCGCAATCGCACCCATCGAAATCGGGTGATAGGGCGGGCGGAAGGTGGTGGTGCCAACACTGGGAATCTCGGCATCCAGCGCGCCTGCTAGCGTGGCCAGCCCGTTTATATTGCTGAGCTTCCCCTGATCCGTCGCCATGCCAAGCGTGGTATAGCGTTTGGCATGTTCCACCGAAACAAAGCCCTCCTGAGCGGCAAGACGCACGTCCGAGACTTTGACGTCGTTCTGGTAATCGAGAAAGGTCTTCTCGCGCAGTTTGACGCTGGCGCCCTGCGGCATTTGCCAGACCGGCATCATCGGCGCTTCCTCGCGGCGCGTAGCCTCGGGCGAGGTGAAATCGCGCGGCATCTTGAACCCCAGCGAGGTGGCCACCCCATCGGCGGCGGCATGGGCGTCATGCAACACGTCGTCGAGCGCGAAGACCCCAGCCGCAGCCCCGGCGGGCGTGACGAAACCATGCCCGTCCGCGCCGGTGGGCGGGTGATCCTGATTGGGGCGGAAGCAGGCATGCGTAGTGTCCCATGTCAGCTTGCCGCCGCAATGGGACCACAGGTGCACCACAGGTGACCAGCCGCCCGACATGGCGACGGCATCGCAGGCGATCTCTTCCAACACGGCACCTTCACCTGCCTGCGAGCAAACGGCCACGCCGGTCACGCGCTTACCCCCCAGAACCGAGGAAACCCCCTGCCCCATGACCACCCGAATGCCAAGCGCCTTGGCCTGTGCGACCAATTCGCTGTCTTGCGGCAAAACGCGGGCATCCAACACGGCGGGCACCTCAAGCCCCGCCTGTTTCAGCGCAATCGCCGTGAGATAGGCGTTGTCGTTATTGGTCACAACCACGGTGCGATCGCCCGGTGAGACCCCATAATTCGCCACATAGTCGCGCATGGCCGAGGCCAGCATCACTCCGGGCACGTCATTGCCAGCGAAGCTGAGCGGGCGCTCAATCGCTCCGGTCGCGGTAATCACGTGGCCAGCGCGGACACGCCAGAGGCGGTGGCGTGGCCCGGCATCCTCCGGCGCATGATCCCGCAGCCGTTCATAGCCCAGCACATAGCCGTGATCATAAACCCCTGCCCCCATGGTCCGGTCGCGCAGATCGACATTCTCCATACCGCGCAAACGGTCGAGTGTTTGCGCGATCCAGCCCTCCACGGGCGCGTCATCCACTGTGCCGCCATCGACTGGCGCACGCCCGCCCCAATGGGCGGATTGCTCCATCACGATGACACGCGCCCCGCTCAAACCCGCCGCTAATGCGGCCTGAAGCCCCGCGACACCACCGCCGATGACCAGCACGTCGCAGAAGGCGTGGAAGTGTTCATAGGTGTCGGCATCCGCCGCCTTGGGCGCTTTGCCCAGACCGGCGGAATGCCGGATGATCGGCTCGTAGAGGTGCTTCCACAGCGGGCGCGGATGCATGAACATCTTGTAGTAGAACCCCGCGGGCAGGAAGCGGCTGAGGTGTTTGTTAAGCGCGCCTACATCGAACTCAAGGCTCGGCCAATGGTTCTGGCTTTCCGCCTCCAACCCCTCGTGAAGCTCGGTCGTGGTGACGCGGGCGTTGGGCTCAAACCGCCCCTCTTGGCCGAGACCGACCAGACCGTTGGGTTCTTCGGGGCCGGAGGTCACGATGCCGCGCGGGCGGTGGTATTTGAACGAACGCCCGACCAGCACCTGATCATTGGCCAGCAACGCCGAGGCCAGCGTGTCGCCCTCATAGCCGCGCATTTGCTTGCCGTTGAAGGTGAAATTCAGCGGTTTGCTTTTGTTCAGCAGGCGGCCGCCTGTGGCCAGTCTTGTGCTCATCTTGGGAAACCTTGCGGGCTGGTGGAGGGCGGATGCCTCCCGGTTGGGTTGGGGCCGAGGCGGGGTTAGCTGGCTGTGTGCCAGCGCCAATCGGGATGACGCTTGCGGATCGCGTCAACGATATGATCCGGAGGCGCGAGGGTCTGGGCCGCATAGCTGCCAAAGACTTCAAGCGTGGCGGTATCACGCGCCATGTGAAACCACTTGCCGCAGCCGTAGACATGACGCCAACGCTCTAGATGCACACCCTTCGGATTCTGGCGCATGAACAGGTAGCTTTCAAAGTCACCTTCAGCCCCGTCCGGCCCGACACGTTTTAAATGTGCCTCACCGCCGCCGTGAAACTCTGTTTCTTCGGCTGTGACATGGCAACAAGGACAGGTGAGGATCAGCATGGGCAGGCTCCTAAGCACGGGGCAGACAGCAAAACGCCGCCCCTGCGCAATAGCGCGGAGCGGCGTTCGCCGTGTCGAGGCAGCGCCACACGGGGCATTGCCAGAGTAGATTTACTCGGTCGGGGTTGCGGTCTCTTCGACTGCGTCTGCGGTGCCTTCGGCAGCGCCTTCAACCGCTTCGCCTGCGCTTTCTGCGGCACCTTCGATGTTGACGTTGACGTCATTTGTGCCATCCAGGTCGCCACCGGCAAGGAGGAAATAGGCCAGCAGAGCCACAACAACGACAACCGCACCGACGATAAACGCGAGGCCATTGCCGCCGCGGTCAGTCGTGGTTGTGGTTGTGGTCGTGTTCGTATGGTCGGTGTGGTTGTTTTCCGGGGTTGCCATTGTTCAGCTCCGTTTAATTCAATGTCTGAACAGGCAACGCGGCTGAACGCAAACTCGTTCCCCCCGACGATCTCACAGAGCGGATTGTGGCTGACCCGCAACATCAATGCGCCACTCCGGCAGCCACGGATTCGTCGATAAATCGCCCTTCGGCAAAACGCTCCAACCCAAAGGCGTCGGTCAGCGGCGAATGCCCCTTGGCCATCAACTCTGCAAAACCCCAGCCTGAACCGGGGATCGCCTTGAAGCCGCCCGTGCCCCAGCCACCGTTGATAAAGACCCCCTCAACAGGCGTCTTTGAAAGGATCGGAGAGCGGTCGCCGGTGACATCCACGATGCCGCCCCACTGCCGCAACATTTTGAGCCGTGAGATCATCGGGAAAGTCTCGACCAACGCGCGCACCGTCTCTTCGATATGGTGGAAACTGCCGCGTTGGGTGTAGTTGTTGTAGCCATCCGTGCCGCCGCCGATGACCATCTCGCCCTTGTCAGACTGGCTCATGTAGCCGTGCACCGTATTGGCCATGACGACCACATCCATACAGGGTTTGACCGGCTCGCTGACCAGCGCTTGCAGGGCAACACTTTCCATCGGCAGACGGAAGCCCGCCATATTCGCCAACTGCCCCGAGTGTCCGGCGACGACCATGCCCAGTTTGTCGCAATCAATATCGCCCCGCGTGGTGCTGACGCCGGTGACCTTGCCACCCACCTGGCGCACGCCGGTGACCTCACATTTCTGGATGATGTCCATGCCCATGTCCGAGCAGGCCCGGGCATAGCCCCAAGCCACCGCATCATGCCGCGCCGTGCCTCCGCGCGCTTGCCAAAGCCCGCCCAGAACCGGATAGCGCGGCCCGTCGATGTTGATGATCGGCACCAGTTGCTTCACGCGATCTGGCCCGATGAATTCGGTGGTGACGCCCTGCAACGCGTTGGCATGTGCTGTGCGTTTATAGCCGCGCACCTCATGTTCGGTCTGCGCCAGCATGATCACCCCACGCGGGGAGAACATGACGTTATAGTTCAAATCCTGACTCATCGTCTCGTAAAGGCTGCGCGCCTTTTCGTAGATCGCGGCAGAGGGGTCTTGCAGGTAATTCGAGCGGATGATCGTCGTATTGCGCCCGGTGTTGCCGCCGCCGAGCCATCCTTTCTCAAGCACCGCGACATTGGTGATGCCGAAATTCTTGCCCAGATAATAGGCCGTCGCCAGACCGTGCCCTCCGGCACCGACGATAATCACATCATAGCGTTTCTTGGGCTGCGCATCGCGCCACGCGCGGGTCCAGCCCGTATGATGGCGCATCGCCTCTCGGGCCACTGCGAAAACGGAGTATTTCTTCATCACGTCACTTCCCGGCAAGGATTCGGGCCGCGCGGGCGGCTGAGGTCTTTTCTGAGCCTAGGAGCACAATTGCGAAATGACCACCACGGCATTTGGATGCGGTTTTGCGACATGTGGAGCGATTGGTGAAAAATGCCGCAGGGAGCGCGGCAATTGCGGTCTTTTGTCGGCGTCTGGCAAAGGTTAGGTAGAGCCCATGATATTTTGGTTTCTCTCTGGCGCGATGGCGCTTGTCGTGGGCGGTTTTCTGGCGCGGGCCGCATGGCGGGGTGCCGATACGCCCCTTCCCGCACAGGCGGACTATGACCTCAAGGTTTATCGCGACCAATTGGATGAGGTGGAGCGTGACGTGGCGCGCGGTGTGGTGCCTGAGGCCGATGCCGCACGCATCCGGACCGAAATCTCGCGCCGGATCCTTGCCGCCGATGCTGGGCGCGACACGCGCGCGCAAAGTACGTCGCGGCCCGCGCCGCTCGTGCTGATCGCGGGGATTATCGCTTTGGGTGCCGGGTCACTGGCGCTATACTGGCATTTGGGCCAACCCGGCTATGGTGATCTAGCACTCGCTGACCGCATCGCATTTGCCGAAGATATGCGCCGCAACCGACCGAGCCAGCAAAGCGCGGTGGAAAGCCTGCCCGCCAGCCCCAGCACCGAAGGGCTGAGCGCCGACTACCTCGCCCTGATCCAACAGCTCCGCGCCACGGTCAAAGAGCGCCCCGAAGATCTGCAAGGTCAGACCCTGCTTGCCCAGAACGAAGCCCGTATCGGCAATTTCGCCGCCGCTGCCGAGGCGCAGGGCAATGTGCTGCGTCTTCAGGGCGCGGATCGTACCGCCAAGGACATTGCAGACTATGCCGAACTTCTGGTGTTGGCCGCGGGGGGCTATGTCTCTCCCGAGGCGGAAACCGCCCTGCGGGAAGTGCTCAACCGCGATGAGCAGGATGGTCGCGCACGTTATTACCTTGGCCTGATGATGGTGCAGACCGGGCGACCCGACGTCGGCTTCCGCATTTGGGACGCGCTGTTGCGGCGCGGGCCAGCGGATGCAGCATGGATTGAGCCGATCCGCGTGCAAATCCCGCAAGTCGCAACCCTTGCCGGAGTGGATTACGAGATCCCGCAGACTGGCAATGGCGCTCCGGCGCGTGGGCCATCTGCCGAAGACATCGAGGCCGCCTCGGAAATGGACGCGGGCGACCGGATGGAGATGATCGGCGGCATGGTCGCGGGCCTCTCTGACCGTCTTGCCAGCGAAGGCGGGCCGCCGCAAGACTGGGCGCGGCTGATAACCTCGCTCGGCGTCTTGGGCGATTCAGATCAGGCGCGTGCGGTCTATGACAACGCGCTTGAGGTTTTTTCAAACGATAATGCTGCATTGGATATGATCCGCAGTGCAGGCGAACGCGCAGGAGTGGCAGGATGATTTTTGACGACACGGCAGATTTCGTAGCTGCCCTGCCCCCTATGCAGGCGCTGATCGGGTTGGATCTGGGAGAAAAAACCATCGGCGTCGCGGTGAGCGACAGCTTCCAATCCGTCGCCACCCCGCTGGAAACCGTGCGGCGTAGAAAGTTCGGACTGGACGCCGCGCGTCTGGCCGAGATCATTGCCGAGCGTCGTATCGGCGGGCTGGTGCTGGGATTGCCGCGCAACATGGACGGCTCTGAGGGGCCGCGCTGCCAATCGACCCGCGCCTTTGCCCGCAACTTTGACCGGCTCAACCCGCTGCCTATCACCTATTGGGACGAGCGTCTGTCGACCGTGGCTGCCGAACGCGCATTGCTAGAGGCCGACACCACCCGCAAACGCCGCGCCGAGGTGATCGACCATGTGGCGGCGGGCTATATTCTACAGGGGCTTTTGGACCGTTTGCAGGTGATGCGCCGTGTCTAAAAAGATTTGGCAGCGAAATGAGGTCGAAAGCCCCTGCATCAACATCTGCGTGGTGCACCCCGAAAGCCGGCTATGTACAGGCTGCCTACGCTCGATTGATGAGATTGGCCGTTGGTCAACGATGACCAGCGACGAACGCCGCGCCATCATGGAAGAACTGCCTGAACGGGCCAGCGCCCACACAAAACGGCGCGGGGGACGCGCGGCGAAACTGGCCCGACGCCGCGATTAGCGCGGCATCATGCGCCGCGGCGTCGAGTGATCTGATTAAGAAAGATCAGCGCGGCGTCACTATCTGCACCGTCGTGGTGACCGATGGGGCCCGCGTTATAGTTCGCCGCCGGGAAAGACGCACGGGCGAAAGACAAGCTGGTTTCGCGGGTGAACATCCCGTCAAAACGGAACGCCCGACGGCCATTACGCGCAGGCCGCCAATACGCGAGGTTATCGCCCTGCCCTTTAAGAATGATTGCTTTGGTCCGGTATTGGCCCATTTGATCGATTCCTCTGATTCTGCCGCCGTTAAGGCATTCAACCTCTAGTTTGTGTCGAGAATGCGGCGAATTGATGAAAATGGGCTTAAATTGGGCGCAAATTGTCAAATTTCGGCAGGTTTAAGGTGTAAAACCGGACGACCCTACCCCCAGAGTGCCTTTCTCAACATATTTAGCGCCACCACTACCAGAAACACGGCAAAGACCCGTCTTAACGGCTTGGGGTCCATCGCGTGGGCCAATCGCACGCCCCAAGGTGCCGTGATCAATGTCATCGCAACAACGATCCCAAAGGCTGCGACATTGACCGCGCCTATCGTCAGCGGTGGCCGGTTTTGGGCTATGTCCACAAACAGAAACGCAATGACCGACGGCACGGCGATCAATAGGCCAAAGCCCGCTGCAGTGGCCACAGCCTTGTGGATCGGCCGCCCGTGCAGTGTCATGAGCGGCACGCCAAAGCTGCCGCCGCCGATCCCCATAAGAACCGACAGAAACCCGACCATCGGCGATAGAACCGCGCGTTTAATACCGCGCGGCATGCTCTCTCCCAAGCGCCAATCGCTGCGCCCGAACCCAAGGTAAAGCCCGACAAGCAATGCCAAGCCGCCGAAAATCATCTGGAGCGTCACGGTTCGCAATTGTGACACCAAAATCACGCCCAGAACCGCGCCCAGCATGATACCCGGTGCCCAAGTCCGCAGGATTTCCCAATCGACCGCGCCCTTCTTGTTATGTGCATGCACCGACCGCGCCGAGGTGACGATGATGGTCGCCAGCGAGGTCGCAAGGCAGATCTGCATCAATTGCGGCCCGTCATAACCCAACGATTGCAGCACATAAAAGAATGCAGGCACCAAGACGATGCCCCCGCCCACGCCAAGCAATCCCGCCAAGACGCCAGCAATTCCCCCGATCAGGACAATAAGCGCCAGCATCGGCAGCAATACGTTCAACTCTGGCATGAAAGCCCTCCCCAAGGTTTCTGCGCTCTTTCAAGCCGTTTCCTACTGGGGGTTCAAGGCCATAAAGGCGGGGTTGCACTTCCCCTACGGAAGGTTAGGTTGCGCGCGAAGTACAAGCTGGGCATTTCGGTCTGCGCTTGCCGCCTCCCCCTTTGGCCGCGGCCATCCCATCCGAAAGGACATCACGTGCTACGTTCAGCGCTCATTCTCGGGTTGCTGGGGCTGGTCGGCCCCTTCGCCATCGACATGTATCTGCCCGCCATGCCCGCCATCGCCTACAGCTATGGTGCGTCTGAGACGGCGGTTCAGGCAACCATCACCGCCTATTTCATCGCCTTCGGGCTGGGCCAGCTTTTCTACGGCCCTTGGGCCGATCAGGCGGGGCGCAAGCTGCCGATCATGGTGGGGCTGGTGCTTTTCCTGATCGCCTCCTTCGGGGCCGCCTTTGCGCCGACGATGTCGGCGCTGATCGGCTGGCGGGCCCTTCAAGGGCTTGGCGGGGCCGTGCTGATGGTGGTGCCACGGGCGATCATTCGCGACCAATATACCGGCACGCAAGCCACGCGGTTGATGGCGATGCTGATGTTGGTGATCTCAATTTCGCCGATGCTGGCGCCTTTGGCGGGCAGCGTGGTGATGGCGCTGGCCGATTGGCGCGCGATATTCATGACCTTGGGTGTCTTGGCCATTGCCGCGCTTGCCCTCACCGCCTTCGCCCAGCCCGAAACGCTGCCTGTAAAACGCCGCGTGCGGATCAACCCGCGCAACCTAGCACGCGGGGCAAAGGTACTGCTGAGCGATCCGATCTTCATGGGGCTGACCTTTATCGGCGGCTTTGCAATGGGGTCTTTCTTTGTCTTCATCGCCTTCGCGCCCTTTGTCTACACCGGGCAATACGGGCTGGGACCGACGGGGTTTTCGCTGGCCTTTGCGGTGAACGCTGTCGGCTTCTTCTCGGCCTCGCAACTGGCCGGTTTTTTAGGCGAACGTTGGGGCATGCGCAGCCTCGTGCGGCGCGGGGTGGCAGGCTTCGTCTTCTTTTCCGCCGCGATCTTTATCACTGCGCTGGCGACCAACCCGGGCCTCTATCTGGTGATGGCAGGGCTGTTCTGCGCCAATGCCTGCCTTGGCGTCGTGGTACCGACCGTCATGGTCGTGGCGCTGGACGATCATGGCGATATCGCGGGGTTGGCCTCGTCACTCGGCGGCACCTTGCAGATGGTAGCGGGTGGCCTTTCCATCGCGCTGGCCGGGCCGTTCTTTGACGGTTCTGTTACACCGATGTTGGGGGCGATCGCAGCCTGCGGTCTGGTAGCGGCGGTGCTTACCTTAGCGCTGCTGCGCCCACGCCCTGTGATTGAACCGACTGCCTGACCCTACCCCGCCGCGGCGATTTCTTGCGCCGCGGCGACCTCGGCCAAAGCGGCCTCTACCAGCTCCGGACCCGCGCCGGGCTTATGCGCCCCTTCCGATAGGATACGCCGCCACTGCCGCGCGCCGGGACGCCCGGCAAAAAGCCCCAGCATATGCCGCGTGACCTGCCCCAATCGCCCGCCGCTGGCCAAATGCGCCTCAATATAGGGCAACATCCCCTGCACCGCCGCCTCTGCACTGCTGTTCCTCTCTTTGCCATAGATACGCCGATCGGCGCTGGCGAGGATATCGGTCGGCGAATGATAGGCACTGCGCCCCACCATAACGCCGTCTAGCCCGGCGTCGAGAAAGGCCTCGGCCTGTTCCAACGACGTGATGCCGCCATTGACCGAGATATGCAGATTGGGGAACAGCCCCTTCATCTGATGCACCAGATCATAGTCTAGCGGCGGGATATCGCGGTTTTCCTTGGGGCTTAGCCCCTGCAACCACGCCTTGCGCGCATGGATCGTGACACGGGTGCAGCCTGCCGCCACAATGCGCGACAGGAATTCTGGCAAGATTTCCGCAGGGTCCTGATCATCCACACCGATGCGGCATTTTACCGTCACTTCAACATCACAGGCCGCGCGCATCGCATCGACACACGCCGCCACCAGCCCCGCCTGCTGCATCAAGACCGCGCCGAACGCACCCGATTGCACCCGGTCTGAGGGGCAGCCGCAATTGAGGTTGATCTCGTCATAGCCCGCATCCGCCCCCAACCGCGCTGCCTGCGCGAGTTCTGTGGGATCCGAGCCCCCAAGTTGCAGGGCCACGGGGTGTTCAGACGGATCGTGATTCAACAGATGCAGCGCACCACCGCGCACCAGCGCCGGCGCGGTGACCATCTCAGTATAAAGCAGGGTCTCGCGGCTGAGCAGTCGGTGCAGATAACGGCAATGGCGGTCTGTCCAATCCATCATGGGTGCCACGCTCAAGCGGGCCGCTCTTTCAACTTTATACGTCAATATCTCAACCTCAACACCGACCAAATCTCATATGGCGCGTTTTGCGTGGTTACCGGAGGGGTCCGGTGCTTCGTTTCTGGATTGCCACCCTGTAGCATATTCACACTGACAGGCCAGCACCTGTCGATGATGCTGAACCGACCTACACAGATTTGGCATTCCTCTCGGCGCAAAACGAAATCACGCTCTGTCGATCACAAGGCACGCAGCTAGGCCATCTGACGTGTCCTCAAAGGACAGCGACCCGCCATGCAATTTCGCAATCGCTGCAACAATCGTAAGGCCAAGGCCATAGCCGTCGATCGTGGCCGTATTGGTCCCGCGCTGAAACGGGGCCATAAGAGCCGCCATATCCGCAGCAGAGCTTTCAGTGCCTTCGTCTTCAATGATGATCCTCGCCGTATGGGCGTCAGCTTCGAGCGCGACAATCGCACGACGACCGTATTTCAGCGCGTTCTCAATCAGGTTCGTCACAGCGCGTTCGAGTGAGACGGGCCGTCCGATCACGGTGACGTCCCGGTCGGCAGCAAACACGCTTTGCCCCTGTCGCGCGCTAAAGACCGAACGGGCGCTCTGCACGACAATGTCCGACCCTGCGCGGAAGGTCACATCTCTGCCCGTGTCCTGATAATCAGCGACGATGGAATCGATCAGTGAGCCCAGTGAAAGCTTGCGCGGCTTTTCGACGTTCATCTCGACCCGCGTATAGGTCAGCACGCTTTCGATGATCCCCGTCATACTGTCGATATCGGCCTCAAGTTTCTGGCGCAGTTCGGCATCGGGAATAAGCGCGCTGCGCAGGCGCAGGCGTGTCGCGGGGGTGCCAAGGTCGTGGCTCACGCCCGAAAGAACGGCGGCGCGGCTCGACAATTGTTGGCGTTCATCTTCAAGAAAGCTGTTTACGGCCGAAACGATGTCCTGCAACTCCTGTGGGCCGGGCAGATCATAGCTCGCTGGGCCGCCGATGCGGCGGCGGCTGCGCAACTGCTCTGCAAATTGCGAAAACTCAGCCGAGAGGTTCAGCACCACGGTGAGGGTCACCCCCATCGCCAGCACGGCCAATAGGACGGCCCACATGCGATTATCAGCCGGGGCTGCGGCGCAGTTAAGCACCGAGGCGGCGTCGATCTCAAACCACGGCGCACTGCCCATCTGGGTCAGCACAACCGGATTAGAGCAATAGGACGCCACCAGACGAAAGACCTCTCCGGTCTTCTCCGCCGCGGTTTGATCCGCGCGATTGGGAATCTCGGCCAGCTTGTAGGTAAGATCGGGCGACAGGATCGCCATGGTCAGGGGCGCCCCGGTCTGACTGTTCGCGCTATCGGCAGAGATCAGGACAATAGTGACACGCGCTGCCAGAGGGGCGTGGGAAATCTGACGGAAGGCCCCGCGCGCGGCGCGGGCCTGATCCTCGGCGCTGAGGGGCCGGATTTGCACCTCCTCCGCCGGTACGGTGCCGTTTTGCACGGCGTAGTAAAGGTTGATCCCCGCGACATAGGCACGCTCCTGATGTGCCCGCCAGCTTGCGTTAGAATGGCTCCATAGCCACATGGCAATCCCACCAGAAAGAAAAGCCGTGATGACAAGCAAGCTGCCAATCACCCGTAGGCTGCGGCGCTGGATCACCTGTCGTGTTCCATCACATCGACGGCAAAGACGTAGCCAAGCCCGCGTTCCGTTCTCAGGAATAAGGGGTGTTTCGGGTCCACTTCGATTTTAGCGCGCAGCCGCCCGACCAAAACATCAATCGCGCGCCCCAGCCCATCGCCCTGCGGTCCTGCCTCGCCTGTTACATCAAGTGCTGCGGCGATCTCTTCACGGGTCAGGGGAATATGCGGATTTGCAAGAAGCACCCGCAAAAGCGCCGTCTCGCGCCGAGACAGCGAAACCTGCACCCCACTGGGCGCGCGCGCCTCATTGTGCTTTGCATCATAAGTCCAGCCTGCGAATGTAAAAGTCTTGGTATTGCGACGGTGCACCAGCGAAGAGGACCGCCGCGTGCGGTGCAGCACGGCCTTCACCCGGGCAAGCAGCAGTTCGGGATTGAAGGGCTTGGCGATATAGTCATCGGCCCCCACCGCATAGCCTTCCATCCGCTGATGGTCCGCCGACAGGGCCGAGACCATGATGATTGGCACGTCTTGATCCTGCCGCAAGCGCCCACAGATATCGAGCCCGCTTTCATCCCCCAGCATCACGTCGAGCAAGATTAGATCGACCCGCCCACCCTCAAGATGAGCCGCGACCTCTTCCTCCGTTGCGGCGGGCAATGCGATCGTCCCATGCTTGTGCAGAAATTGCGTCATCATTTGCCGCATCTCTACATCGTCATCGACCACCAAGATCCGCGGAATCGTCACCCGCTCTCCTCCTCTACCCTCAGCGTGATACCACCGCCTTGTCCCCGTCTGAGCGCCATGATGCAACAAAATCCACGGCTAAGTAACAAGCTGTAACGTGCGCGCAGGATAATTGCATGTTGCGACCGGTTTGCTGTGCCCTGCGCATTGCAAGCTGTGTTTTTCCGCGACAATCTCCTGCTATCCGGTCTGGGAGGGCCGTCATTTCCACGGGAGGAAACATCATGAATACCTATGTAACCGGGGCGGTCTCTGCCCTGTCGATGATTGTCGCGACTTCGGCCCTCGCCGAGCCGACAGCCGAGGTGCTGCACTATTGGACATCTGGCGGCGAAGCGAAATCCGTCGCCGTCTTGCAAAAAGAATTCGCCGACAAAGGCGGCAGCTGGACCGATATGCCGGTGGCTGGCGGCGGCGGTGACGCGGCAATGACCGCTCTGCGCGCCCGAGTGCTGTCAGGCAACGCACCAACGGCCGTCCAACTTAAGGGCCCCGCCATTCAGGAATGGTACGAAGAAGGCGTTCTGGCCGATATTTCTTCGGTCGCCGAGGCGAATGATTGGGAAACTGTACTGCCCGCCTCCATCGCTGGGCATATGAAATGCGAGGGCACATGGTGTGCTGCGCCGGTCAACGTGCACCGGGTCGACTGGATTTGGGCGAATGCCGAGGTGCTGAACGCCAATGGCATCGAGATGCCCACCACATGGGATGAATTCAACGCCGCCGCCGACAAGCTGCAGGAGGCCGGGATCATCCCCCTCGCGCACGGTGGGCAAGCTTGGCAAGACGCCACGATTTTCGAGGCTGTCGCTCTGGGCATTCTTGGGCCGGACGGCTACCACAAAGCCTTTGTTGAGCTCGACAACGAAACCCTCACGTCGGACGCGATGATCGCGGTGTTCGACCAGATGCGCACCCTGCGCGGCTATGTCGACAGCAACTTCTCTGGCCGCGACTGGAACCTTGCCACGTCCATGGTCATGAAC
Organism: Sulfitobacter sp. DSM 110093; assembly: GCF_022788715.1. Lineage (NCBI taxonomy): Bacteria > Pseudomonadati > Pseudomonadota > Alphaproteobacteria > Rhodobacterales > Roseobacteraceae > Sulfitobacter > Sulfitobacter sp. DSM 110093. The sequence goes on from NZ_CP085167.1 coordinate 2,080,955, forward strand.
GGAGAAGCCGCATTCCAGATCATGGGCGACTGGGCCAAGGGTGAATTCATGGCTGCGGGCAAGGTGCCCGGCGAAGACTTCCTCTGTGCTTCTGCACCGGGCGAAGGTTTCCTTTATAACGTCGACAGCTTTGCAATGTTCGACGTGGACGGCGACGACAAAAAGGCTGGCCAAGAACTTCTGGCTGAATTGGTTGTCGGGCAGAACTTTCAAAAGGTGTTCAACCTCAACAAAGGGTCAATCCCTGCCCGCACCGATGTAGCGCTGGATGAATTCGACGATTGCGCCCGTCTGTCCGCCGATGACATGCAAGCCAGTTCCGACAGTGATGCACTGCTGCCAAGCTATGCCCATGGCATGGCGCTGCGCGGCGCTCAGGCTGGTGCGATCACAGATGTCGTGACTGCGCATTTTAATTCGGACATGTCATCTGCCGATGCGGTTCAGATGCTTGCCGACGGTATCGCCAACAGCATGTAACGCCTGCTCCTGCCCCCGCGCATTTGTGGGGGCAGGCCAATTCGGGACATTCACATGATCAAGTGGCTTGAAGAAAACACCCCCAAACTGGTTCTGGCGCCCTCGTTCATCGCCGTTCTGATCTTCGTCTACGGCTTTATCGCTTGGACAGCTTGGGTATCGCTGACGCGCTCGCGGCTTTTGCCGAAGTATGAGATCGAAGGTTTCATCCAGTACGAACGGCTCTTTGCCTCGCCGCGGTGGGAAACGGCCTTTGGCAATCTCTTTGTATTCGGGACGCTGTTCATCGTGATCGCGATGGTGCTGGGTCTCGCGCTGGCGATCCTGCTGGATCAGAACATCCGCACCGAAGGTGCGATCCGTACGATTTACCTCTACCCCATGGCGCTGTCGATGATCGTGACCGGCACCGCGTGGAAATGGATCCTGAACCCCGGTTTGGGGTTGGAGGCCATGGTGCGCGGCTGGGGGTTCGAGAACTTTACCTTCGACTGGTTGGTTGACCCCGACAAGGCAATTTTCACCATCGTGCTTGCGGCGATCTGGCAAAGCTCTGGCTTCGTCATGGCGCTATTTCTCGCCGGGCTGCGTTCGGTAGATGGGGAAATCATCAAGGCCGCTCAGGTCGATGGTATCCCGACATGGCGCGTTTATACCGCGATCATCATCCCGGCGATGGCGCCGATCTTCCTGTCGGCCTTTATCGTGCTGTCGCACCTTGCAGTCAAAAGCTTTGATCTGGTCATCGCTCTGACCGGCGGCGGCCCGGGCTATGCCACTGATCTGCCCGCCACCTACATGTACGCCATGGCGTTTTCGCGCGGGGATATCGGGCAAGCGGCAAGCTCGGCCATGATTATGATGCTGGTCGTTTTCTCCATCGTCGTGCCTTATCTTTATTCTGAATTGAGGTCCAAAGATGGTTGATCTTTCCCTCGCGCAGACCCCGCATCAGGCTGAAGGCCGGACAGGCAGGCTGATCCTGCGGTGGATGCTGTATATCTTGCTGCTGCTTTTTGCGCTGTTCTATTTGCTACCGCTTTTTGTGATGTTGACCACCTCACTGAAAAGCCTTGAGGAAATCCGCACAGGCGATCTGATCGCCCTGCCCCGCGACGTGACCTTCGCTGCATGGCGCACGGCATGGTCAGAGGCCTGCACCGGTATCCAATGCGAAGGGGTGCGGCCGTTTTTCTGGAACTCTGTCCTCATCGCCATTCCGGCAGTGGTGATTTCCACTCTGCTGGGCGCGATGAACGGCTATGTCGTGGCACAATGGAATTTTCGCGGCGCGAACCTGTTCTTCTCACTGATGCTCTTTGGCTGTTTCATCCCTTTTCAGGTGGTGCTTTTGCCGATGGCGCGGGTGCTGGGGCTGATAGGTATGGCAGGCACAATTCCGGGGCTGATCTTTGTCCATGTGATCTATGGGTTGGGTTTCACCACGCTGTTTTTCCGCAACTACTATGTTTCGATCCCGTCAGAACTGACAAAGGCGGCCAAGGTGGATGGCGCAGGGTTTTTCCGCATCTTTTGGTCGATTTTCCTGCCGCTGTCGCTGCCGATCATCGTGGTGACCGTGATCTGGCAATTCACCCAAATTTGGAACGACTTCCTCTTTGGCGTCTCCTTCAGTCAGGCTGGCACGCAGCCGGTGACCGTGGCGCTAAACAATATCGTCAATTCGACCACCGGCATCAAAGCCTACAACGTCGACATGGCCGCCGCGATCATCGCCGGACTGCCGACACTTCTCGTCTATGTGATTGCCGGGAAATACTTTGTCCGCGGCCTGACCGCCGGTTCCGTGAAAGGATAAATCAATGGCCCCGATCCTCGAAATCAACAATCTCTTCAAAAGCTATGGCACGGTTGAGATCCTCAAGGACATCAACGTGGCGATTGAACAGGGGGATTTTCTTGTGCTGGTCGGCCCTTCGGGCTGTGGCAAGTCGACCCTGCTCAACTGTATTGCTGGGCTGGAGCCGATCAGCGGCGGCGAGGTCCGCATTGGTGGGCGTGACATGACCAGCGTCAGTCCCAAAGACCGCGACATCGCGATGGTGTTCCAATCCTACGCGCTTTACCCGACGATGACCGTCGCAAAAAACATCACTTTCGGCATGAAGGTGCGCGGCGTTGATCAGGTCACGCAGGCCGAAAAGCTCGCGCATGTGGCGCAGCAATTGCAGATCGAACCACTGCTTAACCGTAAACCCGGCCATCTCTCGGGTGGCCAGCGCCAGCGCGTTGCCATGGGCCGTGCTTTGGTGCGCGACCCCAAGCTGTTCCTCTTTGATGAGCCGCTTTCCAACCTCGATGCCAAGCTGCGCGTCGAGATGCGGACCGAGATCAAATCCCTACACCAGCGGCTTGGTGCGTCGATGGTCTATGTGACGCACGACCAGATCGAAGCGATGACGCTGGCCACCAAAATCGTCGTTATGAAGGGCGGTGTCATTCAGCAGATCGGCACGCCTGCAGAGATCTACAACCACCCGGCGAACCTATTCGTCGCAGATTTCATGGGCAGCCCGGCGATGAACCTGATCCCGGCAAAGGCACGGTCCGGTAGCGCCGGAACAACAATCGAAATCGCGCGCAAATCCGGGGGGTCGATGGTTTTGACCGACCGCAAGAACCTCAGCCTGCCAGAGGACGTGATTATCGGTGTCCGCCCCGAAAACATCGCCGATGCTAACGCGCATTCCGGCCCGGATTCGCAAGAGGCCGATTGCGTCATCGACATCGTAGAGCCTGCGGGCGCAGACACCTATGCGGTCATGGAGTTGGGCGGCAAACATGTCACCGCGCGGCTGCACGCAGAAACCACCGCTGCGCCGGGCATGAAGCAGCGATTGGCCTTTGATCTGGGTAAAGTCTCGTATTTTGCGCCCGATACGGGGCTGCGTCTGAACTAAGGCTTTTCGGTTTAGCGGCCCTGCCCCGTTCCGCTTTCAATCGGACGGGGCGAAACCGCCCACTAACCCAGTCATACGCGAATGACTTCGCAGCCGTGCCGCGCACAGCTTTCCATAACCGGCGGCGAAAACCTCGCGCCTGTCACCACGATATCAACGTCCCAGAGATGGCCCATCTGAAATGCCAAATCTAATCGGTTCTTGGTGCCGTCCATCACTAGAATGCTCTTTTTGCCGCAGCTTGCGATGGCCTTGCGTGCGCTCATTTCGTCAGCGTTATAGTCCATCACCATGCCCTCTTCGGACAGGCCCCCGCAGCTAAAAACCGCGTAATCGACGCGGTACTTTGCAAAGAATTCAAGCGCAGGCGTGCCGATCATATCCAGATCGCGCATTCTTACGGTTCCGCCTGCCAGTTCAACGGCAACGCCGGGGGCTTGTTGCAGGGCGCAGACGGCGTGGATGCTATTGGATGCGACGAAAAGGTCATTATGCGAGGCCAGAAACCGGGCGCAGGTTTCCACTGTTGTGCCGGTCCCCAACGCCACCCGTGCGCCATCTGGAATTAGGCTTTTGACCGCCAAAGCGATGCGCTGCTTTTCCTGTCGCGCGATGCTTTCGCGTGGCAGATAGCCTATGTTCTCACTTTGCTGCCGCAGCCGCGCATTGCCATTGCGACGCTGGACAAGCCCCGCTTCATCAAGATCGCGCAGGTCGGCTCGTATGGTTTGCACCGAAACGGCAAGCTCGGACGAAAGCTCGATCGCCGATAGAGTCTCGTTCTTAGATAGGAGCGCGATAATCTCATCTCTTCGCTGGGTTACTTCCCATCGCACGGTCATTTCCTTTGAAAAATTCTTAAACTTTTCGGAAGGTTAGGAAAAGTTTTTGAATCTCGCAATATAAATAAAAGTTTCAACTAACTGTTACAAAACTGCCAAACTTCTCAGAGATAAGGCTCATGTGAACTGCTTTCGTTCGAAAGTTAAAACCCCAGGAGCACCCCATGAAGTCCTTCGTCACATCCACCGCTTTCGCGCTTTTGGCCAGCACGGCCATGGCCGATACGATCACTCTTTATACCTCGCAGCCCAATGCCGATGCGCAGCGGACCGTTGATGCCTTTATGGCTGCCAACCCCGGCACCGAAGTTGATTGGGTCCGCGACGGTACAACCAAATTGATGGCCCGCCTGCGTGCCGAGATTGAGGCAGGCAACCCGCAGCCCGATGTCCTGCTGATCGCCGATACGGTGACGCTGGAAGGCATGGCACAGGAAGGTCTTTTGACCGCCTACCAATCGCCCGAAGCCGGTGACTATGACGCGGCGTTGTATTCTGCCGAAGGCCATTACCATTCGACCAAATTGATCACCACCGGGGTCGTCTACAACACTGGTGCCGAGACCGCGCCGACCTCTTGGAAAGATCTCTCGGACGCTTCCATCAAAGGGCAAATCGCAATGCCGTCACCGCTTTACTCCGGTGCCGCGCTGATCCACCTTGCCACGCTGACTGGCGATGAGACTTTGGGCTGGGAGTATTACGAGAACCTCGCCGCGAATGAGGCCCGCGCTCAGGGCGGCAACGGCGGCACTTTCAAAGCCGTGGCTTCGGGTGAAAAGCCATACGGCATGGTCGTCGACTTCCTCGCGATCCGCAACAAGGCCGATGGCTCCCCGGTTGATTTCGTCTTCCCTGAAGAAGGTGTTTCCTATGTGACCGAGCCTGTGGCGATCATGTCTTCCGCCAAGAACGTCGAAGGCGCAGAGAAATTCGTCGACTTTCTGCTCAGCACTGAAGGCCAAGAATTGGTTCTGGACATGGGTTATATTCCTGCTCGTGACGGTATGGGCGTCCCCGAAGGGTTCCCCGCCCGCGAAGACATCAAGCTTATGGCCTTTGACCCTGCCGATGCCCTTGCAAATGCCGAAGCCAACAAAGCCAAATTCGCAGAGCTTTTCGGCGCTGAATGATGAGTGTCGCGCAACAAAATGGAGGCAGCCGGTCCGAGGCCCGGCTGCTCTCTGCCATTCTGATCGTCGCGATTTGCCTGACGCTCGCCCCGGTTCTGCGCCTGTTTGTCGAAGGCGTCACCGATCAGGGCAGTCCCAGCCTGACCCTTATGCGCGATGTGCTGGCACAAGCCTCTACTTTGAGCGCGTTGAAACATTCGCTGGTCACGGCGGGCTTTGGCACTTTGGTATCGCTGGTGCTTGGCGCGGCCTTTGCCTTTCTCGTGGCGCTGACGGATCTGCGGGCCAAAGCGGCTTTGGTCTTTTGTTTGATGATCCCGATGATGATCCCGCCGCAGATCACCGCACTGTCATGGACCCAGATTATGGGGCCGTCGTCGGTCTTACTAAAAACACTGGGCATCGCCCCCCCGCTTGGCGCGCCGCAGCCACTTTATTCGCCGCAAGGGATCATCTTCCTTTTGGGCATCCAGCATATGTCGATCATCTTCCTGACCCTGCGCGCGGGTCTGCGGTCTATCCCCCAAGACGTGGTTGAGGCCGCCCGCATCAGCGGTGCCAAAGGGCTGCGTACATGGTGGCAGGTCGTGATGCCACTGACCTTGCCCAGTCTGGCGGCGGGCACGGCGATTACCTTTGTGACTGCACTTGGCAACTTTGGCATTCCCGCGATGCTGGGCATTCCCGCAGGCTATGCGACGCTACCGACGCTGGTCTATCAAAAGCTGGCTGGCATGGGGACAACCGTCCTGGCCGAGGTTTCGGTTCTGGCGATGCTGATCGGGGCGGTCGCCGTGGCGGGCATCTTATTGCAGCGCCTATGCCAGTCTCGTCAGAGATTGCATCTTGTGGGCAGTACCTCCCGCCCGTTGGCCCTGCCCTTGGGCGCGGCCCGCCTACCGGTTGAGATAACTCTGTGGGCCGTGGTCTTTGCCATCCTCGTACTGCCGATGTTCGGCCTATTGGCGACGTCATTGGTACCTGCCTATGGCGTGACTTTGCGCTTTGACACGGTGACGCTTGTATCATGGTACGAGGTGTTATTCCGCCAACCCGTAACATCGCGGGCCTTTGCCAATTCCTTTGGCCTAGCGGCGGGGGCCTCTGCCGTTTTGGTGATGATCTGCCTGCCCCTAGCGTGGCTGATGGAGCGGCGCAAAACGCGACTTGCGCGGCTTTTCGACAGCCTGCTTGATCTGCCCTACGCGCTGCCGGGTGTTGTCCTGTCGATTGCGATGATCTTGCTGCTGATCAAGCTGCCTTTCACCGAAGCAACGCTCTACGGCACCATCTGGATCATTTTTCTGGCCTATCTCGCGCGGTTCTTCGCGGTGATGTTCCGCCCGGTTCAGGCAAGCCTGAAGCAGTTCGATCCTGCTATGGATGAGGCCGCGCAATCGGTTGGTGCCTCACTCTACCGGCGGCTGCGCGATGTGATCTTTCCGCTTTCGGCCCCAGCGGCAGCGGCGGGGGCGATCCTTGTGTTTCTCACCGCGTTTAACGAACTCACGGTTTCCGCGCTCTTGTGGTCTTCGGGCACCGAGACATTGGGCGTGGTGATTTTCAACCTCGATGACAGTGGCGAAACCGGCATGGCCAGCGCGTTGGCGATGACCATCGTCTTTGTGGTCATCGTCCTCATGGCGCTGATCCAACTGTCTTCCCGTCGCTTTCCCAAAGGAGTTGTCCCATGGCAGACATAGACCTGTCCTCGGTCGGCAAGACATTCGCAGGCACCCCTGCGCTACAAGACATCACAACCCGGTTCGACGATGGCGAATTTATCGCGCTTTTGGGGCCGTCGGGCTGTGGCAAGACCACCCTTCTGCGCATCTTGGCGGGGTTTGAGGCGCCCAGCAGCGGTCAACTCCGCATCGGCACCCGCGAAATGGCCAATGCTCAAACAGGGGTGAACCTGCCCCCCGAAGAGCGCAACATCGGCTTTGTGTTTCAGTCCTACGCGCTCTGGCCGCATATGTCGGTGCGGCGCAACGTGTCCTACCCGCTTGAAATCCGCAGGTTCTCCAAGTCAGAGGTTGCCAGACAGACCGATGCGGCGCTCGCCTCGACGGGGCTTGAGGCCTACGCCGACCGGATGCCCTCTGACCTTTCGGGCGGACAGCGGCAACGGGTGGCCTTGGCGCGATGTCTGGTCTCTGATCCCTGCGCTGTGCTGCTGGATGAGCCCTTGGCCAACCTTGATGTGGCGCTGCGGGCCACGATGCAGGGCGTCTTTACCGATTTCCACAAACGCACCGGGGCCACGATGGTCTATGTCACCCATGACCAAGCCGAAGCCATGGCGATGGCCAACCGGATCGCGGTGATGGATCAGGGCCGTATTCAGCAGTTCGACACGCCGCAAACCCTCTATGAACGGCCCAAAAACCGCTTTGTCGCCGAATTTGTCGGGCGCGGGACCGTGGTGCCGGTGCAAGAGGTCACGCAGGCCGGAGGGGCGAGGCAGGCGCGGATACTGGGGGCCGAAATTGCGGTTCAATCAGCACGCGCCGAGACGCAGGTCAGTCACGTCTGCTTGCGCCCCGAAAACCTGACCATCTCTGAGAGTGGCGATCTGCGCAGCAAGGTCGCGCGGGTCACCTATATGGGCGGCAAATACCTTTTGGAAACAGTCACCGACTGCGGCGCGCGTCTGTTTGCAGAAACCCGCGCCCGCTTTGACGTTGGCGCACAATTGGGCCTGACAATCACCACCCCTTGGGCCTTTTCAGAGGATTAAATGCAAAGCATACGACTACTTTCCGGCATCGGGGACAAAGGCCCTGCGTGCATGCAATTGACCGTGGATGATCGGATCTGGCTGCTTGATTGCGGTTTTGGCCCCGAAGCCAACGCGCATTTCGATCCTGCATGGCTTGAAGGAGCCGAGGCGGTTTTCATCACCCACGATCACATTGATCACATCGGCGGCGCGTCTCATGCGGTTGAGGCGGGCTTGCCGATCTATGCCACGGCACAAACGGCCAAAGCCTTGCCCCCTGCGGCCAATGTGCATCTGCTGCCCGAACAGGGTCAGACGGCGATCAATGGCGTCACCCTGACCACCGGGCGCAACGGCCATGCCATGGGCGGCGTCTGGTTCCACTTTGATCTGGGCGAAGGGCTGTTTTATTCCGGCGATTGGTCAGAGGAATCCGATTGGTTCACCTTTGATGTGCCACCCCCTGCGGCGACCGCGATTTTGGACTGCTCGTATCACCTTGATGACGTGCCACAGTCGGATCGGTTCGAGGCGCTGAATGCCCTGTTGGATAGGGTTGACGGTCAGGTGCTTTTGCCTGTCCCCCCCTCTGGCCGCGCGGGCGAAATGGCGCTGCATCTAGTCCGGCGCTATGGCTGTGAAAGCGTGATGCTCGACCCTGAATGCCAAGACACGCTGCGCGGAGCACTCAGCAGCGGTGCCGTCAGCGCCGACGCACATCTGATCGCCCCGCTGTTGGACCGCGGCCCGATGGAGCAGGCACGGTTTCTGATCTGCGACACGCCTAATGCCGATGGCGGCGCTGCTTGGGGCTATGTACGGGCATGGCACGAAAGCGGGCGTCTGGGGCGCGACGCGCATGTCGTGTTCACCGGCCATATGACCGCCCATGCGCGGGGCATTTGCAGCGTGCCGGGCGGGTATTTCCAACGTTGGAACGTCCACCCGCCGCTGCGTGATCAGGTGAAGATGTTAAAGCGCCTCGGTGCCAAACGCTTTGCCCCCGCGTTCTGCACACAGCCCGAAGATTACCTCATTGAAGGGCTCGATGCTGAAGTGTTCTTTCACGACCGGGTGCGCCTATGACCGCCACGACTTTACCATCCCGCAGCTTTTGCCTGATCCGTCACGGCGAGACGACGGCAAACGCAGACGAGATCATCGCCGGGGTAACGGATGTACCGCTCACCCAGTTGGGCCGCGATCAGGCGCACGCCCTATCACATAGGATGTGGCCAGAACCGATAGCGATCTACGCCAGCCCGATGTCACGCGCCCAGCACAGCGCAGAACTCGCCTTTCCGGGCCGAGCGGTTGAGCTAAACGACGGCTTGCGCGAGCGCGACTGGGGGGTGTTCGAAGGGCAACCCTTGAGCGAACAACCCGTCAGAGAAGCCACGCCAGACCAAGGCGAAAGCTGGCCCGACATGCTGATGCGCGTGCACACAACGATCCTAGAGATTTGCGCGGCGTCTCGGGCAGCATTGCCTGTTTTGGTATGCCACTCCGGCATCATCCGCGCCGCGCGCGTGCTCTGGACAACAGGCGATGTGGGCCAACGCCCCCCCAACGCAATACCGCTTTTGTTTGAAAAAACAGGCGAACAAATGATGGAGAAGACCCTATGACCCAAGCAGCAGAAGCGACCCCATGTGTGGTTTTCGATGTCGATGGCACCCTTGCCGAATTCGACGCAGAGCGGCTGGGCCATCTTGTTCATGGCGTCGAAAAGCACTGGGATGACTTTCACCTTGCAATGGCAGATGCCGCACTGATTGGCCCAGTCGCAAAATTGATGCGCCGGTTGAAAGAAAGCGGTGAGACCATTCTGATTTGCTCTGGACGACCAAAGGGCTGGGCTGACCATACGATCGCATGGCTGCGCAAACACGACCTGCCCTTCGACGGCATATACCTCCGCGCCGAAGATCAAGACGAAGCCACCGACCCCGAAGTAAAGCGCCGCGCACTAAACGAGATGAACGCGGACGGTTTCGAGCCTTGGCTGGTGATCGACGACCGGAGTTCTGTGGTCGACGCATGGCGCGGCGAAGGGCTGGTGTGCCTACAATGTGCGCCGGGGGACTTTTGAAAGGGTGAGAAGTCGGGACCTTTTGCTCAGCGTTTAGGTCCCCCCTTCTGTCTCCTCCTACGCATGGTTCTTTCGATCAGTTCGCTTAAGAGGGTAACGAGATCGAAAGTTCGATGTGAACCAGATGTGCTGCACCCCCTCAACAACGTAGCACTACATCGCGTCGGCCACTTCCGTTTGAGGCAAAATCCCCAAACTCGCAAAAGCGCGGGCAAGGTCGCGGTCTCCAAAAGGCTTTTGCACAACGGCGCAGCGGCCCAAAGTCTTGGCGACGGGTACTTCGGCTTGGCCCGTGGCAAAGATGATCGGCATATCGGGATGCTGCTTGCGCACGCGGGTGGCGACCTCTTCGCCAGAGATATCAGGCAGGCCCACGTCAATTAGCAACACGTCAAACTGTTCCGTTTCCAGCTTGTCCAATGTCTCCTGACCAAAGGCGGTTTCGGTCACCTCCGTGCCCAAGCCTTGCAGTATATCGGCCAGATCAAGCCGGATCAGCGCGTCATCCTCGCAAAGCAGCACATGGCAGGCATTGTTAGGCCGCTCTTCACCACGCGCGGTTGCAGCCGCTGGCACAGAAGAGAGCGCATCGCGCACCTTGATCGCCAAAGCATCCTTGGTGAAAGGCTTGGCAAGGAACTGCACCCCGGCATCGACTTTGCCATCGCGCACAATTGAATCGCGCGAATAGCCTGAGATGAATAGGATGGGCAGATCGGGCCGTTCGGCTTGAAGGGTTTCGGCCATATCGCGGCTGCTTAGCTCACCGGGCATCACCACATCAGAGACCAGAAGGTCGAACTTTGGCTCTTGCCGCACGGTTTTCAGCGCGGCGGACGGGTCTTCGGCGGTGCGGACTTGATACCCCAGATCAGACAGCAAGGCAGCTGTGGCATCGCGCACCTCGGCGTCATCTTCGACCAACAGTACCGTCTCGGTCCCGCCGGCGATATCAGATGGGTCATGCCATTGCACAGGCTCTGCCGCGGACTCTGCGCGTGGCAGCAACAGCACCACAGAGGTGCCGATGTCGGGTCGACTGTTAATTGTGACCCGCCCACCCGATTGCCGTGCAAATCCATAGACTGTGGACAGCCCCAGCCCGGTGCCTTTACCCACGGGCTTGGTGGTAAAGAATGGGTCAAAGACTTTGGGCAATGTTTCAGCAGGAATGCCGGGCCCGTGGTCGATGACTTTAACCTCGACGTAATCGCCGGCCACCATGTCAGGCTCTCCCAACAGGTCTTTGGGACCGAAATGGCGGTTCGCGATTGCGATCTTCAACTTGCCGCGCCCCTCCATCGCGTCGCGTGCGTTTATCAAAAGGTTCAGCACGGCGTTCTGGGTGCTGGCGGCGTCGACATAGGCGGGCCAAAGCGCGTCGGCTGCGTCAATTTCGACCGTCATCCCTTCGCCCAAGGCGCTGCGGATGATGTCATCGATATCGGTCAACAGATCGCGCAAATCGATTGATCGGGGTTGCAGCGGCTGACGGCGGCTGAAGGCCAGCAGTTGCGATGACAGCGACGCCCCGCGTTCGACCGCCCGCATGGCAGCATCTATCCGCCCGCGTGCGGGGGCCTCAGCGGGGAGTTCACGCGTGGCCATCGTTAGGCTGCCGGTCATAACTTGCAGCAAGTTATTGAAATCATGAGCAATGCCTCCGGCAAGATTACCGACTGCCTCGACCCGCTGGCTTTGCGCCAAACGGTCATGAAGCTCTTCCAACTCGCGGTTGCGCTTCTCCACCCGTTCTTCCAGCGTGCTGTTCAGATTGGCGAGTTCGCGCGCCATCTCTTTCTGCTCGTGGATATCTGAGTTTGTCCCGACCCAGCGCAATAGATTGCCCTGCGCATCCATAATCGGCGCTGCCCGCACCAGATGCCAGCAATAGGCCCCATCCGCGCGGCGCAGACGGAACTCTGTCTCATAGATGGTTTCGGATCTGATCGCGTCGGCCCAAGTCGCGATTGAGGCCGCGCGGTCATCGGGGTGTATGATACTCGGCCAAGCGTCCCCCACCAAGCTGCCTTTTTCCGCCCCGGAATAGGCATAAAGCTGTTCGCTGATCCAATCCAAATGCCCGTCGGCCGTAGCAGTCCAGACATGCACAGGCATGGTATGCGCCATGGTCCGAAAGCGTTCTTCCGCTTCGCGTAGATGCGTTTCAGCCATCTTTTGGGCCGTGACATCATGGCCTTGGACCATAATGCCGATGGTTTCGCCGCGCACATTGTCGAGCGGCTGGAACACAAAGTCCACAAAGGCGCGTTCTGGCGGACCCTCGGCGCTGCGTTGTAACCACGCTTCGGCCCCGCGTTGGGTTACGGCCTTGCCGCTGCGGTAAACCTCATCAAGCATTTCGGAAAAGCCTTGCCCCCTGAGTTCCGGCAAGGCCTCGTTCAGTGGTTTGCCAATCAAATCACGCTGACCGACCAGTTTCATATAGGCCGCATTGGCTGTGCGGAACACATGGTTCGGCCCCATCAGGGTGACCATGAAGTTCGGCGCTTGTTCAAAGATCATCTTGAAAAGACTAATGCCTGAATCAAGCTCAAGGTTCTGGCGTGTGACCAGATGGGCGCGGCGCAGCACATCTGTTTGGGCCAAATTTGAATTTCCATCCGACAGCGCTTCGGCGCTATAGATGTCGGTGATGTCTTGCGTGTGCTGCAAGATGAACTCAACCTCGCCGCCAGCGCCTAAAATCGGGGTATGCGTCGCGCTCCAATAGCGGTCTTCGCTTTTGCCATCAGCGTCGGAAATCGGATAGGGGATGACAGGAAGGTGGTCTGCGATACCATCGCGGAACACGCGTCCAAAAGACCCGCGCAACATACGTCCTGACTCGCTGTCTGGGTCAGAGGGGAATTCTTCGGTCAGGATCTTGCCAAATAGCTTCTCTGCCTGACGGTCTGTGACCTGTAGATAAGCATCATTCGCCCAAACCACCCGCAGTTCATGATCCAGCAGCACGAAGGGCGAAGGCGCGGCTTGGAGAATTTTTTCAAAATCGTGGTTCATCGCGTGTAAATCTACGTTTCTAAATAGGAAATATGGGTTGGAGACCGTTGCTACGCATTCAATCCTGCTTTGTTGTGGCAGGCAAGAACCCTTGTCAGCCCGCGCGCCGAGAGTGGCACAGACCAATGACAATGCCGCTTCGACGGCTTTTGGGTGGCGTTATGCATATCATCAAAGCTCAAATACATTCGGATGATGGCAAGGTAAATCCATTGCCTTTTGAACGCGGGTCAATGTCATATAGCCCGAATGCAGGACCGCACCAGCCTTCGATACGCATTTTACAACGTCTTGAACTCCGCGCTCAGTTTGCGATGAATAGATCGGGGAGATCCTCTGCCCTTTGCTGCCCCGCATTTGAAAAACCTTTGCCATTCGCCGCATATTGGCAGAGTGCTGCCCTAAGCAATTCAGGACAACCGTATGACATTCCGCTTCATCCACGCGTCTGATCTGCACATCGGGCGCAAATTCGCGAATATCCCGCAGCCACCCGATGGCAATATTCGCGGGCGTTTGATGGAAGCACGGCATGGGGCGATCACAAAGCTTGCCCAAGCCGCCCGTGATCGCGGTGCCGCGCATGTCTTGCTGGCAGGGGATACATTCGATACCGCCACCCCCTCGCCCGCCGTGGTGCGGCAGGCCCTGACCGCAATGGGCGAAGCGCCAGAGGTGACATGGTGGATCCTGCCCGGCAACCACGACAATCTGCGCGATGCCGAACCCCTGTGGGATGTGATCGGCCGTGACGCACCCACCAACCTGCGCGCCCTGACCGATGCTGCCGCTATTGAAATGGCCGAGGGCATCACGCTGCTGCCCTGCCCCGTGGCTTATCGCGCCGGGGCCAGTGATCCAAGCGCACCCCTAGATCATATGCAGAGCCCCGAAGGCCACATAAGGATCGGCTTGGCCCATGGTGGGGTCACAGATTTCACCGAAAGCGGCGACGCAATTGCGCCCGACCGGGATCGCCGCGCGGGTTTGGACTATCTTGCGCTTGGCGACTGGCACGGGCGCATGGCGGTGTCTGAACGGGTGCACTATTGCGGCACGCCCGAACAGGATCGGTTCAAACATGGGCAACGTGGTGTCTGTCTTGCCGTCGATATCGCAGGCCCTGGGACCGTACCAAAGGTCGAAGAAATAGAAACCGGGAGTTTTCTTTGGTCAGAGGCCGAGCTTGCGCTCCACCCGAGGCAAGACGCCGCTGCGGCCCTGAACGCCCTGTTGCCCACGACGGGCCGCCGGGATCACCTGCTGCGCGTCACGGCGCGTGGCTGGGCGGGCCTGCCGGATCGCGCCGACCTTGCCCGCGCAGCCGAAACCTGCGCCCCGGATTTCGCGCATTTCGATCTGGTGACAGATGCGCTGGCCACCCAATATGAGGCGGGCGACCTTGATGAGATCGACCGCGGTGGCGCGTTGCGTCTGGCCGCAGAAGCACTGGTGTCCGAAGCGGAATCAGAAATCCTTTCGCAAGCAGAGCGTGACGTCGCCGCCGATGCGCTTGCCCGGTTGCATGCCTATGTGCAGGGGGCAAAAACATGAAAATTCGCGCCATCACCCTCAATAACGTGCGCCGTTTCACCGACCCTGCGCAGGTGGTGGGCATCGGCGACGGTATCAATGTGCTGAGCGAGCCGAATGAACACGGCAAATCCACGCTCTTTGATGCGATACAGGCACTATTTTTCAAACCCTATGGCTCGCGCGACAAAGACGTCGCTGCGTTGCGCCCCCATGCGGGCGGCGCACCAGAGGTGACCGTTGAGGTCGAAACCGACGAGGAGCGTTTTTCGATTTTTAAGCGCTGGTTTCAAAAACCTCTCGCCACTGTCCACCGCAGCGGCACCCTGATTGCGCAGGCAGACGAAGCCGAGGCATGGATTGCGCAGCTTTTGGGCGGCGATGCGGGCGGACCATCGGGGTTGATCTGGGTGCGCCAAGGGATGACCGCGCTTACTGGCGGCTCCGGCAAAGAAGAGAAACTGGCGCTGGAGGCCCGCCGTGATCTAATGACCTCGGTCGGAGCCGAGGTAGAGGCGATGACCGGCGGGCGGCGCATGGACAAAGCCTTGGCCCAATGCCGGGACGAGCTTGCGCATTATGCCACTGCTACGGGGCGTCCCCGCACAGGCGGGCCGTGGAAAGAGGCGCAAGATCAGGTTGAGGAACTCAGCGCCGAACACGATCACCTTTCTAGCACTGCGCGAGAGTTGCATGACGCCTTGGCCGAACGGCAGCGTGCCCGCCGCGCCTTGGCCGAGTTGGAAGCCCCCGATGTCGTAGAAGAGCGCCGCCAAAAACTTGAAGTGACGCGTGCCGCCCATGCCGCAGCCGCACGTCACGCCGAAGAGGTCGAAACCCTCGCTCGCGCCGTGGACCTTGCCCGGCTTAACGCCGAAAGCGCCACCACGCGGCTGGACAGCTACCGCGCCGCTGAGGCAGAACAAAAAGCCGCCCTCGCAGAAGAAACCCGTGCCCGACACGCGACCGACGCCGCGCGTTCTGCGTTGGCGGAGCGACGCAGCGCAATTGAGGCCGCTGAACTATCCGCACAAGAGGCCCGCACCGCCCTAATAACGGCCGAAGACCAGCGCAGGCGCGCTCAACGTGCAATCGCCGCACGCGAAGGAGCAGACCACCGCCGCGCGTTAGAGGCACGGATCAAAGAGACCGAAGAGGCGCGCCGCCGGATGGAGACCGCAGCAGCCGCTGCCCACTCCGGCCCCGATACTGCCGCCCTGCAACGGCTTGAAGCCCTGTCTGCCGAACTTTCCGCCAGCCGCGCCGCCCGCGATGCGACCGCCACCCAAGTGATCGTGCATTATGCGTCCGGCAGCTCGGGCGTGATCCACGGCGATGACGGCCCCCTAGCCGATGGGACGGCCCTGCCCCTGCCGCGCAGCACGACGCTGCGGATCGATGGGGTCGGCAGTTTGGAAATCCACCCTGCTGCATCCGGGCAAGAGGACGGCTCGGTTGAGGCCGCAACGGCGAAATTGCAAACCGCCCTCGATCAAATCGGCGCGGCTGATCTTACCGAGGCCCGCGCCGCCACCGCCGCCCGCGCCGAAGCTGCCGCGCGACAAGGGGAAGCAAAGGCCGTGTTGGCCAGCCTCGCGCCCAACGGCATTGATGCGCTGCACCAAGAGCTTGCCTCCATTCCGACCCCAACAACCGAAACCGACGCACCCGATGTTGAAACAGCCGAAAATGCCCTGCAAACCGCGCAGACCCACCACGAGGCCTGCCGCATAATCCGAGAAACAGCAGCCGAAGCGCTGGCCGATGCCAAGGCCGACGCCGCGCGCAGTGACGCGCTGCTAACCTCGCTTACCGACCGCCTGCAGCGCGCAGAGACACAGCAGGCCAAACTGGGTGACGTCGCCGAAGAAGACCTTGCCACCCAAACCGTCACCACTGCGGCAGCGCTAGAGGCTGCTCGGCTTGCCCATGCCGAAAAGGCAAAAGACGCACCCGATGCGGCCAGCCTTCAGGCCGCCCTTACCCGTGCGGAATCAGTAGAAACGCAAGCCCGCGATGAGATTGCCCGCCTGCGCCCCCTGCTCGCCCGGCTCAGCGAACGGATCACCCGGGCATCCGGCGACGCGGTAGAAGAGCGACTGGCGGAGACCCAAGAGCAATTGCAGGCCGCAGAAGATAAACTTGCACGGATTACGCATGAGGTCGCCGTGCTCACCCGGCTAGAGACCGCCTTGCAAGATGCGCGCAACGAGGCACGCGAGCGGTATTTCACCCCCATTGTCAAAGAACTCAAACCCTTGCTGCAACTGCTTTGGCCGGACGCCGAACTGACGTGGGGCGAAGAATCTCTGCTGCCTCATGCCCTAATCCGTGGAGGGCGGGAGGAGCCGATTGATGTTCTTTCCGGCGGCACACAGGAACAGGTGGCGCTGCTGGTGCGGCTTGCCTTTGCCCGGATGCTGGCCCGCGCGGGGCGCATCGTGCCGGTGATCTTGGATGATGCGCTGGTCTTTACCGATGACGACCGGATTGAGCGGATGTTCGACGCGCTTCACCGACAAGCGGGCGATATGCAGATCATCGTACTGACCTGTCGACAGCGGGCGTTTCGTGCGCTCGGGGGGCAGGCTTTGCGCCTGCAAATGGTCAAGGAATAGTCCCCCAGCCTACTGCCCGCGCAACCGGAGCGTTTATTATTAGGGTCGAATGAACCTTTCCTTTTGTCACGCGTTGCCTTGATAGCACCTGCGCAGGGCATTTGGGGGGAAGACTTTGAGCGATATCGCCGCGATCAGACGGCTGTTGGAAGTGTTGGTACTCATCGCCCTCTTCGTAACTGCCTATTTCGCCAAGGATCTACTGCTGCCGATCTTGCTTGGCTTCCTCCTCGCTCTCACACTCAGCCCGTTGATCCGCTCGCTGGAAAGACTTGGCATCGCGGCCCCGCTGGGTGCAGTGCTGTTGATTGGCTTTGTCGGGTTGATCATCTTCCTGTTGGCAGGGCTCTCGGCGGGTACTGTCGCCACTTGGGCCGATGAGATTCCATCTTTAGGGAATGAAATCCGACGCAAGCTACAGGGCTGGGTTCAAACGGTGGAAAACGTCCGCTCGGCGACCGAACAGGTGGAACAGATCACCACAGAAAACGGCGGCGGCAGCCCCGACGAGGTGGTGATGAAGCAGCCGGGTCTGCTGAACAACGCCATGAACACCGGTGCGCGGATCGGTGGCACAGTGGCCGTGGCCTTGGTATTGGCCCTGTTCTTGCTGGCCTCTGGCGATATGTTCTACCTCAAGCTTGTGCAGTCTTTCCAAACATTCACGGGCAAGAAACGCGCATTGAAAGCGGTCTATGACGTTGAGCGCCGCGTCTCGCGCTACTTGTTAACCATCACAGTCATCAACGCAGGTTTGGGCATCTCTGTCGGGCTTTACCTTTTCGCGCTTGGCCTTCCGGTGCCTTATGTCTGGGGCATGGCGGCATTCTTGCTGAACTTCCTGCCCTATATCGGCGGCGTAATCGGTGCCGTGCTGGTTGGCGCCTATGCCATTGCTACATTTGACAGCGTTGGCTACGCGATCCTTGCCCCAATTGGGTATCAAATCCTAACCGGGATCGAAGGCCAGTTCGTCACCCCCTACCTCGTGGGTCGACGGCTAGAGATTAACACGGTTGCCGTGTTCCTTACCGTGGTCTTTTGGGGCTGGCTGTGGGGGATTGCGGGCGCACTGGTGGCGGTGCCCTTCCTCGTGGTGTTCAAGGTGATCTGTGAGAATGTCACAGCCCTTAATATGGTCGGGAATTTTCTGGATAAATCCAACCCCGAACTTGGCGCATCCGCGGCAGATGAAACCGCCGCGGACAAGCCTGTTGCTTAAGCCTGCCTAGCCCGCGAGGGACGGCAGCCAGAGCACGATCTGCGGGAAGGCCACCAGCAAGCCAATGGTCACCGCGTCAGCAACGAAGAAGGGCATCACACCGCGGAACACGTCCTGCACGCTGAGGTCGGGGCGCACGCCCGCGACGACAAAGCAGTTGAGGCCGATGGGCGGCGTGATCAAACAGAACTCCGCCATCTTCACCACCAGAATACCGAACCAGATCGCGCACATCGGGCCGGACATGCCAAAGGCACTGTCCGCCGCCGAGACGAATTCGCCCCCGTTGAGCGCCATCACCGCCGGGTAAACCACGGGCAGCGTCAGCAGCAACATTCCGATCGCATCCATGAACATGCCCAAAACGGCATAGGCCAGCAGGATGCAGATCAGGATCAGCATCGGCGAGGTTTCGAGCGATGAAATCCAATCGGCGAATGCGCCCGGCAGATCGGCAAAGCCCAAGAAGCGTACATAGATCAAGACGCCCCAGATGATGGTGAAGATCATCACTGTCAGCTTGGCCGTCTCCAACAGCGCGTCCTTCAACTCCGCCAAACGCATCCCACGGAAGACCGCCATGCAGAAGACGATAAAGGCCCCCACGGCGCCGCCTTCTGTCGGGGTGCCCCATGCATCGCCAAAGGGGTTGTAGACGAAGAAGATGATGATCACGACCACCGCGACAATCGGCAGCGCGGCAGGCAACGAGGCAAAGCGTTCACGCCATGTGAAGCCGGTCACCGGCGGGCCGACGTTCTTCCAGATCATGGCGATGCCGATGATCAACACCGCATAGACCACCGCCGAAAAGGCACCGGGGATAAAGCCCGCCAACAGCAGCTTGCCCACGTCCTGCTCAACAATGATCGCATAGATCACCAAGATCGCCGAGGGCGGGATCAGCGAGGCCAGCGTGCCCCCAGCTGCCACGACACCCGCCGCGAATTGCTTGTTATAGCCGATCTTGAGCATTTCGGGAATGGCGATCCGTGCGAAAACCGCAGCCGTCGCAACCGAAGCACCCGACACGGCCGCAAAACCTGCTGTGGCAAAAACGGTCGAAACCGCCAAACCGCCCGGCACCCAAGCGAACCAACGTTTCGCTGCCTCAAAGATCGCTTTGGTCAGACCTGCGTAATAGGCCAGAAAGCCGATCAGAATGAAGGTGGGGATCAGTGAGAGTGTCTGGCTTGATACTTTCGAGTGCGGCACCTGCCCGGCGGTCTTGATTGCCACGGTCAGCGCCCAGCCAAGCTGGTCCCACTCCATGCCCTTCTTGGCCCAGAAAATCCAGATAAGGCCGATAAGCCCGGCCATGGCGGCGGCAAAGGCCACCCGCATGCCAAGCACCACCATAAGCAGCATGCCGCCCGAGACCCAAAGGCCGATTTCAATAGGATCCATCAGTCACGTCCATCCAGTTGTTCGGCCTCGGCCATTGCTTGTTCCGCCGCCGATTGCACCAGCGGCACGGCCACGGGGCGTTCCAGCCCCAACACTAAGGCCCGGCCATAGCCCCAGATTTGCAGGCAAAGCCGCAAGGAGATCACGGCAAAGGCCAGCGGCACCACCAGTTTGCTGGGCCAGATCGGCAGGCCGATGTCGATCGAGCTGTCGCGGCTCCACATCGGGGCGGCCATATCAAAGCTGCGGTCGAAATGCGCCCAAGCGCCCCATGTGAGCGCCAGCATCAAGAGCAGGATCAGCACCACCGACAGCAGTTCCGCCGCCCAAAGCGCACGGCCCTTCAACTGCCCAATCAGGATGTCCATGCGCACATGCCCGCCCATACGTTGGGTATAGGCAATGCCCATAATGGCGATGAAGGGCATCGCCGCTTCGATCCAGTCGACATAGCCCGCCAGTGGCGTGGAAAAGAACTTGCGCCCCCCCACGGACCAAACGGCCAGCACCATCAACATGAAAACGGCAATCCCCGAGATCAGGGCAAAGATGGTCTCTAGCTTCAGCAGGCCCCGGTCGAGGCGGCTGAGGAGGCTGCTGTCCTCCAGCACGGCGGATGATCCGGCCATCGGCTCTCCTTTTCAGAAAGTCTGTTTGTTTCGTTTCAAAAGTCGAAAGGGCCGCGCGGTTTGCCGCACGGCCCTCACAGTCCTGCGTGGCAGGGCTTAGTTCGACGCCTGCTCTTTTTCCAGCGTTTCGATCACGAGATCGTAAAGTTCCTGACCCGGAATGCCTTGGGCTTCCATGTCTTTGATCCATGCTTCACGCGCAGGGTCAGCCGCTTTGGCTTTGAACTCGGCGATTACCTCTGGGGTAAATTCGACCTTCTCAACGCCCTTTTCTTCAAGAACGGAATCCCAACGCTCAAGCAGTTCGCCGTAGTTAGCGAGGTAGTGATCCAGCGCCTCATCGACGGAACCATCAAGCGCTTCGCGCTCTGCGTCGCTGAGCGAGTCATAGGCGTCGATGTTCACCACAACGGGGCAGTTCACAGTGCCGGGGTTGAGGTTTGCAGTCCACCAATCGGCTTTGTTGATCGTGCCAAAGCTGAGGTGCGCGTGCTGGGCGAAGGCCACGGTGTCGACAACACCGGATTCCATCGCGTTATATGCTTCCGAAGAAGTCACGGATGTCGGCACACCGCCTACGGCTTCGAAGGCTTTGCCCAGACCGCCGGTGGCGCGGACGCGCATGCCGTCGAAATCTTCCAACGTGGTGCGCGGATCGCCGGTGCCGACAAGGTTGTACTGTGGCATGGGCGAAGTCATCAGCATTTTCGCATTCCACTGTGCCATCTCTTTGGCGACGGCGGGGTGGTCATAGACCGCTTTGGAAACCGCGACTTCCTCTTCGAGGTTGCTTACCCCCAGAAACGGCAGTTCCAGCACGGTGATCGCGCGGTTCTTGTCGGCGTGGTAGCCGGCGCAGAACTGGGCCATCTCGAAAGCACCGATGGAGATACCGTCGAGGTTCTCACGGTTCTTGGACAGGCCGCCGTAGCTGACGTTGATGGTAAATTCGCCGTTGGTCTTCTCGCTCACCAGTTCGGCGATCTTTTCGACATGTTCGGTGAAGGCGCGGCGCTTGCCCCAAACGGAGGCGTTCCATTCGGTCGCGGCAGCTTGGCCGACAAAGGCAACGCTCAGCGCACAGGCGGCGGCGCCGCTCAGCAGTTTATTCATGATTTCTCTCCCTAAAATCCCCCCCCCTTATGGGCGGATTGGCGCACAGGCTACCCCGCGGGGCGGAGCCTGCCAACCCCGTCATGCCGCGCAAATACGACAGCCGCAAGACAGTCGCCGCGTGTTTGACTGTCAAGGTATTGAAAAATCTTCCTAATCGCTTCTTCGCCAAAGAAAATTTACAGACATCCCGGCAGACGGGAAAAAGCTTTACAGGCAAGCCCTTGTAATCCAGTTGCTTATTCACTTCTTTTCACGGGCCGCTATGATCCAGCTTAGGAGGAGGCCACGGAAAGCAGGGGAGACCCGCGCCCCGTGGCAAGACGCGAACATCAAGGGAGGAACCACCATGTCCGACGCCACCGCAAAGACCTATCCGCCATCCGCCGACATGGCCGCCCGCGCCCATGTGGATGCGCAGACCTACGACAAGATGTACCAAGCATCCGTCACCGACACCGACGGTTTCTGGCGCGAACAGGCGCAGCGGATCGACTGGATCAAACCCTTCACCCAAGTGCGCGATGTCAACTTTGACCTTGGATCAGTCAGCATCAACTGGTTTGCGGATGGTGAGTTGAACGTCAGCGCAAATTGCATCGACCGCCATCTAGAAAAGCGCGGCGATCAGACCGCGATCATCTGGGAGCCAGACAGCCCCGAGGATGACGCCAAACACATCAGCTATCGCGAGTTGCACAGCGCCACCTGCCGTATGGCCAATGTGCTGCGCGATCTGGGCGTTGATAAAGGCGACCGCGTCATCATCTACATGCCAATGATCCCCGAGGCCGCCTATGCCATGCTGGCCTGCGCGCGGATCGGCGCGATCCATTCCATCGTTTTCGCGGGGTTCTCCCCGGATGCGCTGGCCGCCCGCGTCAACGGCTGCGAAGCCAAGGTCGTGATCACCGCGGATGAGGCCCCGCGCGGCGGCAAGGCCACCCCGCTCAAGGCCAATGCCGACACGGCGTTGGCGCAATGTGATGCCAGCGTTCAATGCCTTGTCGTACGCCGCACGGGTGGAGACGTCGCGTGGAACGACGCCCGCGACCGCGATTACAACGCGCTGATTAAGGATGCCGCCGACACCTGCGAACCCACCGCAGTCGGTGCCGAAGACCCGCTCTTCATCCTCTACACCTCCGGCTCCACCGGCCAGCCCAAGGGCGTGGTCCATACCACCGGCGGCTATATCACCTATGCGGCCCTGACCCATGAGGTGACATTTGATTACCACGACGGCGACGTCTACTGGTGTACGGCAGACGTGGGCTGGGTCACCGGCCACAGCTATATCGTCTATGGCCCGCTGGCCAATGGTGCCACCACGCTCATGTTCGAAGGCGTGCCCACCTACCCTGACGCCAGCCGCTTCTGGCAGGTCTGCGAAAAGCACAAAGTCACGCAGTTCTACACTGCCCCCACGGCAATCCGCGCCCTGATGGGGCAAGGCAAGGAATTCGTCACCAAAAGCGATCTGTCGTCGCTGCGCATCCTTGGCACCGTGGGCGAGCCGATCAATCCCGAGGCGTGGAACTGGTATCACGAAGTGGTCGGCCACGGCCGCTGCCCGATCGTCGATACATGGTGGCAGACCGAGACCGGCGGCCATCTGATGACCCCTCTGCCCGGCGCCCATGACATGAAGCCCGGCGCGGCGATGAAACCCTTCTTTGGCATCAAGCCGGTGGTGCTGGACCCGACCTCAGGCAAAGAGATTGAGGGCAACCCCGCCGAGGGCGTGCTTTGCATCGCCGACAGCTGGCCGGGTCAGATGCGCACTGTTTGGGGGGATCATGAACGGTTCGAGAAAACCTATTTCGCGGATTACCCCGGTTATTACTTCACCGGTGACGGCTGCAAGCGCGATGCCGACGGCGACTATTGGATCACGGGCCGCGTGGATGATGTGATCAACGTCTCAGGCCACCGTATGGGCACTGCCGAAGTCGAAAGCGCGCTGGTTGCCCATGACAAAGTGGCCGAAGCCGCCGTGGTCGGCTACCCGCATGATGTCAAAGGTCAGGGCATCTATTGCTATGTCACCTTGATGAGCGGTGAAGAGCCTTCCGATGATCTGCGCAGCGAACTGCGCAACTGGGTGCGGCAGGAAATCGGTCCCATCGCCTCGCCCGATCTGATCCAATGGGCGCCCGGCCTGCCGAAAACCCGCTCGGGCAAGATCATGCGCCGTATCCTGCGCAAAATCGCCGAAAACGACTATGGCGCATTGGGGGATACATCGACGCTGGCGGATCCGAGCGTTGTGGATGATCTTATCGACAACCGGATGAATCGCTAAGGCGTTGCATGGCGCGGGTGGCCGCCCGCCCCCGCGCCGTGCAGCAAAAGAAAGAGAGACATGGACCAGATCATCGCCCCACAAACCGCGCGACATGCCACAGCAGAGGAGTGCGATGCCTCCCTGCCGGAGATTCTCGCCGCGCCGAAAGATGCGGCACCCATCCTTCAGCTATGCTTTCGTCCCGACTACGGCCTGCGACAGTTTCCAGAGCATCTGGATCTGACCGAGGCCGAAGGCATCCTCGGCGAACGCTGGACCGAAAAGCCTTGGCTCACCCTACCCGACGGGAGCCCAGACCCGCGCATCCAAGTGTCGATCCTGTCTAAAAGAGTGATGGACCTCTGCTGGCGCGACCGCGACCATACGGTCCACCCCGGCGACACGATGATCGTGGACATGGATCTCAGCCATGAGAACCTGCCCGTCGGCACACGGCTACAGGCTGGATCGGCGGTGCTGGAGGTGAGCGACAAGTTCAATAACGGCTGCATCAAATGGCGCGACCGCTATGGCCAAGATAGCCTGCGCTGGATCAACCGAAAGGAAAACCGCCCGCATCGGTTGCGCGGTGTCCTGTGCAAAATCGTGCAGGACGGTAGCGTTCGGGCCGGAGATCAACTTCCCAAGCTGTGATATGCGGCAATTAGAAAAGGGCCGCCCCAAGGGACGGCCCAGCTCTTTTAAATCTATCGCTCAGGCTCAGCCTTCGACGCGCTGCAGGTTAATTTCACCCACGCCCACGGCAAAGTTCACGCCGGTCTGGGTGTTCACGCTCAGCGGCTGAAGGGCCAGCGTGTTCTCGGACCCACCCGTCATCAGGTTTGCACCGGCGCCCACACCCACGGTTGCTTCTGCAGAGACACCTTTATAGCTGCCGTTCAGGCCGCCTTCGGAATACTCCTGCTCGGTCGGGGCCAGCACTAGCCAAGACATTTGGCCGTTCTGGGTTTTGCCGATATCGACACCCCAACGGTTGATCTCACCGACATAGGTCTCATCTTCGAGCCCATCTTCGATGGGGTTAAAGGTACATGTGAGTTCACGGGTAGAACCAAAGACAAAGCCAGTGCCATCACCCACATCGCAAGACAGCGACCCGATTTCGGCGTGATCGACTGTCTCATTGTCATCGGCCATCGCGGTCGAGCCAAAGGCGGTGGCGCTCGACAGGGCGGCGCCGAGGGTCAGTTTGGTTGCATTCATCATTGTCTGTCACTTTCCGGTGCAATCTTGCGCACCTATCTGTTGTGAACGGCATTCGGGTGCCCGGTAGAACGGTACACATCATGCGCCCCGCTCCCTTCCGACAGCCAGCATCAACGCCACTTGGGCCCTGATGTTGCCTCTCATCGCAGACACAACGCCCGCCCCTGACAAGGGTTCCTTTGAGTTTCGCAAGCGACGGATATCCGCGCAGTAAGATGGCGATACGACGCGCCGGCACCGCTGGACAAATCAGCGTCCACATGGCACCGCTTGTCGCTATGAACGATGATCTGATCCCCTTTTCCCCCGACAGTGGCGATGCCACTGCTCTGCGCCGCGCCTTTGGGCGTTTTGGCACCGGTGTGACTGTGGTCACCGTTAAAACTGCGCAGGGCCCGATGGGGATGACGGCGAATTCTTTCGCCTCTGTCTCGCTTGATCCGCCTTTGGTGCTGTGGTCGCCTGCGATTTCATCCAAGCGGCACGATAGTTTTACCGCAGCGGCGTCATTTTGCATTCACGTGCTTGGCGCGGATCAAGAGGAATTGGCCCAGCGTTTCGCCACACAGGGCCATGACTTTGGCGGGTTCGACTGGACCGAGGATGCAGCAGGCGTGCCCACTTTTGCAGGCTGCCTTGCGCGGTTTCACTGCAATACCTACGCGGTGCACGCAGCGGGCGATCATTCGCTGATCTTGGGCCATGTCCGACAGGCCGCACTGCGCGAGGACGGCGCCGCGGGGTTGATGTTTGACCAAGGCCGTTATGGCCGCTTTACCCCACGCGACGAAGCTTAATCGCCTGTAAAACCAAGGGCGCCCCGCAAGGCGCCCTCGTTCTTAATAATCCCGCTCAAAGAAGATCCCGATGCTGCTGTCGCCATCGGAGCCGAGCGTGCCCTTCGCCGTCAGGCTCTCGCTGATGTCGAGGTTGAGGGAGACCTCGCCAGTCCCGTCAGAGGCGGCCGTGACATCGGTATAGACATTGTCCGTCAGATATTTCCCCAACCGCAGCGCCGTGGCGCCGTCGTCGGTGGTGGTCACATCAAGATCATCCAATCCAAAGCCTTCGCGCAGGTTGCCGATTATCCCGTCGCCCCCACGGCCTGCAAGGGTCGCCACGGCGCTGGCAAGTTGCAGCGCCTGAAAGGCCGAGATTTCCGAGATGTTACGCCCGAAAAGCAATTGCGACAGCACTTCATCCTGTGGCGCGGCGGGGGTTGATTCAAAGGTAACCTCCGGCTCATTCGCGGGGCCACTGACAATCACACGCACCTCTCCCGCCTCGGTATCGGTTGAGGTAACGAACCGGATGTAAGGAATGAAATCACCCTGAAACTGAACCGACCCCTCATCCAGCAAAAAACGTTTGCCCAAGATATCCAGCCGCCCTCGGATCAACTCAAACCGCCCAGCAGAGATAATGCGGTTGGTGGTGCCGCTGAGGTTCAACGCGCCGCCTAGTTCCGCATCCAGCCCGCGGCCGCGCACAAAGATGCGGTTCGGCGCGTTGATCTGCAGGTTGAGCCCAAAACCAGCGCCAGAGGATGTCTCGGTCGGATCGTCACCCGCATCGGCCCCATCGAGCCCCGCCTTGCGGCGCGTCGCCAGAACATCGGCTGGCGCGTTGACCTGGGTGATCTGCGGGATGTCCCCGATCGAGGTCAACCCGGTCGCGGGCACCTGAATATTCGTCTCGCCCGCGTTGATCACACCGGTAATCTGCGCACCGCCGCTCAGCGGGCCAGCGAGACGCAAATCCCCGTTCAGTGTGGTGCTATAAAGGCTTGGGTCCGCATAGACGAGGTTGCGCACAGCGATGTTGATATCCGCGGGCAAGGCAGGCGTCAGGGTGACCGCTCCGGCCACGTTAAGCTGCCCGCCATCCACCGCTTGGCCTGTCACATTTAACTGTGCGCGGTTATTGCCAAGCTGAATGTCAGCATCGATCCCCTGCAAAGCGACCCGCAGGTTCGGCGCAGTGAATGTCGCATTATTCGTCGAGATACGCCCGCTAACCGAAGACAACGCCGCTGGTCCATTGATCTGCAAATCAAATTGCGCCTGCCCTTGCAGGTTGCGCGGCGCGAGGAAGGGCCGCGACAACCCAAGCGGGGCATTGCCTGCAATATCAATGTTTAGCGAGCCATCGGCATTCACCAACCCAGCAACGCTGGCCTGCGTACCAGCAGGGCCGTTGGCATTGGTGTCGATCCGCCATGCCTCCCCCTCGCGCCGGGCCGAGCCTGCGACACTGAGTGGGCCGTTCACTTGGTCGACCAGCGCGCCGATGTCGGGCACGTTCAACTGGAAATCGACATCGGCATTGGGGCCAGTCACCAGCCCATCGACAGTTGCCTGCGCGCCGTAAGGGCCGCTTGCGCTGGCATCAAGCACAACACCTGCATCCGTCTGACGCGCCGTGCCATTGGCCGCGAAAGACCCTGAGACACTTGGCACCAGTGGATTAACGTTCGGCACAGAGACGTCGAACTTCAGCGACACTTCTCCCGTCACCAGCCCCTCGACCATGGCACTGCTGCCATAAGGGCCATTTGCATCTACATCTACGGCAATCCCATCAGATGTTTGACGGACATTGCCCTTGGCCGATAGCGGACCGTTCACGCCGGGGGCAAGCGGGCTGACATCAGGCACGGAAAGATCGAAACTCAGCGCCATATCGGGGCCTGTTGCCAAACCTTCCACCGACACGCGACTGCCGTAGGGGCCATTCGCGATTGTGTCGACGACAAAGCCCTGATCGGTTTGCTCCACCGTGCCGCTGGCCTCTACCCCGCCGTTAACCTGCGGGACGAGGGGTTGAACATCTGGAAGCGCCAGATCAAAGGCCACATCAACACGGGGCGAAACCAGCCCTCTGACAGACGCCTGTGCATTCAGCGGGCCGCTGGCGTCCGTATTGATCTGCCAGCCTTGCGGCGTTTGGCGCAGATCGCCCTTGGCCGTGACCGGCCCGGTAATGTCCGCATCCGGCACAAAATCTTCGATTCGGGGGATATCAGCGGTAAAATCAATCTGCGCGTTATCGCCCGTGGCCAAGCCCGAAACGGTTAGCGCAGCGTCATAAGGGCCATCGGTAACAGCATCCACAACCCAACCGCGCGCCTCTTGCACCGCAGTTGCCTTGACCGAAACTGGACCTTCGTATTGTGGCAGTACCAGACCGATATCGGCCAATGCGAAATCGAGCGCGGCGCGGCTGTCTTCACTGCGCAGTTCGACATCGCCGGTCAACTCAAGCGCGTCATTTTTCAGATCAAGCTCGCGCAGGAAGGTCCCGGTTTCATTACGTTTTGCCACCATGCTTAGGCTGGTACGCCCCGCCAAAACCGCATCAGCCTGTTCAATACCGATTTGCAGGTCATCCGTACCACCTGCAATTGCCAGAACAAACATACCGCCCAAGGGGGTCACGGTCCCATTCAGCGCAAGTGCAGTGGCCCCTGAAATATCGCGGCCTGCAAGCGCGGAAAAGCGGCTGATATCCTTGGCTTCGAGCGTCATCTTCAACTGGGTCAACAGCCCGGCATCCACACCATCAATCGCCGCTTCACCGGTAAGACCGTAATCTTCGCCCGCAAGCGTCAGGCCGTTGATCTCAATCGGCTCTCCCTCGACAAAACGGATCTCGGCGCTGCCGGTGATCGCGTCACCAATGGCCGCTGAACTGGCCGGATCGGTCAGCGTCAGCCCCTCGGTGGCAAAGGTCACATCGCCAAGGAACTGCCCCAAGCTGCCCAGATCGCCCTCAAGGATCCCATCAAGGGCAAGTTTGGTTTCGGCAATTTGCACCGCGCCAGTGTCCAGCCCGGTAATGTCAAAGGCACTCTCAAACCGGTCCCCATCGGCGGCATCGTAGTCCACCCGCAAAGTCACAGCCTCAACCCGCGTGCCATCACCGGAAACAGGCAAGAGCGTCGAGGTGCCATCGGGGTTGGCAATACGGCCGGAAATGTCGATCAGTGTCGGCCATTTCTCTTGGTTCAGCGTGACCTTACCCTCAAGATCGACGGAATTCGCCGCAAGGGTGAAGCTGCTGACATCAACAGCACCATTGCTTTGCAACAGCGCATCCAGCGCCAGACGCACGTCTTCGCCAAAAAACTCACGATAGCGCGGGGCCAGCAGTGCGGTGATGTCACCGCCGATGTCGGCCTGAATGCGACGGTCCGGTCCGTCGCCCGTACGCTCAGAGCTTTGCGTGCCTAGCGTCACCTGCCCTGCCAGACGTTCTTCGCCATCGGTAGCGATTGTCACATCGGTGGCGAAATCATCCAATGGCCCTGCGCCTTTGACCGACATCTGAACGGACGGTTGGCCCGGCAGATTCAGCAGCTTGGAGGCGATGCCTTCGGGGTCTTCGGTAAGTTCCAACAGCAGATCAAGGACACTTTCCGTGCGGTCGAAATCAGCCTGAATGTTAAACTCACCCCGTGTGCCATCCGTGCGGCGGGCCTGAAAATCGACGATACCGACCTGATCGGTCAGGCGTGCATTGGCCTTGACAGACAACTGCGCCGCCTCGCCCAAGATCGGCTCACCTAGGTTGATCTCATCCACGGAAAAGTCTGCAATTTCAATGGATACTGGCAGATCGGGCAACGCGAAGGGTTTGGCTTCGGCATCAGGCAGATCGACCTCATCACTGACAGGCAGGCGTTCAACATCCAACCGCCCGGCGGTCAATTGTTCAACCTCTAAGCGACCGCGCAGCAGGGCCGAGCGGTTCCAATCCAGCACCACGTCTTCCAGCGTCAGCCAGATGCCATCATCATCGGAAATGGTCATCCGATCGAAA
Source organism: Sulfitobacter sp. DSM 110093 (assembly GCF_022788715.1). Lineage (NCBI taxonomy): Bacteria > Pseudomonadati > Pseudomonadota > Alphaproteobacteria > Rhodobacterales > Roseobacteraceae > Sulfitobacter > Sulfitobacter sp. DSM 110093. Next base: position 2,111,026 of record NZ_CP085167.1, read on the forward strand.
GAAGCAGCCGAGCTGAGCGCCCCGGCAAAACCATCAATGCTGACCGTACGCCCGGCCCCGCTAAGCGCGTCCTGAATGGTGCGCGTCAAAAAGCCCTTGTCATCATCCTGCGCGAAAGCCGGAGAGAGACAGGCAAGATAGACAAAGCTGGCGGTGAGAAATTTGAGAAACTGTCGCATTAAAACGCCTGCCCGATCCCGATATAGACTTGGAAATCTTCATCCACCTCCGGCCCCGACGTTGGCACCGCCACATCCAGCCGAATGGGGCCGATCCCCGTTGCATAGCGCAAGCCAAGCCCCGCACCGGAATGCCAAGTGCCCGATCCATCATAGAACTCTTCTGAACCGATATAGCCCGCGTCGGCAAAGCCCACGACGCCGATCTTCTCGGTCAGTTTAACACGTGCCTCGGCCGAAACGCCCGCGAAGCTGCGCCCGCCAACGGTGTCGCCACTGGCCAGATCAACACCCAGCGATTGATAGGGTTGCCCGCGCACGCTGCCGCCCCCACCAGAATAAAAGAGGTAGTCCGCAGGCGCCTCTGACAGGTCTGGCCCGGCTACAGAACCCAGTTGACCGCGGAAGGCCAGGGTGACCGGACGCTCAGTCCCAAAGGTCCGATAATAGCGCGCATCGAAATAGGTTCGCAGCCCGCTTGCAGAGCCGGAGACAGCAACAAAGGGCATGATGCTGGCATCAATGTAATACCCTTCGGTCGCGTCTAACTCTTTGTCACGATAGTCAAATTCGGCGCCCAGCGGTAGGGTTAGCAAGGTATAGTTATTGGTGCCAAACGCGTCTTCCGTTTCCGCCACGCGCAGACCAAGGCCCGCGGAATAGGTACGGTTTTCATTCGCGACCCGCTCGATCCCCGCTTCAAGGTCCAATTGGCGAGAGAAGTAATTCACCTCGTCCAACTGCTCCAACGTCGCCAGCGCATAGAAGTTTGTATCTTCATTAAAGGTCGCGGGCCGTTCAAAACGCGCAGAGAGCGTATAGTCTTCGCCCCCCGAGTTCCCGCCAATGCCTTCAATCTCTGCCGAAAGACGCAGCCGTTCGGCCCCGCCCAACAGATTGCGATGCAGCCAAAAGGTGCTAAGCGTCAGCCCCTCAAGCGAAGACAGTTCCGCACCAAAGCCCAAGCGGCGTTTGGGCGCTTCTGTGATCTGAGCAGTGATCGGCAGCGTGTTATTGGGGCCGATCCGATCGGCTTCGATCAATGCGACAGCGTCGAAAGCGCCAGTGCGGCGCAGACGTTCGGTCGCGAGGTCCAACTCTTCGGGAGAGAACACCTCCCCCTCCGGCAGGCCTGCGATTTCGAGCAAACGTTGGGTGCGGACATCTTCGTTCCCGGTCACAGTAAGCGCGCCAAAGCGCAGTTTTGGGCCAGGAGCGAGGCGCAGATCAGCGTCGATCAGACGCTCTCGATGTTTGGCGGTCAAATCCTGCTCGGCCAATTCGGCCTTGGCATGGCCCACGGCGCGCCACCCGCTGATCCCGGTGGAAACGGTCTCTTTCAGCACGCCGAGGCTTGCGGTTTCCCCGGTGGCAAAGCCGTCGGACAATTCGGTCTCTGGCGCGACGGGGGCGATGCGGGTCAGGCCAAAGCGGAATTTCGGCCCCGGATCGACGGTGATCACCGCCCGATCAATTCGGCGCGGCGGCTGAACAGGCGGAATTGCCGAGGCATCAACGCCATCAAGCGTGATTTTCAGGGTCGGCCCAAAGTATCCATTGTCATAAAGAAGGGCTAAAAGCCTGCCGTAGTCGGCCTGTGCCGCTGCAACCAGTTCCTGCGGCGTAGCCGGTTCGGCATCTTCATCCTGATCCGTCTGCTCGGCCAACAGGGACCCACCGCGCAGCGTGGCATAAAGCTCTGAATCCTCAGCCACCCCTGTGAGTGCCAGATCTGCGGCTTGCGCAGCAGCGCCCCCGCCAAGAAGTAGTCCAAGAGCGAGATAAATCGCCGCCCCTTGAGTCTGCCCTTGATGCGCCACGCGCTACCCTCCTGCATCCCGTCGCCCCGGTTTCCGTGCCGGTTCTGCTCTGCCCGCCGCACACGGGCATTGTTCTCTCACCTTTAAACGGCATCACCGCCTAGGTTACAAACACTCTGGGGGTGCCTTGCCCGGATGTGAACAGCGCTACCCATGTCCATCTGCCGTATTTACAGCAAAACAGGCAGAATACCGCGCAGCACAAGGATAGGCTGCGCGCCGATATAAGCGAGGCCAAGGATCAAATTTTATCAGGATTTTTCCAACCATCGTTTTGCAAAAGCAAAAGAAGGTGGTGCGGTCGGAGAGACTCGAACTCTCACGGGTGTTACCCCACAGCGACCTCAACGCTGCGCGTCTACCATTCCGCCACGACCGCACGCCATGGTTGGTGGGCGGGGTTTAGCCAAAGACCAGAGGCTTGTGAAGAGGCAATCGGCAAAATTCTTCAGTCTTTTTCCGAACCGCTTATTTGGCCGTTTGGCACCCCCTGCCCCCCGCGCCGTTGGCGATAAGTTTACCAGCACCTTCGGCCACCTCCCAGAAAACGCAATCCCCATTCACAAATCCTTTAGGGCGCCGCAATCTCGCACCTCAACCGTTGAAACACCGCGCCCGGCAGGCCACTTGATAGAGCAAGCAAAAAGGATTTCATCATGCCCGCAGACGCCGCCGCCCCCGATCACGCCAACGCCCAAGCCAATCCAGCCGATGCCCCCACCGTGCAGATCGACATCGTGTCGGATGTCATGTGCCCATGGTGTATCGTTGGCTACAAACAGCTAGAACAGGCGCTCGGTGCCGTGGGTGTCGGCGCTTACATCCGTTGGCATCCTTTCGAGCTAAACCCTCAGATGCCCGCCGAAGGTCAGAACATGGCCGAACATCTGGCCGAAAAATATGGCTCCACCCCCGCGCAATCCGTCGAGAATCGCAAGCGCCTGTCGGATATGGGCCGTGATTTGGGATTCACTTTTAACTTTTCTGATGAAACCCGGATGCAAAACACATTTGCCGCGCATCAATTGCTGACATGGGCGCAGTCCAAGGGCTTGCAGCACCCGCTCAAAATGGCCCTTTTTGATGCGCATTTCACCCAAGGCAGCAATGTAAATGATACCGACGTGCTGGTGGATGTCGCCGCGCTCGTCGGTTTGGACCGCGCCGAGGCCTTGGAGGTTCTCAACAGCGGTAGCTTGGCCGAACAAACCCGCGAAGCGCAGGAATTCTGGACCTCACGCGGCATTTCCGGTGTCCCCTCAATGGTATTTGAGGGCAAATACCTCGTCACGGGTGCGCAGGGCGCCGATAATTATGCGCAGATGCTGCGCAAGGTTCTCCAAGAGCGCGACGCGGCGGCCTAAGTGCCGCCTCTGGCGGTGCGGCACAGGTCTTGCTAAGGCATCCACATGGTTGAATGGATTATCACCGACGGCTTGACCGATTACCGCACCGCCGAGGCGTGGATGGAGGCGCGCGCGAGCGCCATCGCGGCAGGCGAGGCCGAAGAATGTATATGGCTGGTAGAGCATCCGCCGCTCTACACCGCTGGCACATCGGCAAAGGCTGAAGACCTCACCGAGCCTGATCGCTTCCCCGTCTACCCCACCCGGCGCGGCGGGCAGTATACCTATCACGGGCCGGGACAGCGCGTGGCCTATGTGATGCTGAACGTAGCCGCGCGCGGGCGCGATGTGCGCTGCTTTGTGCGCCAGCTTGAGAATTGGGTGATCGCCACCCTTGATCAATTCAACCTACGGGGAGAGATTCGCCCCGGTCGCGTCGGTGTTTGGGTGCAACGGCCCGAAAAGCCTGCACAGGTCGATGGCAGCCCTGCCGAAGACAAGATCGCCGCGATTGGAATCAGGCTGCGCAAATGGGTCAGCTTTCACGGCATCAGCATCAACGTCGAGCCGGACCTCAGCCATTTTGGTGGCATCGTCCCCTGTGGTATTGCCGATCACGGGGTGACCTCACTGGTCGATCTTGGCCTGCCTGTTACAATGGATGATGTAGATCTCGCCCTGCGTGCCACGTTCGATGATGTCTTTGCCAACGACCCGTTAGGCAGCTGCGATACCGCCCCCTGACCACGCGAACCTGCGCCTCAAACGGCCCCAAGGCCCGATTTGGCCGCGACCACAACAGCGCAAAAAATACCCTCCCTGCGACCATCGCGCCCATTGCCCCCGCGAAGCGAGCGCTCTAAAACGGGCGCGACTACGCATGCGCCGCCTATGGCGCCATGTGTCCAATTCATTTGCAGGAGGCACCGCATGGCAGACGCAGCCATTCACGGCCAAGATCACCACGACGACCGGGGGTTCTTTACCCGGTGGTTCATGTCCACCAACCACAAAGACATCGGTATTCTTTACCTGATCGTCTCGGCCTGCGTGGGTCTTATCTCGGTGGCATTCACTGTTTACATGCGCCTTGAGCTCATGGATCCCGGCGTTCAATACATGTGTATGGAAGGCGCGCGTTTCATCGCGGATAGCGCTGCGGCCTGTACGCCAAACGGCCACCTGTGGAACGTGTTAATCACCGGCCACGGCATCCTGATGATGTTCTTTGTTGTGATTCCTGCCCTGTTTGGGGGTTTCGGCAACTACTTCATGCCGCTGCAAATCGGCGCACCGGACATGGCGTTCCCACGGATGAACAACCTCAGCTTCTGGCTCTATATCGCTGGTACGACACTGGCGGTCTGCTCGCTGCTGACACCGGGCGGCAACGGCCAACTGGGCTCTGGCGTGGGCTGGGTTCTCTACCCGCCGCTGTCGGTGCGCGAAGCAGGCATGTCGATGGATTTCGCGATCTTTGCGGTTCACGTATCGGGCGCGTCTTCGATCCTTGGCGCGATCAACATGATCACCACCTTCCTGAACATGCGTGCCCCCGGCATGACACTGTTCAAAGTGCCGCTCTTTGCTTGGTCGATCTTTGTTACAAGCTGGCTGATCCTTTTGTCCCTGCCGGTTCTGGCGGGCGCGATCACCATGCTGCTGATGGACCGCAACTTCGGCTTCGCCTTCTTTGATCCCGCAGGCGGTGGTGACCCGATCCTCTACCAGCACATCCTGTGGTTCTTTGGTCACCCCGAAGTGTACATCATCATCTTGCCGGGCTTTGGTATCATCTCCCACGTCATCGCGACCTTCTCGCGCAAACCAGTCTTCGGCTACCTGCCGATGGTTTGGGCGATCATCGCGATTGGTGCACTGGGCTTCGTCGTTTGGGCGCACCACATGTACACCGTGGGCATGACCCTGAACCAGCAGGCCTACTTCATGCTGGCCACCATGGTCATCGCGGTCCCGACAGGGGTAAAGGTGTTTAGCTGGATTGCCACCATGTGGGGCGGCTCTATCGAGTTCAAAACACCGATGCTCTGGGCCTTTGGCTTCTTGTTCCTCTTCACCGTCGGTGGCGTCACCGGCATCGTGCTGAGCCAGGCCGCCGTGGACCGCGCCTATCACGACACCTACTACGTCGTGGCACACTTCCACTACGTGATGTCGCTCGGTGCCGTCTTTGCCATCTTCGCAGGCATCTACTTCTACCTGCCCAAGATGACAGGCCGCATGTACCCCGAATGGGCAGGCAAACTGCACTTCTGGGCGATGTTCATCGGCGCCAACCTGACCTTCTTCCCCCAGCACTTCTTGGGCCGTCAGGGCATGCCACGCCGCTACATCGACTATCCTGAGGCCTTCGCCTACTGGAACCAGTGGTCTTCGATCGGTGCCTTCCTCAGCTTCGCCTCCTTCCTGTTCTTCTTCGGGATCATGGCCTACACGCTGACACGCGGCGCCCGCTCCACCGCGAACAACCCGTGGAACGAGTTCGCCGACACGCTGGAATGGACCTTGCCCAGCCCACCGCCCGAACACACGTTCGAACAGCTTCCAAAACAGGAAGACTGGGACAAGCAGCACAGCCACTAAGCGCTGCGTCACAATTTCAAAGGCCCCGCCACACGCGGGGCCTTTTCTTTTGGACCCCCGCACGGTCACATCCAGCGAAAACCCCGGACAAAGGTCACCCGATGCCGCTTACCCTCACCCCGATCTACGCCGCCCTCTGCGCTCTGGTTTTTCTCGGCCTCAGCTGGCATGTGATCGCCTACCGGCGCGTCAATCGCATCTCTCTCGGCGATACCGGAGACAAGGCGCTGCTCAAACGCATGCGCGCACAGGCCAATGCGGCAGAATATATGCCCATCGCGCTTATCTTGCTGGCGCTGACAGAAGCCAATGGCGCCCCCGCACTGGCTGTCCACGCCCTTGGCCTCGCGCTGCTAACAGGCCGCATCCTGCACCCTCTAGGCTTTGCCGCCACCCCGCAAAAATTCATCCTGCGCCAGGTCGGTATGGTTCTGACCCTCGCCATGATCGCAGTCTCGGCCCTCGGTCTACTGGGTCACGCCCTCTTCTAATTCATCCTTTTTCAAATACCCGCGGGGGTCCGGGGGCAGCGCCCCCGCCCTGCGCAACTTTTTCCGCCAAAAACCACATTTCCCTCTTGAAGCCCCCTGCCCCAATGGGTATTTCGCCCTCACCAGACGGTAAGCGGGCGTAGCTCAGGGGTAGAGCATAACCTTGCCAAGGTTAGGGTCGGGCGTTCGAATCGCCTCGCCCGCTCCATCTGGTCTTCACAGGGTCGCATCCTCGGATGCGGCCCTTTGTGCTTTCCGGCCCCCGATTCACGCGGCTTAACAAATCTCGCGCTTTCCCTCCGCCCGGGCAATTTTCCCCCTTGCAGCCCCCCGCGCGAATGGGTATTCCCCCCTCACCAACCGGATGCGGGCGTAGCTCAGGGGTAGAGCATAACCTTGCCAAGGTTAGGGTCGGGCGTTCGAATCGCCTCGCCCGCTCCAGGTTGGTCCTACCACCCCGTAGGACACACAAAGCCGCCCCTTGGGGCGGCTTTTGTGTATCTTGCCCCACATAAAAAAAACGCCCCATGACGAACACGGGGCGTAAGGTACGGAACGAGGGACAGTAGGTGGCCAGCAGGCGTTCCGGGCCTGCGGTCACCTTTAAATTTAGGAAGCCTTGGCCGGTTTCAAAGGGGCCGGGTCCTGCCGCCCCGCCCCCTGCCCGATTTTAAGCCAATTTCTGCCGATTCTCAGCCCCCTACCCGGCTCGCGTAAAGCGCGATGGCCGCCGCATTGGACACGTTGAGCGAGCCGAAACCGCCAGCGGCATCGATCCGCACCAGCGCATCCACAGTCTCACGGGTCTTTTCACGCAGCCCCGGCCCCTCGGCCCCCAAGACAAGCGCCACAGGGCGGTCCCGCCGGCCTTCTACCGCGCCTTCGATGGTCTGCGTGGCCTCCCCATCGAGCCCCAGCACCAGATACCCCATATCCTGCAGGGCGCGGATCGCATCAGCGAGGTTGCGCACCCTCAAATAGGGCTGACGCTCCAACGCGCCGCTGGCGGTCTTGGCCAACGCGCCTGTCTCAGGCGCCGAATGATGTTTCGTGCCTATCACCGCCGACGCTCCCAAAACTTCAGCTGAGCGGAGAATCGCGCCAACGTTATGCGGATCAGTTACCCGGTCGAGCAGCAATAAGCGCGGCGCGGTATCGCCGATGGCTACATCCTCTAGCCGACCCCAGTTCAGCGGCTTCACTTCCAGCACCGCACCCTGGTGAACGGAATTCGGATCAAGCGGCGGACGGAACTTGCGCGGATCGACGACCTGCGGCGTGATTCCCGCTTCCGCGATGGCATCTTCCAACTTTGCTTGGGCATTCGGCGTCACCATCAACTGCAGTTTTTCGCGGTTGGGGTTCATCAACGCATCGCGCACCGCATGCAGGCCAAAAAGCCAAACTGTCTGCGCCGCTTCGGCCTTTTTGTCCTGCTCTTTTTGCACGACCCATTTGGGTTTCTTCATCTCTTTATCCTTTCGCGCGATTTACCCAAGATTTCTCGGGAATTCGCCTTGACGGTCCTTTGGGTCGCTTGTAATCACGCCCCCACGTCAGGTGCAATGCACAGGGCAAAGTGGGCGACAGGCCGCAAGGTGTGGCAGGGGACTGTAACTCCCTCGCGGAGACGCACGCCTGGTTCGATTCCAGGGTCGCCCACCACTTTACCCCCCCATCGTCGATAGCCTTGCATCGCATCTCTGCTCCCTCACGGGATCAGCACGTCCCCCCGCGCAAAACCTGCAGCATCCATACCTAAATCGTCATAGATCACCTGCACGCGAACCGATTGAACCGACCCCGCCTCAAAGGTCAGATACGGTTGCGGATCATCATCAAGAATCGCATTGGGGGTTGCGAGCGCCTCGTGGCAGGGCGGCATGGGCCAATCTCGAAACGGTGTGTCATTCACTGCGATGGCAATCGCCGCCAACCCGCAACGCCAACTCCAAAGATGGGTAACGTAGACGTAATCTTTCCCGTCATACTCTCGCACGGCAATCCAATTGCCCCTTGTAGCGTTCAGGATCGGCCTGACCTCTGTTGCAGTGGTAAAGCGCCCCGTGGGCGTTTGATCTTCGGCCACCAATCCCGCGGGCACGACATCCATATAAAACGCCTGCGCCGGAGCGTCGGGTGAGGATGGGGCGGCAGGTCGCGCCGGGGCAGCGGGGCTTGCTGGTGCTTCCGGCCTTAGCGACACGCCGGGTCGACCTACCCCATCCAATGGCGCGGCAGGCACCCCAATGCTGATTGCGACCACCGCGAAGAAAAAATCTAACATGCCACCCCCAAAACACCGCGTAAATTGCTACCTTTTGCCGATAGAGGCTTGCCCCTATACTATCCAAAACCATAAGGCCGCGCCCAAGTATGACACGCAATTCGCGTATCCCGCAAATTTTCAACGTCGTCATCGTGGCCCAACAGGGGCGTCTGGCCTATGAGGCGCTGCTTTTCGCGGCCTCCCTGCGGCACTCCTGCCCCGACTTCACAGGACGTTTGTTGATAGCCGAGCCGCAGCCCGGCCCGCTTTGGGACGGCGACCCGCGCCTCGCCAATGACACCCTGCGCGACGCGCTCATAGACCTCGGGGCAGAGTTCATCCCATTCGAGAGCCAGCATTTCGGCAGCGCCTACCCCTATGGCAACAAGATCGAGATGCTCAGCGCCTTGCCCGAGGGCGAACCCTTTGTTTTCTTTGACACGGACACTTTGATCACCGGTGATCTTACGGCTGTTCCATTTGACTTTGATCGCCCCTCCGCCTCCCTTCGGCGCGAAGGGACATGGCCGCAGCCGCAGTTATATGGGCCGGGCTACACCGGACTGTGGAAATCGCTTTACGACAAATTCGACCTCGACTTCGCCAGCAGCCTCGACCTCAGTCAGCCGGATGAATATTGGCGCCGTTATCTCTATTTTAACGCCGGTTTCTTCTATTACCGCTGCCCTCGCGAATTTGGGGAGCTTTTCTTGCGCTACGCGCTTGCGGTGCGCGACGACCCTCCGGTTGAGCTTTGCGCGCAGAGCTTTGACCCGTGGCTCGACCAGATTGTGCTGCCGCTGGTGATCCACGCGCTTGGCGGCGGGCGCGACGCCCTGCCTTCTGGTCTGCTGGATGGCACGGTGTCCTGCCACTACCGTTTCCTGCCGCTGCTCTACGCGCGCGAAAGCGACCATGCCATCAAGGTGCTAGAGGCCGTAACCGCCCCCAACCGGATGAAAAAGCTGCTGAAAGAACGCGATGCGTTCAAGCGGATGATCTATCAAGGGCGCGGGGCCAAGGTGCGCGCGCTCTTTGATCAAGAAAACCTGCCCCGGCGCGAACAGGCGATCCGCAACCGGATCAAATCCAACGGCTTTTGGATGCGCTGAGCGATCTGTCCCCCGTTGTCTGTATGGATCTTTGCGCCTAGGCTGCGAAAAATCCATTCTTCTGAGAGGACAGACCAATGGCCAACAGCCCCAATCATCAATTCGACACGTTGCAGATTCACGCCGGGGCCACGCCCGACCCGGCCACTGGCGCACGGCAAACGCCGATCTACCAGACCACAGCCTATGTCTTTCGCGATGCTGACCACGCGGCGGCGCTTTTTAACCTACAAGAGGTCGGCTATATCTATTCGCGCCTGACCAACCCCACTAATGCCGTTCTGCAAGAGCGGATCGCCACGCTCGAAGGCGGTGTCGGCGCGGTCTGCTGTTCCTCGGGCCACGCGGCACAGATCATGGCGCTTTTCCCGCTGATGGGGCCGGGCAAGAATATCGTCGCCTCAACCCGTCTTTATGGCGGCACGGTCACGCAGTTCAGCCATACGATCAAACGCTTTGGCTGGTCCTGCAAGTTTGTCGACTTCGACGATCCGCAGGCTGTGGCCGATGCGATTGACGATGACACCCGCGCGGTCTTTGGCGAGGCCATCGCCAACCCCGGCGGTTATATCATGGATGTGCGCGCCATCGCCGATGTTGCCGATGCGGCGGGCATTCCGCTGATCATCGACAACACCAGCGCCACGCCCTACCTCTGCCGCCCGATTGAACACGGCGCGACGCTGGTGGTGCATTCCACCACCAAATACCTCACCGGCAACGGCACCGTGATGGGCGGCTGCGTGGTGGATTCAGGCAAGTTCGACTGGTCCGCGAACGACAAATTCCCCTCGCTCAGTCAGCCTGAGGAAGCCTATCACGGGATGAAATTCCACGAGACCTTCGGCGCGATGGCCTTCACCTTCCACGGCATCGCCATCGGGCTGCGCGATCTGGGGATGACGATGAACCCACAGGCGGCCCACTACACGCTCATGGGGATCGAGACCCTGTCACTGCGGATGGACCGGCATGTGCAAAACGCGGTAAAGGTCGCCGAATGGCTCGAACAGGACGACCGCGTTGATTACGTCACCTATGCCGGGTTGAAATCCTCGCCCTATCACGAGCGGATGCAAAAGGTCTGCCCCAAGGGCGCGGGCGGGCTTTTCACCTTTGCAGTGAAAGGCGGTTATGATGCCTGCGTTAAGCTGGTGAACAGCCTTGATATCTTTAGCCATGTGGCGAACCTGGGCGACACGCGCTCGCTGATCATCCACTCGGCCTCCACCACCCACCGCCAGCTTACCGAAGAGCAGCAGGAAGCGGCAGGCGCTGGACCCGGTGTTGTGCGAATTTCTATCGGGACAGAAGATGCCGACGATCTGATCGCCGATCTGGATCAAGCGCTAACCAAAGCAACCAGCTAAGTCTTCTCCCCTCGCCGATCACCTCGGCGGGGGGATTTTCATCCAAGGCGGCCTACTGCCCCGGCGCAATCGCAAAGGTCATCGACACCTGCGCCTGCACCTCGACCTCACCTTCGGCAATTGCACTATCCATCGCCATACCCATGCGGGCTGCCTCGAACATTTTGGGCTGGGAGTGTGAATTTTCGGTCATGCGGATCAGGGTACCAAGCTTCACCCCCGCAGCCTCCGCCAATTGCCGGGCGCGTTCAGAGGCATCCGCAACAGCGGCTTTGCGCGCTTCGGCCAGCGCGTCTTTCGGATCTTGAAGACTGAAGTCCAAACCGTTGAAATCATTCGCGCCCTCATCAATCACCGCATCCATCATTGCGCCAAGATTGTCCAGATCGCGCACCTTGACCGTGACTGAATTACCCGCTTGATAGCCAGTGATGCGGGGCGGTTGGCCGTCTTCAACGGGGCGGCGGTCATGCACCGGGCGCAAATAGAACCGACTGGTCTGACGGTCCGTCGCGGCCACACCCTGCGCATCAAGCTGGGTGAGAATCGCGGCGACGGCTTCGGTCACCTTGTCCATCGCAGCCTTGGCGGTGGTGGCCTCTTCGGTAACGCCCAGTGTGATTGTGGCCATATCGGGTGCGGCGGCGAAACTGCCTTGTCCGGTAACGATAATGCCCTCTTCTGGCCCTTGCTGGGCCGAGACCATGCCCGCCCCCGCCATCCACGCCAGCGCCACCCAGTTCATCAGTCGCATGTTCATCCCTTTCCGTGCTTTTATGCGCCGCCATTTGCCCACCCCATACCGCCACTGACAAGCACCCAAGCAGCGCACACCCTTCCCTTGGGCGAACTCCTGCTCTATCCTTTGCATTGACTGCGGTGCGCCTGTAAGTGCGCCCGACCCCATGCTAAAGTCATCTACGATGAAGCCGAATTTTACCCTTTCCCTGTCGTTCGACGGCATTCGTTTGCTCCACCGCACGGCGGGCGGTTGGCGGCTTGTTGGTGAAGTGGCGCTCGACAGTACGGATTTGCCCTCTGAACTCGCCGTTTTGCGCAAGACCGCCACGGCACTTGATTCCGGCGGGCTGCGCAGTCTGCTGCTGATCCCCGACGCGCAGATCAAATATCTGACCATCGACACGCCCGGCGCGGACAGCGCCGCGCGCCGTGCCGCAGCAGCAGCGGCACTGGAAGGGGCCACGCCCTATGCTGTGGCCGATCTGGTCTTTGATGTCAGCGCGGATGGCACGCAAACCCATGTGGCCGCCGTGGCGCGCGAAACCTTGGAGGAGGCCGAAGCCTTCGCGGTGGAGCATCGTTTCCATCCCGTCAGCTTTGCCGCCGCCCCTGCCGCCCACCCCTTTGACGGTGCGCCGCATTTCGGGCCGACCAAGGCTGCATCAGAGCTTTTGGAGCCTGGCGAATCCGTAGAACCCGAAGCCACCGCTATCGTGATCACCGGCGTGATGAGCGCGCCAGAGGGACCGATTGCCGACACGAATGCAACGATCGCCGTCGCCGACGTGCCCGCAGCGCAGCAGCCGGAGCCGGAGCTTGCTCCCACGCCTGAAGACACCCCTCCGCCGGTTGAAGAAGAGCTGCCTGAATTAGCCGCGCCCGAACAAGCGCCAGACGCCTCGGATCCAGCCGAGCTAGAGGCGACCCCAGATGAGCTTCCCCCGCCCCTTGTTGAAGACCTGCCCGATCTGGATGCGCCGGTAGAAACAGCTGAGGCGTCGGCCGGTTCGAAAGAGCCCAAATTGGCTCCAACGCCAGCAGAAACACCACCACCGCTGGAAGAGGATTTGCCAGAGCTCGACGCCCCTAAGACGGGGGCCGCGGCTGATACGCCCGAAGAGCCCGAGGAAACGTCCCCGCCCGCGATCGGAAGCGTTGCGGCCTCCACAGCGCCCCTCGCTGCGGCTGCTAAGGGCGAAAGTGAAACGCCCGCACCGCCGACCGCTCGGCCAGAACCTTCGCGCAAGGTGGATTTCTCGGCCCCGCCGTCGCGCAGCGCCCCGGCTGCGGGTTTTGCAAGCCGTCGCGGCGGAACGGACAATGCACCGAACCTTGGCGGCGCGAGCCGGGCCACACCGCCGCCCCCGCCTGCTGCCAAACCAGATACCAAACCGAATGCGGGGCCGAACACGGCTCCCAGTTCAACTCCAGCACCCAGCACAGCCTCACTGCCAGTCGGTGCGCCCTCCCCCGCTGCCGCCCCACTGGCGCCGCAGATGCCGGTTGAGCCTGCCACCGTCGAGGCCGCGACAGAGGCCGCAGCGCCCGAACCTGACAGCAGTTCGCTGACGCCCAATGCCCAGTCTTCGGTCGGCGGGTTCCTAAGCCGTCGGAAGCCCAAAACATCGAAAGACAGACGGTCAGCAGCCACCGCCCCCAACGCGGCCACGCCCTCCTCTGAAGCCGAGCGGATGACCGTCTTTGGCGCGCGCCGGCGTAACGAGGTGGGTGGTAAGCCGCGTTTCCTTGGGCTGATCCTGACTGCGGCGCTTTTGGTCTTCCTTGCTGGCGTGGCGGCATGGGCGTCGATTTTCCTTGATGAAGGCAACGCGCTTTCGCGGCTTTTCGGTGATCGCAGCCCGCGCAGTACCGCCGAAGCTTTGGCCCCGACTGATACACCGACAAGCGAAGACGCGATCACAGCGCTTCCTCCTGAGCCCACAGAACCCGATGCGATCGAAACCGCCGCATTGGACGCTGGCCTGACCGATGAAGACGGGGCCGTGCTCGACGCGCTGCGGGACCCCCAACCGCGCCCCATCACCGAGATGACAGAGGCCGAGATTGACGCCAAATATGCCACCACCGGCATTTGGGCGCGTGCCCCAGACGTGCCCCCGGCCCCTGCCGCGGCCATCGATATCGATGATCTTTACCTCACCAGCATTGACCCGATCAGCACCACGACCGACGCTGTGGCCCTGCCACCTGCCAGCGGTTTTGGCACCGACACGGCACCCGGCACGGTAAGCTCTCCGGCCGCTGCCGGAACAGTTTTTGCGCTGGATTCCCAAGGTCTGGTTAAGCCCACGGCCCAAGGCGCGATGAGCCCCGATGGGCATCTTCTCTACCTCGGGCGCCCCGCCGTAGAGCCCCCCGCGACATTGACCCGGCCAGAGGTTGCGCCGACCACACCAGAGGTCGACAACACCTTGGCCGAGGCGCGCCCCCGCACGCGCCCCGACGATCTGGAAGAAACCAACGAACGCGCGCAGCTTGATGGTCTGACGCGCACTGAGCTTGCAGGTCTGCGGCCGCAGTTGCGGCCCAAATCGGTTCAGGAAGAGGCCGAAGAGGCGCTTGCCGCCGCCGCGCCCGAAGTGGCGATTGACCCGATCGACACCAGCGATGCGGTTGCCGCCGCCCTTGCCCCGCCGCCAGCGATCCAGAATGCCACGAAACAGGCCACCACCCAGTCGCGCCGTCCTGATACGCGGCCCCGCAATTTTGACCGTATCGTGAAACGCGCTGCACGCAGTCCCGAACCTGCGCAGGTTGCCAGCGTGGCCCCCAAAGCGGTGCAGCCCCGCTTCCCGTCGAAAACGTCGGTCGCGAAACAAGCCACGGTGAAAAACGCGATCAACCTGCGTGATGTCAATCTGATCGGGGTCTATGGCAAACCGTCGAACCGCCGGGCGCTGATCCGGCTGAGCAACGGACGCTACCAGAAAGTCGAAGTGGGCGACCGCATTGATGGGGGCCGCGTTTCGGCAATCGGCGACAGCGAATTGCGCTATGTCCGCCGGGGCCGCAATGTCGTGCTGAGGATGCCGAACTAAGGTTACGTCTAAATGGCGCGCAAACAGCAAAAAGGGGCGCCAAAGCGCCCCCCGACCTCACAACCACCCTGAATGTTCTATGAGGCCTCAAGCTCGCCATTGTCGATCTGCTCTTGCTCGATCGATTCAAACAGCGCCTTAAAGTTACCCTCCCCGAAACCGTCATCGCCCTTGCGTTCGATGAATTCGAAAAAGATCGGGCCAATCACGGTTTTCGAGAAAATCTGCAACAGGATGCGCGTCTCGCCCCCGTCGACGACACCTTCGCCGTCAATCAAGATGCCGTGTTTCTGCATCCGGTCCAGCGGTTCTTCGTGGCCGGTTACGCGGTCCTTGCTCATCTTGTAGTAGGTCTCGGGCGGGCCGGGCATGAACTTTAGCCCGTTGTCGGCGATCGCATCGGTTGCGTTATAGATATCCCGCGCGCCCACGGCGATGTGCTGGATGCCCTCGCCATTGTATTTCTTAAGATAGGCCACGATCTGCCCGGTCTCGCCCCGGTCTTCGTTGATCGGAATGCGTATGCGCCCACAGGGAGAGGTCAGCGCACGGCTGGTCAGCCCGGTAAACTTGCCTTCGATGTCAAAGAAGCGAATCTCACGGAAATTGAACAAATCGCCGTAGAACTTGAACCAGACGTCCATATTGCCCTTGTGGACGTTATGCGTGAGGTGATCGAGGTAGTAGAACCCAACACCCTCGGGCTTGGAAGTGGCGATCCAGTCGTATTCCCAATTATAGGGCGAGGTGTCGTAATACTGGTCGACGAAGTAAATCAGCGACCCGCCAATACCCATGATCGCGGGTACGTCCAGCACTTTGCCGTCGCCTTTATATTCCTCGGCGCCCTTAGCCACCGCATGGTCCAGCGCCTTTTGCGCGTCCACAACACGCCAGCCCATCGAAGGTGCGCAGGGGCCGTGTTCATCCACAAAACGTGCGGCAAAGCTGTCCGCATCGTAATTCAGCACATAGGTAATGTCGCCCTGCTGCCAAAGCTCGATCTTTTTGGTTTTATGATTGGCGACATGGGCATAGCCCATTTTGGTAAAGACATCGCGCAGCGCCTGTGGATCGGGGCTGGCAAATTCGACAAACTCAAAACCATCGGTGCCTGCTGGGTTCTCGGGCGTGATGGTTGATTTAGGGGCGTCATGTGGGAAAGGACCCATGTCTGATCTCCTCTGCTTTGGGATTTCCTACATCCTACGCCCTCATCTTTGCGCAGGTTGCGCGTATTGCGGCGTCACTATGGTCAAATATGCTGAAGTGCCGCATACTGACGTGAAACCACGCGGAAACCACGCATCATGTTAGATGATATTGATCGGCGGCTGCTTACGGCGCTACAGAAAAATGCCCACCTCACCGCACAGGAACTTGGCGAGCAGCTTAACCTTTCTCCCAGCCAAGCCGGGCGGCGGCGGCAACGGCTTGAGGCCGAAGGCTATATTCGCGGCTATCATGCGCGGCTTGATCCGGTGCAGATGGGGCTGAACGTTCAGGGGTTTATTCAAGTCCATCTGGGCACTCATGGGCCGGAACATTCGGCCAGCTTTGCCCGCCTCATGGCCACCCGTCCCGAGATTGTGAGCGCGTGGACGATGACAGGGGATGCGGACTATCTTTTGAGAGTATATTGTGACGATCTGCCGAGCCTTAACAGGCTTATTCACGATGTCCTTCTGCCACATCAGGCCGTCAGCCGGGTGCATAGCCAGATCGTCATGGATCAACTGAAACAGGACGGGCCACTGCCCACCTGACCCTAAGAGAGGACCGCAATGGAAGGTTTCCTGTTCCAAGCTTCCGTTTATCTGGCCGCCGCCGTGATCGCCGTGCCGATCGCCGCGCGATTGGGGCTGGGGTCGGTTTTGGGCTATCTCGCCGCTGGCATCTTGATTGGCCCGGTGCTGGGCTTGGTCGGGTCCGAGACGAAGGACGTGCAGCATTTCGCTGAATTCGGCGTGGTGATGATGTTGTTCCTGATCGGGTTAGAACTGGAACCCCGCGCCCTGTGGGACATGCGGCACCGGCTGTTGGGACTGGGCGGTTTACAGATGTTGTTGTCGACAGCAGCGCTGATGGCAATCGCGATGGCATATGATCAGCCGTGGCGCGTGGCGCTGGCGATCGGCCTTACACTGGCGCTCTCGTCGACTGCGATCGTGCTGCAAACCCTTTCGGAAAAGGGGTTAATGCGAACACAAGGCGGCAGGTCGGTCTTTTCCGTGCTGC
This sequence comes from Sulfitobacter sp. DSM 110093, assembly GCF_022788715.1. Taxonomy (NCBI): domain Bacteria; kingdom Pseudomonadati; phylum Pseudomonadota; class Alphaproteobacteria; order Rhodobacterales; family Roseobacteraceae; genus Sulfitobacter; species Sulfitobacter sp. DSM 110093. Next base: position 2,128,255 of record NZ_CP085167.1, read on the forward strand.
TTACCCAAGATATCGCGGTGATCCCCATACTCGCTTTCCTGCCGCTTTTGGCGGCGGGTGTCTCTGGCGGGCTTCTGCCCGATGGCTCCATCTCGCTCAGCGCGCAAGAGGTCGAGAACGCGCATCTCAGCACCGAGGCGCATGACGCGGCCCATGCGGCGCAGACTTTCGTTCAAAGCCTGCCGGGTTGGGGCGTGACACTGGTCACCATCGGGGCCGTGGCTGCGATTATTCTCGTCGGCATCTACCTAACCCGCCCGGTGTTTCGCTATATCCACCTTGCTAAACTGCGCGAGATGTATACGGCGCTGGCCCTGCTGATCGTCGTAGGAATTTCATCGCTCATGACGGTGGTCGGACTGTCGCCTGCGCTTGGTGCCTTCCTTGCGGGTGTGGTGCTGGCCAGCAGCGAGTTTCGCCATGAACTGGAAACCGACCTTGAGCCGTTCAAAGGTCTGCTGCTGGGGCTGTTCTTTATCACCGTGGGCGCGGGGATTAACTTTGTCCTGTTGTTCGAAAAGCCGCTGATCCTGATCTGCATGGCGCTTTTGGTGATCATCGTCAAAGCGCTGATCCTGTTGGTGCTAGGCCGTCTCTTTCGCCTCAAGGGACGCGATGGGTGGCTGTTCACGTTGGCACTGGCGCAGGCGGGTGAATTCGGCTTTGTGCTGGTCAGCTTCTCCATCGCTACCGGCGTCATGCCCGACCCAATTGCCGAAACGCTGCTGTTGGTCGTGGCGTTGACGATGTTGATCACGCCGCTGCTGTTCATCCTATACGACCTGATCAGCAAACGCATGGATGACAGCAGCCCTGTGATAGCAGATGAGATCGACAGCAGCGGCCCGGTAATCATCGCGGGTGTGGGGCGATTTGGCCAAATGGTGAACCGCATGGTGCAGGCTAGCGGGTTCGAAACAGTCGTGCTTGATCACAACCCCGAAACCATCGCCGTCATGCGGCGCTTTGGTTTTAAAGGGTTTCTTGGCGATCCGACCCGTCCTGACATCCTGCGCAAGGCTGGGCTGCCAGACGCCAGCGTGCTGGTGGTGGCCCTTGATGACCCCAAAGCAGCGGTTTCGCTAATTTCCTACGCGCGCAAGGAGAACCCTTCCTTGCATATCGTCAGCCGCGCACGGGACCGCGAAGAGGTCTACCGCCACTATCAAGCAGGGGCCAATGACATCGTCCGGGAAATGTTCGACAGTTCCCTGCGCGCCGGGCGCTATGTCTTGGAAAACATGGGGCTTTCCAACTTTGAGGCCAATGAGGCACAAAAGCTTTTTTACGGGCATGACCGTTCGTCTGTGCGCGAATTGGCAGCGCTTTGGCGACCGGATGTGCCGCCCTCGCAAAACGCCGCCTACGTCGCTCGCGCCAAGGAATTGCAAAAAGACCTTGAGACGGCCTTTCTGAACCTCGGCGGAGACAAAACAGATAAAAGCACCTGAGCAAACGGCCCCTTCCTTCGGGGCCGTTCTGTGCCGCCTTATGCGTCGCTTACGCCTGCTTCGGCGAAGGTCGCCATGCCCGCGTGGCAGGCAAGGGCGGCCTTTAAGATGCCAATCGCCAGCCCTGCACCGGACCCTTCGCCAAGCCTTAGATTCAGCTCCAGCAGCGGTTCTTTGTCCATCGCGCCCAACAGTCGGCGGTGGCCGCTTTCGGCGCTGAGGTGGCCCGCCACGCAGTGATCAAGCGCACCGGGTGCTGTGCGCACAAGGCAAAGCGCGGCAGCACAACAGATGAACCCGTCAAGGATCACAGGAATGCGCAACTGACGCGCACGGGCCATGGCCCCGGCCATCGCCGCCAGCTCACGCCCCCCCAACCGGCGCAGTGTTTCCAGCCCATCACCGTGGTCGGCATGAAGCGCGACACCTTCGTCCACAACCTTGGTTTTCAACAAGAGGCCCGCGTCATCGACACCAGTGCCACGCCCTGTCCAGAACCCGCTTCCCCCGCCCAACAGCGCGCTGGCCAAAGCGGCGGCGGACGTAGTGTTGGCGATACCCATTTCACCGACCACAAGCAGATCGGCATCGCTGTTCACCGCATTCCAACCGGCACACAGGGCGTCCAAAAGCTCTGCGTCCGTCATCGCAGGTTCAACGGTGAAATCTTGCGTCGGCTTATCCAGTGCCAGCGGCACCACATCAAGGGTCGCTCCGTTCACCCGTGCGATCTGATTTATCGCAGCGCCCCCGTGCTGAAAGTTCGCCACCATCTGTGCCGTAACCTCTGCCGGAAAAGCCGAAACACCCCGTGCCGCAACCCCGTGATTGCCAGCAAAAACAATGATCTGGGGTAATGCAATCTCGGCCCGCGGACCACCGCGCCAGCCGCGATACCAAACCGCCAGATCCTCAAGACGGCCAAGCGCGCCGGGGGGTTTGGTCAGAATACCATTATGGGCACGCGCTTCCTCCATCGCCTCAGCGTCACATTCGGGCATAGACCGCAAAAGATTGCGAAATTCGGCGAGACTGGCGAGAGACGTGGTCATATGCGGTCCTTTGCGGATTGATATTCCTTCATTTCTAGCCTTAGCCTGTCCCCGCTTAAAGTGCCGAAGGGGCGAAATCATGGCCATTTCCGACATCTCAGTCCTCAAGGGGGCCTTTCGCGGCCGCGACATTGCTGTGGCCTTTGCCCTACTGACCCGCCTGCCCTTGCCACATTTTCATTTCCCGACCGAAGCACATCGCCCCCCCGCGCGCAGCGCTTGGGCCTATCCACTGGTGGGTATCGTGCTGGCCTTAATCGCGGGCGGCGTGGGGCTGGCCCTGACGCGGATGGGGGCCACCCCGCCGCTCGCCGCCGCATTCGTGCTGATTACCACCGTCATGCTTAGCGGGGCGATGCACGAAGACGGTCTGGCGGATTGTGCGGATGGGTTCTGGGGCGCTTGGACGGCAGACAAGCGGCTGCGCATTATGAAAGACAGCGTGATTGGCACCTACGGCGTCGTGGCACTGGTGCTGTCGTTGCTGCTACGTTGGTATCTCATAAGCGAATTGATCACCGACGATGCGCTTGTTTGGGCGCTGGTCGTTGCCGCCTGCGGCTCACGCGCTGCGATGGTTTGGGTGATGGACAGCCTGCCCACGGTACGCCGCGACGGGCTGTCAAATCACACCGGCCGCCCCGGCGCATTGGCGACGGCAGTTGCGGTGCTGATCGGGGTGCTGCTCATCGTGGCGGCACCGGTCTATTCGGCATGGCGCTTAGCGCTTTTGGGGCTGGTCGCTGCGCTGTTGGTCCGGCAGATCGCCAAGCGCAAGATCGGCGGACAAACGGGCGACGTATTGGGTGCAACGCAGCAAATAACAGAGATCGCCCTGCTGATCGGTTGCCAAATGATGGCCTATGGCTGGCAGGCCATTCCCTAACGAAAAACCGCGCCCCCGAAGGGACGCGGCTTGTTCTTAGCTCAGCGATGCCCTTAAGCGGCGACGCGGCTTTCCAGCACATCACCGACCTGTTTCGCAGCGGCCAGTTCATCCCCACCGGACACGGCGGCCACTTCGCGGGTCAGACGCTCAAGCGCGGCTTCGTAAAGCTGACGCTCAGAGTAGCTTTGCTCGCGCTGGTCGTCGGTGCGGTGCAAGTCGCGCACGACCTCTGCAATGGCAATCAGATCGCCGGAGTTGATCTTTTGCTCATACTCCTGCGCGCGACGGGACCACATGGCGCGTTTGACCTTGGCCTTACCCTTGAGGGTTTTCATCGCGTGGTTGATCACGTCCGGCGTGGACAGCGCCCGCATGCCGATCTCGGTCGCTTTATGGGTTGGCACCCGCAGCGTCATTTTGTCTTTCTCAAAAGAGATCACGAACAGCTCTAGCTTGATGCCGGCCACTTCCTGCTCCTCGATCGAGACGATCTGACCCACGCCATGCGCAGGGTAGACAACGAACTCATTCGGGCGGAAATCAAGCTTCTTCGATTTAGTCATATAGATCGCTCCTTGGCGCGCGGGGGATGCCCCGCCATTAACTCAGACACCTGAACAGCACGTAAAACGCAGGCGAAGCGCAGCCTAAGCGGCGTGCGTTCGGGTGCGTCTGATCTAGAAATGTGAGGTCAACCTTGGCAGCAGGGTCGAAACATTATCAGGCTCGTGTGTTACAGCTTGAAGACAGCATAGCACAGAATCACGCCTTCCGAAAGCTACCCCAAGATCAACTTGGTGAATTTCCGGTCGCTTCAACAGTTTAGCGTGCGTTCTATCGGTATCGAGACGCCCGGCAGAACCGAATCAGCGAAGATCAGCCGCCCTCGCCCGGTTTTTCCGAGAAGAGCTCCATTTTACCGTCTTTCCCATCCATTTCCTCTGCCTCGGGCAGCGGATCTTTCTTAGTGATGATGACAGGCCAAAGCTCGGAATATTTCCGGTTAAACTCCACCCACTTCTCCATATCCGGCTCAGTGTCAGGACGGATGGCATCAGCGGGGCATTCCGGCTCGCATACACCGCAGTCGATGCATTCGTCGGGATGAATCACCAGCATGTTCTCGCCTTCATAGAAGCAATCCACCGGACATACTTCGACGCAGTCGGTGTATTTGCAGGCGATGCAGGCGTCATTCACGATATAGGTCATGCGGGAAACTCTGGCTGGGTGTATGGAGGACTAGCTAAACCGGGGCGCGGGATCATTCAAGGTGGCGCGCCTTAGAAAGATCAAGCTGCCTGCGGTCACGCTTCGTCGGGCGGCCCTTTCCTTCAAAACCGGGATTTTCCGGCTGTCTGTCCTTCGTTTTCGGCTCTGGCGGGGACAGATCGGTATAAAGGGTCTGCGCTTCGGGCGCTGGACCGCGGCGTAGGCCGATTGCATCTATCTGTATCACTCGAACGTGATCCCCTTGGGCAAAGGTTAACACATCGCCGGGGCCGACGTTGCTCGCGCGTTTCTGGGTGGGGGTGCCGTTGATCCGTACCGCGCCGCCCGCCACCTGGGCGGCAGCGAGCGAGCGGGTCTTAAAGAAGCGGGCGTGCCACAGCCATTTGTCGAGCCGTAGTTTCTCGCCCGCTGCCACTTACTTGTCGTCCTTCAGCCCCATAAGCGCGGCGGCGAATGGATTGTCGGGATCGATCTGCTTTTCCTTGCGCGGCGGACGCGCAGAGAAGTTTTGCGATTTGCCGCCCTTGTCACCACCAGGCTTGCGCCCCTTGCCCTTAGCGGGCTTGCCGCGCGGTTTGCCCTGCCCCTGAGGACGGTCCCCCCCACGGCGGTTGCTTCCGGCATTGCCGCGGGGGCTGCGCGACCAAGTGAAGATATAATAGGTCTCCAACTCCGGCCCGGCGACATCGGCGTCGGGTGCGGTGCCCTGCGGGATCTCTTCGGCCGGCACTTCGGGGATGTTGGCATCGACCTCGGGGTCTTCCGCCGCCACATCGGCCATGGGCGCAATGCCATCGTCGGGCATCTGGGCCACGTCCGCCGGGCGGTCGTCGGGGTTGGTCTCATCCGACGGAGTTTCGATGATACCGCCCGCGGGCTCTTCTGCAGCCACATCCATGATGGGCTTGTCCGCCGAGTCATCAGCAGCAAGATCAATGTCGAGCTTTTCGGGCACGTTGGTATCGGCAGTGGGGTCCATCGCGTCATGGCTGCCATCTTTCGGCATCACAACATCAACGGGTTTCACCTTGGTCCGCTCGTCCTTTTCCGCCTTATAGCCCAAGCCTTCCATCAGGTCGGCGAACTGTTCAAGCGTCATGCCGGTGATCGACAGCATGTCTGGCTTGGCTTCAAACCCACCACGGGAATCCTCGGCGCGCAGCATGTCGGCCAAACGCTCCAGCATGTCGATGCGGATCGCGCGTTTGCCAGCATTGCGGTAACCCGACATCGTATCTGCACCCGATGGAGCATCTGCCTCTACCGGGATTGTTACCAAACCGGGAGGAGGCGATTCAGGAAATTCGTTCAGCCCCTTGGTCAGCGACCAGAGCACCAGACGCAAGCGCGTCGGCGCGGGCTTAAGCATCAGTGGCATGAAGATGGTGAACTGGCCAAAGCGGATGCCATGCTTGCGCAGCGCGCCACGGGCGTCTTGATCCAGCGCTTTCACGTCCTCAGCCACTTGGGCGCGCGGCAGAATGCCAAAATTCTCGACCAGTTGGAAAGCAAAGCCACGGGCCAAGCCGGTCAGTGTCTCATCCTTGCTCAGCCCCAGCAGCGGCTCGAACAATGCGGCAACCTTGCGGTCAATGAAGTGCTGCAGACGGCGCTTCACCTTCTCCGCCACTTCGGGACCGGCGATATCATCGACGAAAACCTCGACCTGCGGCTTCAGCGCGTCAGACCCGGCGGTGAGTTTGCCCACCGCAGCGCTCCCCCACATCAGGCCGCCCTGTTCAGTGAAATCAATCTCGGTATCGGGTGCGTTGTAGAACCGGTCAGCCCGCAGATGGAATTGCGGAGCCAAGGCCTGCAATGCGGCGGTTTTCACCGTCTTGTCCTCGGCCGCGCCCGCGCCCTTGTCCACCCGAAAGCGGAACCCGTCCAGCTTGCCTACAAATTCACCTTCAACGGTGACTTCACCGGTCTCGTTTACATCGGCCACCATGGCTTCCTTCTGTCCAAGCCGGCGCAGCAATACGGAAGTGCGCCGATCTACAAATCTTTGAGTCAAACGCTCGTGCAGAGCATCCGACAAGCGGTCTTCTACGACACGCGTCGTGTCGCGCCAATGGCTTTCGTCCTTTGTCCAGCCTTTGCGCTGCGCAACGTAGGTCCATGTGCGAATAAACGCGAGTCGTTTGGACAACGCATCAATGTCGCCATCGGTTCGATCAATTCTCTTGATTTGTCGCGCAAGCCAATCATCGGGGATATATCCGCGCTGGTGCAGGTCGTTAAAAATGGTCTCCAACAGCCCCGCATGTTCCGCGTGGCTGATGCCGCGGAAGTCGGGAATACGGCAGACATCCCAGAGCAGGCGCACCGAAGCGCCATCGGTGGCGCGGGCAAAAACTTCATCGACTTGGGCAAGCGCTTTCAAGGCCCGCAGATCATCGGATTCACGCGCCCGCACGAGCCGCTCATCCTCGGGGGGCATTTCCAGCGTCTGGATCAGCCGATCGATGCGGCCGAACTGCAAAGCGTGGTTGCGCCAGTTCACTTTGTTCTGCGGGGTAAAGTTGTGATCCATGATCGCGCGGGCCACGTGATCGTCCAGCGCAGGCGCATCGCCGGTGGTGCCGAAGGTGCCTGATTTGAACCCGCGCCCTGCCCGGCCTGCAATCTGCGCCAACTCATTGGGCGCAAGTGGGCGCATCCGCCGCCCGTCAAACTTGCTAAGCGCCGAGAAGGCAACGTGATCGACATCAAGGTTAAGCCCCATCCCGATGGCATCGGTAGCGACCAAATAATCGACCTCGCCATTTTGATACATCTCAACCTGCGCATTGCGCGTGCGCGGGGAAAGTGCGCCCATCACCACGGCTGCACCGCCCTTTTGACGGCGGATCAGCTCGGCGATGGCATATACATTCTCAACCGAAAAGCCGACGATCGCGCTGCGCGGCTTCATCCGGCTTATCTTTTTCTGACCAGAATAGATCAATTCGCTCATCCGGTCGCGGCGCATGAAATCGACCCCCGGAACTAGCGCCGCGATCGTACCCCGCATGGTGTCGGCGCCCATGAACAGCGTCTCATGTAGGCCACGCGCCCGCAGCAAGCGGTCAGTGAACACATGGCCGCGCTCGGGGTCGGCGCAAAGTTGGATCTCATCAATGGCCATGAAATCCGCACCCATCTCCTGCGGCATCGCCTCCACGGTGCAGACCCAATATTGCGTGCGCGGCGGCACGATCCGCTCTTCGCCAGTAACCAATGCCACGACCGAGGGTCCGCGCGCCTTGACGATCCGGTCATAGACCTCGCGCGCCAGCAGCCGCAGCGGCAGGCCGATCACCCCGGTCCGATGCGCCAGCATCCGCTCAATTGCATAGGTCGTCTTGCCGGTATTTGTCGGGCCGAGAACGGCCACGACGCGCTTGTTTCCTGCCACCTGTCTATCCTTGAATTAAAGCTCGCGCCCGATGCCGTCCCGGCGCAGCCCTTCAAGGGCCGACCGAGCGTCTTCGTGATGCGGGTTGAGGGCGAGCGCCCTGCGGTACAGCTCCGCCGCGCGGCCCAGATCTCCGAACTCCTGTAACATTACGGCAAGGCCGAAGATCGCGTTGTAATTGTCGGGGTTCAGCGCCAGCGTCCGTTCCAGATCATCCAGCGCGGGACCGTATAGGTCGGCCCCATAATAGGCCTGCGCCCGCGTGTGAAACCCTTCGGCAAAACCGGGCGCATGATCTGTCAGCGCGGTCAAATGCTCAATCGCCAACCGGCTGTCGCCATTGGCCATCGCTTCGCGCCCTCGCGACAGCAGCAAATCCATCGCAGCCGAACCGGATCGCTGCCAGTGCGCTTCGATTTCATGGGCGATTCTGGGGGCTTCGGCCGCCGGTGCCTCGCGCAGCTTTTGCATAAGCTCTGGCGGGGCCATTTCGGCCACGGCCATGCCCGCAAGCAACACAAAGCCACCAACTGCCGCAACGGTATGTTTGAGGTTGACGGGTATGATGCGCATAACAAAACTGAATGTAACAGGCTGCCGCCGCAATTCCAGACGTAGCGGGGCCAAATGCCAAAAAAGGGCGAGCGATGAGCGATATTGTGAACGAAGCGGTTGTGGTGCTGAACGAAAAGCTGGCCGGCAGCGATTTTGACGGCACGGCCAAGTTCGACATCGAAGGCGAAGGCGCCGTGATGATGGACGAGAACGGCGCCCGCGCCGCTGAGGAAGAGGCCGACGTGACGCTGAGCGCCGACGCGGAAACCTTTCAGTCGATCCTCGAAGGCGACACCAACCCGACCTCCGCTTTCATGACCGGCAAGCTCAAGATCGACGGCGACATGGGCATGGCGATGAAGCTCGCCGCTGTGCTCGGCTGATGCAGCTGGACCCGGCCCCGCTTTTCACCGATATCGCCCCCGGCCCCGAGGGGGGCCAAGCCCATTGGGCCGAGACATCGGATGGCAAGCGGATCAGGCTGGGTCATTGGCCCTGCGCCGGGGCGCGCGGCACGGTGCTGCTGTTCCCCGGGCGGACCGAATACATTGAAAAATATGGTCTTTGCGCCGCCGAACTCGCGCGGCGCGGCCTTGCCACTATGGCGATTGACTGGCGCGGTCAGGGGTTGTCCGATCGCATGCTGCCGGATGCCCGCGTGGGTCATGTTGATGCTTTTGGCGACTATCAAAAAGACGTGTCGACCATGCTGCGCGCGGCGCGCAGCCTCAACCTACCGCGCCCCTATTTCCTGCTGGCGCATTCCATGGGTGGCTGCATCGGCCTGCGCGCCGTGATGGAAGGGCTGCCGGTCCAAGCCGCTGCCTTTACCGGACCAATGTGGGGCATCTATGTCGCCCCGCAGTTGCGCGCCTTGGCGTGGTCCTTGGCGCAATTTATGCCCCGCGTTGGCCAAGGTCATCGCCTCCCGCCCGGCACCAAGATCGAAGCCTACCCCGCCAATGCGCCTTTCGAAGACAACTTGCTGACAACCGATCCGCAGATGTTCGAGATGATGCGCGACCAACTGGCAGCGCATCCAGAGCTAAGCCTTGGCGGCCCAAGCTTTGTCTGGCTTCGCGAGGCACTGGCCGAGACCAAGCATCTTGCGGGCCGCGCTGCGCCGCCCCTGCCCTGCGTGACCTTCCTTGGCAGCAATGAACGCATCGTTGCCACCAACCGCGTGCATCAACGCATGGCCGGTTGGAAGGGCGGACGGCTTCAGATTATCGCAGGCGGCGAACACGAAGTACTGTTGGAAAAGCCAGAGTTGCGTAGCGCGATTTTCGACGGGCTGGAGAAGCTTTTCCTAGGCAGTGTAACAAGCTAGCCCCGCCCAGCGTCATTTTCCTGTGCAATTGCCCTAGGCCGCCTAGATTGCCTAAGATGACACGCGAACCAGTTCTCACCTTCACCGAAAACGGCATATATTGTGCCGCTGGTGACTTTTATATCGACCCTTGGCGCCCGGTCGCACGGGCGCTGATCACCCATGGCCACGCCGACCATGCCCGCGACGGGATGGGCAGCTACCTTGCCACAAATGCGGCCCTGCCCGTCATGCGCCACCGTCTGGGAGAGATCGCGGCAGAGGGGATTGCCTATGGCGAGCAGCGGCAGATTGGCGGAGCGACGGTATCGTTTCATCCCGCAGGCCATGTGCCGGGCAGCGCCCAGATTAGGGTCGAGGTCGCAGGCGAGGTCTGGGTTGCCTCGGGTGATTACAAGGTCATCGACGATGGCATGTCCGAACCTTTCGAGCCGGTCAAATGCCACCATTTCATCACAGAAAGCACCTTTGGCCTACCGGTCTTTCGCTGGGCCCCGCAGGCAGATGTGGCGGCCGACCTCAACGCATGGTGGGCTGGATGCGCGGCAGAGGGCAATACGGCGTTCCTCGGAGCTTATTCGTTGGGCAAGGCTCAGCGATTGCTGTCGATGCTGGACCCCGATATCGGGCCGATCCTGACCCATACGGCAGTTGAGAACACCAACGCCGTGCTGCGCGGTCAAGGCATCACCTTGCCCGACACAACGCTGGTCACGCCTGAGCTTGCCCCCAAAGAACATTCCGGTGCGCTGGTAATGGCCCCGCCGTCGGCGCTTGGCAGTCAGTGGGCCCGCCGATTTGGCGCGCAAGAAAGTGCCTTTGCCTCTGGCTGGATGGCGCTGCGTGGGGTGCGACGGCGGCGGGCGGGCGACCGTGGTTTTGTTATCTCAGATCATGCCGATTGGGACGGTCTGCTTTGGGCAATACGTCAAACAGAAGCCGAAAACATATATGTTACACATGGTTACACGGATATCTTCACCCGATACCTTAACGATCAAGGCTGGAATGCGCAAGTCGTGCCGACCCAGTTCGACAGCGACGGGGGCGACAGCGAATGAAGGATTTTGCAGCTCTCTTCAACGCCATTGACCAGACCACCAAAACCACGATCAAGGTCGCAGCCTTGGCAGAGTATTTCACCACAGCAGAAGAGACCGACCGCCTTTGGACCGTCGCGCTTTTCTCTGGCCGCCGCCCCAAACGTGCGGTGACCACCACCCGCCTACGCGAATGGGCGTCCGAGGCCTCTGGCGTGCCACTTTGGCTGTTCGAAGACAGCTACGCCATCGTCGGCGATCTTGCCGAGACCATCGCGCTGGTCTTGCCGCCCGTCGACAGCGAAGACACAAGCACGCTCTCATCATGGATTAACGCCCTGCGCGAATTGAAAGATAAGGATGACGCCACCCGCAAGGCGTTCGTTCTATCCGCATGGCAGCAGTTGGGCGGCACTGAACGGTTCCTGTTTAACAAGCTTATCACCGGCGGATTTCGCATTGGCATCAGCCAAAAGCTGATGACCCGCTCCCTTGCCCGTGCCACCGGACGGCCCGAGCCGGAGATGGCGCATCGCTTGATGGGCAACTGGCACCCGGACGATGTGACATGGCACAGTCTGATTGAAGCCGAAAACGCCAGCGCCGACGCTTCGCGGCCCTACCCCTTCTACCTCGCCTATGCGTTGGAGGATGGGCCAGAGGCGCTTGGCGATCCGTCCGATTGGCGGGCGGAATGGAAATGGGACGGCATCCGCGGGCAATTGATCCTGCGCGACGGCGATTACTTCGTCTGGTCGCGCGGCGAAGAACTGATGACCGACCGTTTCCCCGAACTGGCCCGCGCGGCGGATCATATGCCGCCCGGCACGGTGCTGGACGGAGAATTACTGGTCTGGCAACCGGGGGCCGACTTCCCCTCCTCCTTCAATGCTTTGCAAGCTAGGATCGGGCGCAAGACCGTGCCAAAAAAGCTGCTAAAAGAAGCGCCCGTCGTGTTGCACGCCTATGATTTGCTGGAATGGCAGGGCGAAGACATCCGCCACCGCCCCTTTTCCGAGCGCCGCGCTCTGCTGGAAGAGGCCAGCGCCAATTTGCCCTCAGACGCCCCGATCCGCCTCTCGCCGCAGCACCAGTTCAACGACTGGGCCGAATTGGCCGCTCTGCGCGATACGGCGCGTGAAGCGCAGGCCGAAGGCTTGATGTTGAAACGCGCCGACAGCCCCTACCTGTCGGGCCGCAAAAAGGGCGACTGGTGGAAATGGAAGCTGGACCCGCTGACCATCGACGCGGTGATGATCTATGCGCAATCGGGCTCTGGCCGCCGCGCGAACCTTTTTACAGACTTCACCTTTGCGGTTTGGAATGGCAACGATCTAGTGCCCTTCACCAAAGCCTATTCCGGCCTCACAGATGCCGAATTCCGTTCGATCACCGCATGGGTGCGTAAAAACACGCTGCAACGGTTCGGCCCTGTGCGGCAAGTGACTCCGCATCATGTGTTTGAGATTGCTTTTGAAGGCATCCAACCCAGCCCGCGCCACAAATCCGGCGTCGCCCTGCGATTTCCGCGCATGTTGCGCTGGCGCAAGGACAAGCCATTGCCAGAGGCCAACACCCTCGACGATCTGAAAGAAATGCTGCGCATCTACGGATAGGTTGTTCCGGCCCGCCCGGAGGCATAGATGTGACAAAACGCAAATGAGGTACACCGATGTTTCAGCTTCCCTTCCCGCTTCACGATGCCAACGCCAGTGCCGGGGGCAAAGACCTCGGCGATCTGCCGGAATGGGATCTGAGCGACCTTTACACCGCCGAGGATGCGCCTGAACTCAAACGCGATCTCGATTGGCTGGAAGAAGCTTGTGCAAGCTTTGCCACCGACTACGAAGGCAACCTGGCCGGGCTAGACGCCAAAGGGCTGCTGGACTGTGTGCTGCGCAACGAAAAGATCAATCAGGTCGCCGGGCGCATCATGTCCTACGCGGGGCTGCGCTATTACCAGCAAACCACGGACTCGGGCCGCGCCAAGTTCATGTCCGACATGCAGGAAAAGATCACAGACTATACCACTCCGCTGGTGTTCTTTACGTTGGAGCTGAACAAACTGCCGGATGCGCATCTCGCCGATCTGCTGAACCAAGACCCCGATCTCGCGCGCTATAAGCCCGTTTTCGACCGCATTCGCGCGATGAAACCTTACCAACTGTCCGATGAGATGGAAAAATTCCTTCACGATCTGGGCGTCGTCGGCGACGCTTGGGAGCGGATGTTCGACGAAACCATCGCAGGGCTGGAATTTGAGGTCGACGGCGAGACGCTTACCATCGAAGGCACGCTGAACCTGCTGACCGATCCCGACCGCGCCAAGCGCGAAGCCGGTGCACGCGAACTGGCCGAGGTGTTGGGCAACAACATCCGCACCTTCGCCCGTGTGCACAACACGCAGGTGAAAGAGAAAGAGGTGCTGGATCGCTGGCGCGGGATGGAGACACCGCAAACGGGTCGCCACCTGAGCAACCATGTTGAGCCAGAAGTCGTAGAAGCATTGCGCAATGCGGTTGTTGAGGCCTACCCAAAGCTGAGCCACCGTTACTATGAGTTGAAGCGTAAATGGCTGGGGCTGGACGTCATGCAGGTCTGGGACCGCAACGCGCCACTGCCGATGGAAGACCCCAAGATTGTCGATTGGGCGCAGGCCGAGGACACCGTGATGGAGGCCTATTCCGCATTTGATCCGCGTATGGGCGATATTGCGAAGCCATTCTTCACCAAAGGCTGGATTGACGCGGGCGTCAAACCGGGCAAGGCACCCGGCGCTTTCGCGCATCCGACGGTGACCAACGTCCACCCCTATGTGATGCTGAATTACTTAGGCAAACCGCGCGACGTGATGACGCTTGCGCATGAGTTGGGCCACGGCGTGCATCAAGTTCTGGCCGCTGATCAGGGCGAGATGCTGTCATCCACGCCGTTGACCTTGGCCGAAACGGCCTCTGTCTTTGGTGAGATGCTGACCTTCCGCAAGATGCTAGACAAAGCCAAAACCCAAGCGGAACGCAAAGTGCTGCTGGCGGGCAAGGTTGAGGACATGATCAACACGGTCGTGCGCCAAATCGCCTTTTACGACTTTGAATGCAAATTGCACGAGGCGCGTCGTAGCGGAGAGCTTACCCCCGACGACATCAATGCCCTGTGGATGTCCGTTCAGGCCGAGAGCCTTGGGCCAGCATTCGAATATATGGAGGGGTATGAGACCTTTTGGGCCTATATCCCGCATTTCGTGCACTCGCCTTTCTACGTCTACGCCTATGCCTTTGGGGACGGGCTGGTGAACGCGCTTTATGCGGTCTACGCAGAGGGTGAAGAAGGCTTTGAAGACAAATACTTCGACATGCTCAAGGCAGGCGGATCGAAGCACCACAAAGAGCTTCTGGCCCCCTTCGGACTTGATGCATCTGACCCGGCATTCTGGGACAAGGGGCTTTCGATGATCTCTGACATGATTGATGAGCTTGAAGCGATGGAGTAACGCCAAGCCTGCGTTATCGTTGCAAGAGGGCCGTCTAAGCGGCCCTCTTCACCCGCAAGCGCCCTATCTGCTGCGCTTAGCCTGTCCTCACTTCAGCTGACTATCTTTCGAGCCGCGTCGGTTAATCCCGCCGCGCATCTGCTGCTGGCCATCGCGCTCGCGTACGCAGTCGATACACAGCTTCACCCCGGGCAACGCAATGCGACGCGCTTCGGGGATCGGTTCTTCGCATTCGGCACAATGGGTCAGGCTTTCGCCCACCTGCGCGCGCCGCGCCTTCATCCGCGCCAACTCGTCTGAGATTGACGCCTCAATTTGTTCACTTACCGCGCCATCGCGCGCCCATCCGCCAGCCATGTCACGCCCTCCTATCGGGGAATTTGTCGGTTGATCGTCATTGATATGGATCCAGCGCCCGTCGCGTCACGCATTTATTTACGCCAAACGCAAAGCTCGCCCGCTGCTATTTCAAGAGATGGGGCGGCCCCTCCGCACTATCAAGATCATCCTCGCCGGGCTGCGCGCGGTGGTTTGCTGGCGGTCAACGGACATTCTTAACTTTGCGCCAGTCAGCATCTTCTCTCAGATGACCCTACCCCCATAAAAAAAGCACCCCCAAATGGGGGTGCAGTCGCTAGGCATGGGGCGTTGCGTTAAGCAGCACGCAGGGTGATATCTCCTCTGTTGAGACGGTCGAAAAGGACGGATAGGTTAACGGCGCTTTGGATCAGCCTTTGGCGCAGGTCTCTGCGCTGGCCGCTACCACCCAATGACACGCTTGCCCGAAGGCAGACGGTGCGGGGCGGCTCGGACGGATGGCGCATGTAGGTCACTTCGACCATCGCCTCGACCCTACCGAAATCGCGAGCGTAATGAACCTTGCGAAAACGTGCCTCAGAAACGGTATAACGTACTGGGGGTTCACTGGGAGTATGGAAAACGTTAACGGGATCAAAGCTGCGTCTGCGCCGGATAATGTCACCTGCGGTAAGGTGCATGATGGGGACAGATGAATCTTGTACGGTGGGGCGGTTGTGCATGTCTGATCCTTCTCTCAAGCGTCGTTTGTTATATCTTCCCTTCTTATGAGCAGTCGCTTTGCCTCAATGGAACCAAGGCCCCCCAAGATGTATACATGTTGTCGAGCCCAATTAAGGCAAGAATAAGGCGACAATTGGCCGAGAATGTGGCAATAGCATAGTTTTTCGATTTTCTGCGCTGAAACCTATGCAAATAAACGTTTTACTAACCTTTTTCCTGCTCAAGCAGCCAGCCTTCCTGAAGCTGATTCTCGATTGCCTCAGAGAAGTGTTTTCGAACCAAGGCGATAGCTTTAGCAGCGGGAAGGCCAGCTCCCATCAACAACCATGCCGCAACAAGCCCGCTGCGCCCTGCCCCATATTGGCAAGACAGTGCAACGGTCTCTCCCGCATCCAGCGCACGCTCAAATCGGGTTCTGTGGTCGGGCCATTCACGTAGGAATGCATCCCCCGGAACGTGAAAATCTATGATTGCTGAAAAATATACATGCAGTCCAACCCGCTGAGATATAACCTTAATTAATTGAAAAGCACCCTCTGGCAGCTCTGCTTCTTCCGTTAAGACAAGCAATTGTCTGGCGCCTACATTGCGCAGTCCTTCGAGGGTTTCCGTCATCTGTTGCGGGTCGAGATAAGGCGTGCCACCCACCTCTGTTAGGAGCCCGGGAAAACCGGTCATCGCCAAGTACCCGCCCCGCGGGGTTGGGATGACAGCGCGGATTGAGGTGCCTTCAGCATCAAAACGAGGAGTATCTATTGGCATAGTGACATCCGAATAAGTTGAATATTTGTATCAATACCTGTATACATGTTAATTAAGCAAGAACGCGATTAAACCCGAGACGTGAGGCGAAGTTGAACCAGGTCAAATCCAGCCAAGCGATTGCCGAAACGCTGCGTGCAGACATCTGCCTGAATCGCGGTACCGAAGACGGGATGCTGCACGAAGTCGCCTTGGCGCAGCGCTTCGGCGTTTCGCGCACGCCCATCCGGCAAGCGCTTCAACGGCTCGCTTATGAGCGTATGATCGCGGTGAAATCCGGTGTTGGTTCGGTGATCACCCCATTGGAAGACGCCAAGCGCGCCGACGACATCCGCGCCGCCGTGGCGATCATTGAGGCTGCGGCCAAATGCGCGCCCTCTCACCCCGTGCCGCCTGTGCATTTTATGTCAATTGTCGGGATACTGGGGATGATGGATATTTGCGAACTGAACCGCGCTGAAGACTTCTTTGACATACGCGCCCGGCTTCTGGCGGCTTTAGCGGACATGATCGAAAACCCAATTCTCAGCGATGCATTCCGCGCCGCGTACTGGCGGTTGATCAGATGGACCATACTGGATCTGACCACTGCGCCTGAGCACCAAGCAGCTCACCTGCGCGAGCTTCTTCAATCCGCTGCACGTACAATGAAGACCGGAACATTGGCCGAAGGTTTTGCGCAGATTGCCGTGATCGAAGGCAGGCTTTCTCAGCCAAGCTAGGTGGCCACGCAAAAGCCCCGCTCAATAGAACGGGGCTTAATGCATCAAAAGGGAAGACGGCTTAAGAGGCGGCCATCATGCCCTTTTCTTTTGCCAAGTCGCGCATCCGTTTTTGCAGCTTTTCAAAAGCGCGGACCTCAATCTGGCGAATGCGTTCGCGGCTGACATCATACTGCGAAGAAAGGTCTTCCAATGTGACCGTCTCATCCGACAGGCGGCGTTGGGTCAGAATATCTTTCTCACGGTCGTTCAGCACATCCAATGCTTCGGCCAACATTTCGCGCCGTGTTTCCAGCTCATCCCTCTCGGCGTAGTCGCCCGCTTGGTCGGCATCTTCATCTTCCAGCCAATCCTGCCACTGCATCGTTCCTTCGCCTTCGGAACCGACGGTGGCATTCAGCGATGCATCGCCGCCTGACATACGCCGGTTCATGGAAACGACTTCGGCTTCGGTCACACCCAATTGGGTAGCAATCTCTGACACATTTTCAGGACGCAGATCGCCTTCTTCCAACGCGCCGATCTTGTTCTTGGCTTTGCGCAGGTTGAAAAACAGTTTCTTCTGTCCAGAAGTCGTACCCAGTTTCACCAGCGACCACGACCTCAGGATATATTCCTGGATCGATGCGCGGATCCACCACATCGCGTAGGTGGCAAGGCGGAAGCCCTTCTCAGGATCGAAACGCTTAACAGCTTGCATCAGGCCAACGTTCGCTTCCGAGATCACCTCAGCCTGCGGCAGGCCATAGCCCCGGTACCCCATCGCGATTTTCGCAGCGAGACGGAGGTGAGATGTCACCATCCTGTGGGCAGCTTCGGTGTCTTGTTCTTCGACCCAACGTTTGGCCAACATGTACTCTTCCTCAGGCTCCAACAGGGGGAACTTGCGGATCTCTTGCATATAGCGGTTCAACCCGCCTTCTGGTGTTGGTGCGGGCAGATTTGCATAATTTGCCATGTCTTGTCCCTTTCCTCAGTTCAACCGAGGCCTATGTTATTTCGCTTAACATACAATATGGGCGGCCCCCTTTATGCTTTCAAGACAGAAGCGTTCACGCTTTTGTTCAAGACTGCACAGTTTCTGTGAACAAAACGTAACCAACGTCGCAGCGGTTCCTTAGGGCAGCGGGGTCACGCCGATGGGTCCGATGGCCCCTCGCGAAGCATATCCAACAGCGCCGCCATATCCGGCGGCAAAGGTGCTTCGAAGCGAAGGTTCTCACCGGTCACGGGATGTTCAAACCCCAAAACCGCGGCATGCAGTGCCTGACGTGGGAAGGCGCGGATCGCGTCCGCTGTCGCCTCCGGCAAAGCCGCCTTGGCCAGCTTGCGCCGCCCGCCATAGGTCGCATCCCCGACCAACCCGTGCCCCGCATGGGACATGTGCACGCGAATCTGATGCGTGCGCCCTGTCTCTAACCAGCATTCCAGCAGCGCCAGAACCGACGGCGTGCCGAAACGTTCAATCGTGCGGGCACGTGTCACCGCGTGACGACCGCCCTGAAACAGCACCGCTTGGCGCTGCCTGTCGGTCTTGTGCCGCGCCAACTGTGTGGTCATGCGCAGGATGTTTCCCGCCTCAAATGATGCACCTTTGACCCCGCGCAGGCGCGGGTCATTGGCATCTGGCACACCGTAGACAAGCGTCTGGTAATACCGCTCAACAGTATGCTTCTCGAACTGCGCCGCCAGCCCATGATGCGCCGCGTCGGATTTGGCGACAACCAGCAGCCCGGTGGTATCCTTATCAATGCGGTGCACGATACCGGGCCGTTTCATGCCGCCCACACCCGAAAGATCGTCGCCGCAATGTGCAAGCAATGCATTAACCAAAGTGCCCGATGGCGAGCCCGGCGCGGGATGCACCACCATGCCAGCGGGTTTGTCGATCACGATCAGGTCGTCATCCTCAAACACCACCGACAGGGGAATATCTTCGGGCAGGATGTGGCTTTCCGCCGCTTCCTCAACGGAGATATGCACCACCTGACCTTCGGCCACTTTGGCGCGGGGGTCTTGCACCACTGCTCCGTCCACCGTCACGGCCCCCTCTTCGATCAACCGGCCCAACCGGGTGCGCGACAGGTTCGCTTCCTCTGGCACATCGCGGGCGAGCGCCTTATCAAGACGAGCGGGCGGGCTATCGCCCAGAATGAAATCAATGCGGCGGTGAGACATGGACACGGACAACCCTGATGAACCGGCGAACCTGCGGTTTCTGCGGCGGATGGTGACGGTATTGACCGTCGTGATGATTGGCGGGGTTCTAGTGCTGATCTTCGTGCTTGTCACCCGTCTGAGCGATCAAGGTCCGACAATGCCGCGCAGCATCACCCTGCCCGATGGCAGCAGCGCCCAAGCATTTACGCAAGGACGCGGCTGGTATGCGGTGGTGACGGACGCGGATGAAATCCTGATCTTTGACCAGTTGACCGGCGAATTGCGCCAGACGCTAGCGATCGAATAATCAGCCGCGGATCGTCTTGGCGAAGGTCGAATAGATCGGCTCGTTCGAGCAGATAATCTCGCCGTGTTGAAGGATGTTACGCTCAGGACGGATCGCCTCAACAAGGCCACCGGCCTCTTTGACGATCAACATACCTGCGGCCACATCCCACGGTTTCAAACGACGCTCCCAAAACCCATCGTAGCGGCCCGAAGCGACATAAGCGAGATCGAGCGAAGCAGCGCCCCAGCGGCGCACACCAGCGCAGACGGGCAAGAGACGGCCCAGATCCTTCAGCGTTTCGGGGAGATCGGCACGACCACCGAAAGGCAAGCCCGTAGCAAAGATCGATTCAATCATCCGGTGACGGCCGGACACGCGCAGGCGGCTTTCGTTCATCCATGCGCCGGTGCCTTTTTCGGCAAAGAACATCTCATCCTTGGCAGGGTCAAAAACCACACCAGCGACAATCTCACCCTTATGCTCCAACGCGATGGAGACGGCCCAATGCGGCAGACCGTGCAAGAAGTTGGTGGTGCCATCCAGTGGGTCGACGATCCAACGGCGTGTGGGATCTTGGCCCTCTTCCTCACCGCCCTCTTCGGCCAGCCAGCCGTAGGTCGGGCGCGCGCCCATCAGGTCGTCTTTGATGATCTTCTCGGCGCCAATGTCGGCTTTGGTCACGAAATCGCCCGCGCCTTTGACCGAGACCTGAAGGTTCTCGACCTCGCGGAAATCCTTGACCAATGCACGCCCCGCTTTGCGTGCCGCTTTGATCATGATGTTAAGATTCGCACTGCCGATCATTGTTCGCGCCCTTTGATGGATAAGGCGGGACGTATAGGGCGCAAGAGCGCAATTGCCAAGGGGGCAGAAATCCGCGCCGCCGATAGGCCTTGTGCAACGTGCGGGTTGTTTTCAGCAAAGGAAAGAACACCTTGGACCCGTAGCAATAAGCACGAAGGAAACCCCATGCCTGACCAAATGCAAAAAATCGTCCTCGCCAGCCGCCCAGATGGTGCGCCCACGCCCGAGAATTTCCGTCTGGAAAGCGCAGATTTGCCGCAACCCGGCGATGGCGAAATCTTGGTCGAAGTGCATTACATGTCGCTTGATCCTTATATGCGCGGTCGGATGGACGATGCGAAATCCTATGCCGCGCCGGTGCCCATAGGGGGGCTGATGGAAGGTGGCAGCGTCGGAAAGGTGATCGCCTCGAATGACCCGAGTTTTGCTGTCGGCGATTTTGCCTTTGGCGCGTTCGGTTGGGCCACCCACGGCGTTGCCCCGGCCAAGCAATGTCAAAAGGTGGATGCTGATGGCGTGCCAATCACCGCGTCGCTTGGCGTTTTGGGGATGCCGGGGCTGACAGGTTGGTATGGTTTGAATGACATCGGTCAGCCCAAAGAGGGTGAGACCCTCGTCGTGGCGGCGGCCACCGGGCCGGTCGGGTCCATTGTTGGGCAGTTGGCCAAGGCCAAAGGGCTGCGCACCGTCGGCATCGCGGGAGGAGCCGAGAAATGTGAGATAGCAACCCGCGATTTCGGTTTCGATGTCTGTCTGGACCATCGCGCCTATGACGATGCCAAATCCCTACGTGCCGCGCTGAAAGAAGCGGCCCCAAATGGGATCGACATCTATTACGAGAACGTCGGCGGCAAAGTGCTCGACGCGGTATTGCCGCTGATGAACGCGCATGGCCGTATCCCTCTTTGTGGCATGATCGCATGGTATAATGCGGGCGGGCTTGGTGCCGATGCCGAAGGTGCCGGACTTACCGCGCCGCGTCTGTGGCGCACGCTCTTGGTGAATTTCCTTACGGTACGCGGCTTTATCATCGCAAACCACTGGGACAAGATGCCCGAATTTCACCGCGAAGTGGCCCCTATGGTCGCCGATGGGCGTGTGAAGGTCAAAGAAGACATTACCGAGGGGCTGGAGAATGCACCTCAGGCATTTATCGACATGCTGAACGGTGGAAATACTGGAAAGGCTATTGTTAAGGTGAATTAACCACAGACGAGGCTGCATGCGTCGTTCCGCACTGCGGGACGGCGCATCGCCCCTCGGCCCTCCTCAGTTGCCTTAGGCCTGCTGCAATTTGCGTGCCTCCTGCCCGGCCAGTTTCAGTAACTCATTCATGAACGGCTTGCCCAAGTCATCCTTGCGCACCGCCGCGTAAAGCCTGCGCGTGATGCCCTGCGCCGTCAAAGGCCGCGTCACATAATCAGACGAATATTTCACCTCGCGCACCACCCAATCGGGCAAGACAGACACCCCCCTATTCGACGCCACCAACAGCAAAATCACCGCCGTCAGTTCCACCTGCCGGATCGCCGCAGGCTCGACCTTGGCCGGGATTAACAACTGGCTGAACACATCTAATCGTGTACGTTCTACCGGATAGGTAATCAGCGTCTCACCGCGAAAATCCGCCGCCTCGACAAAGGGTTTCTCAGCCAATGGGTGGCTCTGGGACGCCACAAAAACCGAATTGTAATCGAAGAGTTCGACAAACTCGACGCCCGGCAGTTCTTCGGGATCGGACGACACCACCAGATCAACCTCTTCGCGCAGCAGCGCGGGCAGCGCGTCAAAGGCCAAACCGGGGCGAATATCTACATCTACATCCGGCCAATGGCGGCGGAACTGCTCCAGCACCGGGAAGAGCCATTCGAAACAAGCGTGGCATTCAATGGCGATATGCATCCGCCCCGTGCTGCCCGCCCGCAGGCCCGAGAACTCATCCTGCAACGCCTCGACCTGCGGCAAGACCTGCTGGGCAAGCTTCAACAACCGCTGTCCCGCCGGGGACAGTTTCAACGGTTTTGAGCGCCGTACAAACAACTCGACCCCCGCCTGATCCTCAAGCCCCTTCACTTGGTGACTTAAAGCCGATTGCGTGATATTCATCTGATCCGCCGCGCGGGCCAGCCCGCCCGCCTCGTGGATGGCCTTAATCGTGCGCAGGTGACGGAACTCAATGTGCATGTGAGGCATTACTCATGTTCAAGATGAATGTTATGAGTTTGTCTCACAGCGCTGAATGTGAGACAAGACGTGAAACCGCCAAAAGGATCTCTCGATGACCACCCCTGCTGTTTCCTTCGAAGTCTTCCCGCCCCGCACCGTCGGCGCGGCGTTCAAACTGTGGGATGCGGCTCAGGCGCTGGCCCCACTTGCGCCGCGCTTCTTCTCGGTCACCTATGGCGCGGGCGGCACGACCCGGGATCTGACGCATGATTCGGCCCATGTGCTGCACCGCACCTCCGGCTTGCCGGTCGCCGGGCATTTGACCTGCGTGGGGGCCAGCCGCGCGGAAACCATGGAAGTCGCCGATAAATTCGCCGAAGCGGGTATAAAAGACATCGTCGCCCTGCGCGGCGATCCGCAGGCGGGCACCGACAGATTTGCGCCCCACCCCGAAGGTTTCGCCGATAGCTGCGAATTGATCGAAGCACTGGCCAAAACTGGAAAATTCACCATCCGCGTCGGGGCCTATCCCGATCCGCACCCCGAAGCGGCGGACCAGCAGGCCAACATCGACTGGCTGAAACGCAAGTTCGACGCCGGTGCCGATGAGGCGCTCACCCAGTTCTTCTTTGAAGCCGAGACTTTCCTACGGTTCCGCGATTCCTGCGTGAAGGCAGGGATCGACAAGCCGATCACACCGGGCATCCTGCCGGTGGTCAACTGGACCTCGGCCCGCAAATTCGCCGTCAAATGCGGCACGCCAATCCCGGAATGGGTCGACCAAGCCTATGAAGCGGCGATCCGCGATGACCGTCACGATCTGCTGGCCCAAGCGATGTGCACCGAACTGTGCAGCGAGTTGATCGACGAAGGCGTTGATGCGCTGCATTTCTACACGCTCAACCGCGCCGAGCTGACCCGCGATGTCTGTCGTGCCATTGGCGTGACGCCGCAGGTCGATCTTTCGGACGTCGCGTAAGCAAAACTACAGGTGCGCAGGGGCTTGCCCCTGCCCCCCTCGGGCGTATCCTCCGCAGCAACCATTTGCCGGAGAAGACCATGCCCCGTATCGCCCAAAGCCCTGCCGACCTTCTGTCTCAATCTGAGGCCCTGAAACTTTCGGGGCTGGAATTCATGCAGGCGATCTTGGACGGCACCAACCCCGGTCCGCCCATCGGACAAACCATGGGCTATAGACTGCATTCGGTCGAAGAGGGCCGCATCGTCTTTCGGGGGGCGCCCAGCTTTAGCATGACCAATCCAATGGGCACGGTGCACGGCGGCTGGTACGGCACGCTGCTTGATTCAGCGATGGCCTGCGCTGTGATGACGAAAATCCCGCGCGGATCGGTCTACACCACATTGGAATACAAAATTAACATCCTGCGCGGTCTGCCATTGGGGATGGAGATCGACTGCATCGGTGTCACCGACCACGTTGGCCGCTCCACCGGCATCGCGCATGGGGAAATCCGCGGAGTTGACGATGGCAAGCTCTACGCCACAGGCTCAACCACCTGCATCGTGATGAAGCTGGGCTAAGCCGTTCGGCAACGCGGGGTAAGTCCCCCGCTTTTCCACCCTCACAATTGAATTTCCAGCATCGTTTGGAAACGATCTGAACCGCACGCTTCGCCAGAACTAAATGGGGGGGGGAGTGGTACCACCTCCTGGTCTCGAACCAGGGACCTCTTGATCCACAATCAAGCGCTCTAACCAACTGAGCTAAGGCGGCACTGGGGCGGATTTAGCGCCCGTAGCAGAGGAATGCAAGACCTCAGGCGCAGAAGAATTGCAGCTTTAGAGCAGAATTTCCCAAGTCTGCTCGACGTTGGCTTTCCCGAATGAAACCGCCGGGCGGCTATCGGTCAATTCCCAACCGCTTCGAGCATAGAGCGCACCCGCAGCACGGTGGGATTCGTGGGTCCAAAGTTGCATGCCTTCATACCCTTGGTCACGGGCGAACCTCATGCAGGTTTGCAGCATTCGTTGCCCCAACCCATGCCCTCGGGCTTCTGGAACCAACAGAAACAGCCGCAGCTTTGCCCGCTGGGCGTTTAACTTCACACAAAAGATCGATCCCAGCCGCTGGTTCCCCTTTTGGGCGATCCAGCCCCTTTCACAGGCGGGGTCATGATCGCGAAGGAATTCATCAATGATCTGAGTGACGAGTACGTCAAAGCTGTCATCGAACCCCTCTTCAAGCGCGTAATGCTCTTGGTGCTGACGAATAAGCCAATCCCGGTCGCCTTGGTCGAATGTGCGAATCTCGATATTTTCCATAGGCCAGCATGGCCCTAAGATCGCTTGCCTTTCAACCCGCAGCGCGCTAGCGATAAGCCCCACCAAACCGGAGGCTCCCATGGGCATCGACACCGAACGCGACATCGAAGCAAACCTGCAAATCGGCCCGACCGACAAAGGGATGGTCCGTCTCTTTATCGAAGGTGGTGGCGTGGAAATCCCGATGGATTTCACCCCGGATGAAGCCCGCGAAATCGCCGAAGAAATCATGGCCGCTGCAAGCCGCGCGGGTAAAAAGGGCCGCTAGGCCCCTGTCTTTCAAGACCAGTTCGGCGCCATGTCGGGATCGCGCAGCCTGTGCAGGCGCCGGGCGGCATGGGTCGCGAACTTTTGCACCATCACCTTGCGCCGCGCGGGCGCAAGTTTGGTCTCATCGCTCATTCGCACAATCTCAGCGCCATAGGCGTCACCGATGATGAGGCCGCTTTCCTCTGGCAGCAGATCGACCGGGAAATCGCTGTCGACAGCCCAGAAAAACCGATCCGCCCATTCTAAATATCCCTCCCACTTTGCGTCGCCCATGAAATCGGCGCGGCAGGACTTACATTCGACGATCCAAATCTCTCCCTTAGGGCCAAGCGCCATCACATCGACGCGCAAGCCACGTGCCGGCACCAATTCCTCAACGCAGGCGAAACCGAGATCGGCCAAATGCCGCATCACCCCCCGCGCCAAAAGCTGGCCGGGCTGAAACTTTTGTATGTCTGTCTCCATCATAGGGACAAATATGAACATTTAGTGAACACCCGCAAGAGGAAGTACCGGAAAGTTTGGTAATTTCCCTGCCGCCCCCTATCTTGAAACAAGCAAAGCGAGGGGATTCCATGGCAGACCGCGAACCGATGAGTGAGACACAGGCGCGCGGTGTGCGTTACGCCCGTGAGTTGGAGGGCCATTTGACGTGGCTCGACACGTTTTCGGGCACTGCTTTGGGCGTCTTGGCCGTGGCCTCTGGGATCTACACCTACCTCGGTGTCTCTTCGCTGTTGGACGACAATGGCGCCATGTCTGCCTTTGCGGCGATCGCCTATTCGGTGGCGGTGTCGGTCGGCATTTTCGTCTTTTGGTCATACCTTTTGCGCCTCTTCCCAGCTGTTCGCACCACCCGCGCGCGCATGGGGCTTCTTGGGGCGATGGGGCTTGGCTCCGTCGCGATCATCGCGATGTCGAGCTGGCTCAACGCCGCTGCACTGGCCGGGTCGGCAGCGGTGGAACAGCACCTCGCTGAAACCGTGCAAGACTACCAAGGCGCGCTGGAGCGTACCCATGAAATCGCCCTTTCCGCCCAAGGGCTTGAGCGTG
Source organism: Sulfitobacter sp. DSM 110093 (assembly GCF_022788715.1). Lineage (NCBI taxonomy): Bacteria > Pseudomonadati > Pseudomonadota > Alphaproteobacteria > Rhodobacterales > Roseobacteraceae > Sulfitobacter > Sulfitobacter sp. DSM 110093. The sequence goes on from NZ_CP085167.1 coordinate 2,154,245, forward strand.
ACGTGGCGCGCGTTAGGCAAAGTTTCGAAGACCTCAGCGAACAGGAAGCGGCAGGCAGCCTTTCGGGCCTTGCCGGGCGCGGCGCGGTGTTTCGGGTACTGCGACAGAAATCAGCAGAGCTTTCGGGGCTAGAGGCGCAGATCGCCACCCAGACGCCACTGGTGAATGATGCTTTTGCCGAAGGAAACCAAATCCTCAGCCGGATGCGCGCCCTTACCGTAGAACCCGGCCCCGTCGAGGCCCGCTCGGTCGAGTTTTCGGAACAAGCCGTGCGGCTGGCAGGGCTGATCACCCGACTACGCCAACTTTCCGTCGCCCCGCTGGTTGAACGCGCAGCACAGGATCTTGCGGCCTCTGTCGTGCTGCCCGAACTGGATGGCAGCAGCGAAGAACAGCGGGGTGCTCAGGGGGCCACGATCACCTCGGTACTAGAAGTGCTGGCCCAACGCGCTGCCACCCTAGAACGCGCCGCGCAAGACGTGCAATCCATGCCGCCCGCCGCCGACACCACCTACACGCCGATCTCCAGCGCCGATGCGGTGATCCTTTATGCGCGCAACTTCGTGCCTTCTTGGGCCGGGGCAATTGCCATTGATCTGCTGCCCGCCGTGCTGGTGATGATCCTCGCCATTACCCAAGGCGCGATCCGTTCGGGCCGCGAAGGGGCAGCCGTCGAAGACACCCTAACCCTTGCGGAACTGCGCGCAGCCCTTGCCGCCGTGCGCGATGTGGATGCGGCGATGCAGGAAAGCCCCGCGCATAAACGCGCCGCCCCAGCCCCGCAACCATCCGATGAGGGTGGTGAGTCCGAAGACACGCCCGGCCACGTCACACCGATCAAAAGCACATGAGCGAATCCACGCCCCCAGACCAAGGCACCTCAGGCAAACCGCCCATCGTTGGGCGGGTGTTAATTGGCGTGCTGATCTTTCAGCTTGGCCTTGCGGTGCTGCTGTTCTGGGGGGATCTTGGCGAGGGGCTGCGCCTGCCGGGCTTTGGCCCACAAGCGCCAGAACTGACAGAGCCAATCCGCCCCGGCGATCAGACGCGCCGTTTCCGCCCCGAACGCGCGCCCACCCCCGGCCAACCAATGCCCGAGACCGATCTGCCCGACCGGCTGGTCTTAGCGCCCGTCTCTGGCGGGCGTGCTGCGCTGCTGGAAGGGGCGATCGAAGCAGGCGATGCCGAGCGAATCGTCAAGCAACTGACCGAACTTTCGCCCGCGCCCGAAGAGGTCTATCTGAACTCCCCCGGCGGGTCCGTGCGCGATGCACTAGAACTGGGCCGCTACCTGCGCCGCGAAGGGTTCAATACTGCGATGCGTAACGGCGATATCTGTTATTCCGCCTGCCCCTACCTGCTGGCCGCCGGAGAGACGCGCGTGGTGCCGGATAGCGCTTCCGTCGGGGTGCATCAGCATTACTTTGGCGAAAGCACGCTATTGCCTGCCTTTGTCGCTGTAGAGGACATCCAGCGCGGCCAAGGCGAGGTTATGCGGTATCTTGATGAAATGGGGATCAATCCGCTGGTCATGCAGCATGCGCTGGTGACACCGCCCGACGAAATCTATGTGCTGCTGCCCGACGAGTTGCGTCAATACGGCTTTATTCCGTCCGAAGACTGAGTGGCCAAGAGAAGTTTGCGAAATCCACCTTTGCCCCTTGCCCCAGCGCCCCTTGGCCCCTACATCGGGGTCGACGGGTTCTGCCCTGTTCGTGAACGTTACATTCCAGTGGCCTTAAGCAAATCCGAGGGAGCTGGCTCTGTCCGAGCCCTGGTTCGGTTACCTGGCGCCCACCTGTACATACAGGTCCTCGGGAATATAAAACAGCAGCGGCAGGTGCGGTTCCCGTCACTCCCCCTTCGCTGCAATTTGATCTGATTGCTCTGGTCCTTAGGCCGGGAGCCCCCCGCGCCTTCAGAACGCTTCGGGACGGGCCTCACGTGCCATATGGTCAAGCACCGCGTTCACAAAGCTCGGCTCGCGCCCATCGGGGAAGAACGCATGCGCCACGTCGACATACTCTTTGATCACCACGCGCGGTGGCGTATCGTCATGGCGGAACTCGGCGCCCGCGGCGCGGAACAGCGCACGCAGGGTGGGGTCGATCCGGGCGATGGCCCATTTGGCGACGATGGCACGGTTGGCCATCTGGTCAATCGGCGCCTGATAGTTCACCGCATCTTCGAGCACCCGAGAGAAGTGATCGACATCCCCCTCCTGCATTTCGTCGCCCTCATAGACGGCGCCGAAACGATGGTCGATGAACTCGTGACGCACGACATCGACCGTCTGGGCGGAATGCTCCATCTGGAACAGCGCCTGCACGGCATAGAGCCGCGAGGCCGACTTCATCTTACGTTTCTGATTGCCCGAAAGCGCGTTGCTGGTCATGCGAGGTTTGATCCATCCGTGTCGCCGGCCATCAAAGTGTCCTGCCCGAATGGCTTGAACCCGATGCCCTTGCTCTGGCGGCCCCATTTACGAGCGAGCGCGATAAGATGCAAGGCCGCAGCCGCCGCGCCGCCACCTTTGTTTTGCCCCTCGGGGTCGGCGCGGACCTCGGCCTGCTTTTTGTTTTCCACCGTCAGGATGCCGTTGCCGATGCAAAGCCCTTGCAGACCAAGCAGTTGCAGGGCGCGGCTGCTGTCGTTGCAGACAGTTTCATAGTGCGTTGTCTCGCCACGGATCACACAACCCAAAGCGACGTAGCCGTCGAAGTTGCTGCCCCGGTCGGAAATGCCGATGGCGGTGGGAATCTCCAACGCGCCGGGCATCTCAATGACCTCATAGGTGGCTCCCGCGGCCTCAAGCTCGGCCTTGGCTCCGGTTAGCATGCCGTTCGCGATGTCCGAATAATAGGGCGAGACAACGATCAGCAACTTCACCGGCTCATCAAATTCCGGGCGCGGCAGGATGGTGTGTTCTTCGGCGGAAGCCATGGCAATTACTCCGTGGTGATGGGCCGGGTGCCCACAATTTCCAGCGCATAGGCATCAAGGCCCAGATAGCGCGTGTCGGGATTGTCGGTCAGCAGGACCAACTCATGCAGCCCCATCGACGACAGGATCTGCGCGCCCAGCCCGGTGCGTTTGATGGTGCGCGGACGCTCGTCATCTTCGGCATCCAGCCGCAGGCGCGGATAGGGATCGCGGAAGAGCACAACAGCGCCGCGGCCCTCTTCAGCGATGATCTGCATCGCGCGGGGCAATTCGTCCGCCGGGCTGGGACCAAGGCCGAGGATATCTTCCAGCGCGTTGATCGCATGGGTCCGGATCAGCACCGGCTCGGGGGTCGAGATATCGCCCTTGGTCAGCACCACATGGTCGGTGCCGGTGATTTCGTCAGAGAACACCCGCATCTGCCAATCGCCGCCGTAGGCCGAGGTCACGGTGCGGCTGTCACGTTCCACCAGCAGGTTGTCGTGCTTGTGGCGGTAAGTGATCAGATCGCTGATCGTGCCGATTTTCAGCCCGTGTTCAGCCGCAAACTCCACCAGATCAGGCAGACGCGCCATTTCGCCATCATCTTTCATGATCTCGCAGATCACGCCCGACGGGTGCAGCCCGGCAAGACGCGAGATATCGACCGCAGCTTCGGTATGGCCCGCCCGCACCAACACGCCACCATCGCGGGCGCGCAGTGGGAAGACATGGCCGGGAGTGGCGATATCGGCCGAACCGGCTTGCTCAGAGATCGCCACCGCCACGGTCAGTGCGCGGTCTGCCGCAGAAATACCCGTGCTCACGCCCTCACGCGCTTCGATGCTGACGGTAAAGGCCGTTTCATGCCGCGAGGAGTTGTTTACCGCCATCATCGGCAAGCCCAGATGATCGACCCGCGCCGAGGTCATCGGCAAGCAGATCAGCCCGCGCCCGTGGGTCGCCATGAAGTTAATCGCCGCGGCATCGGCAAACTGCGCCGGGATCACCAGATCGCCTTCGTTCTCGCGGTCCTCATGGTCCACAAGAATGAACATGCGACCTTGGCGCGCGTCTTCGATGATATCTTCGATCGGCGAAATCGCGTCGCTCAGCCCTGTCTCGACCGGTCCGGGTGTGTCAAATTGCATCGGCTGCTTTCCATCTATCTGTTGCCCGGCTCTTAGCCTGACCCGCGCCGCTTGGCCAGAGCGCGCCCCGAAGGGCGCGGCGTCACATCTCGTTCAGGCGGGCCACGTAACGGGCCAGCGTGTCGATTTCGAGGTTCACAAGATCGCCGACTTTAGCGTCGCCCCAAGTCGTCACCTCTTTAGTATGCGGAATGAAGTTGATGCCAAAATCGCAGCCTTCGACGTCATTCACCGTCAGCGAGGTGCCATTCAGCGCGACCGAGCCCTTTTGCGCGATGAACCGCGCCAGATCCTTTGGCGCGCGCAGGGTCACCCGGGTGCTGTCGCCCTCATCTCTCATCTCAATAATCTCGGCCACGCCATCGACATGGCCCGATACGATATGCCCGCCCAGTTCATCGCCCACCTTCAACGCGCGCTCTAGGTTCACGCGCCGCCCTTCGGCCCAATGCTGGCCAAGGTTGGTCTTCTGCACCGTCTCGGCGCTGATTTGCACCTCGTACCAATCATCGCCCAGCCCCACGACCGTCAGGCAGACCCCATCGCTGGCGATTGACGCGCCCATGTCGATGCTGCTGGTGTCATAGCCGGTCTGAATGCGCGCGCGCAGGTCGCCTTCCTGCTCCAGCTTGGTCACGCTGCCAACGTCTGTGATAATGCCGGTGAACATGGATAGGCTCCTTTGCAGTTTGGCGCAGTGGTAAACCCGCGCACCGCCACAGGCAAGAGCGGGTGACGCCACATTGTCGCCCCTATTATATGATGGTTAAGGGTAAACCACGCCGATTTAGGACCTGTATGACCGTGACCGCCGCCCCCGCCCGCACCTTCCTGTTTCTGCAAGGCCCGCATGGGCCTTTCTTTAACAGTCTGGGCAAGATGCTGCGCCGGGCGGGCGCTGAGGTTTGGCGCGTGGGGTTCAACGCGGGCGACCGGGCCTTTTGGTTTCATCCGTCGACCTACATCCCCTATCGCGGCACGGTTGGGGACTGGCCGAGCGTTTTCGCCACCCTGTTGGACGAAAAACAGATCACCGACATCGTGCTTTACGGCGACACACGGCCCATCCACGCCGAAGCGGTGGCCGAGGCCAAGCGCCGGGGCATCACCGTGCATGTTTTCGAGGAAGGCTATATGCGGCCCTATTGGGTCACGTACGAGCGCGGCGGGTCGAACGGCAACTCGCGCCTGATGGAGATGACCATTCCCCAGATGCAGGCCGCTTTGGCGCGCTCGGACATGGAAGCTCCCCTGCCCCCGGGCCACTGGGGCGACATGCGGCACCACATCTTTTACGGCGCACTCTACCATTGGTTCGTGATGTTCCGAAACGGTGACTACCGCAATTTCAAACCGCATCGCAGCCTGCCGGTGACCAAAGAATTCCGCCTTTACCTCAAACGCCTGTTGCTGATGCCGGTCCTTGCCGCTGACCGCCTGCTGTCCACGCTGAAAATCCGGCTGGGCGGGTTCCCCTATCATCTGGCGCTGCTGCAACTGGAACATGACTCCTCTTTCCAGAAACATTCACCGTTCAACACGATGGCCGATTTCCTAGAGTTGGTGATCGAAGGTTTTGCCAAGGGCGCGCCGCAGCATCACCACCTCGTCATCAAGGCGCATCCGCTGGAGGATGGTCGCGTGCCGGTGCGGCGCGATGTCAAACGGCTGGCGCAGGCGCATGGCGTATCAGACCGCGTACATTTCGTGCGTGGCGGCAAGCTCGCGCAACTTTTGAACGACACGCGCAGCGCGGTCACGGTGAACTCCACCGCCGGGCAACAGGTGCTCTGGCGCGGCATTCCGCTTAAAGTCTTTGGCAGCGCGGTCTATTCCCAGCCTGAGTTCGTCTCAGACCAGCCCTTGCCAGAATTCTTTGCCACGGCCAGCCGCCCCGATAACCGCGCCTATAAGGATTACCGCCGCTATCTGCTTGAAACTTCGCAAGTTCCGGGCGGTTTCTATGCCGCACGCGGGCGGCGTCAGTTGCTGCGCCAAGTGGTTGATATGATGCTCTCAGCCGAAGACCCTTACGATGCGCTTGAGCAAGGCACCGCGGCCCCTCGGCAACAGTTGCGGGTCGTAACCTGACTTAACCCATTCCTCCCTGTAGATTTTTTCTAAAGGCTACGTTAAGTTGCAAAGTAATACGTCATGATAATTGGCGATTTCGAGGCAGATAATTCAGGTCGAGGAGACCGGGCAGTGAAATCCGTAACATTCCGGTGGGCGCGTCCCGTCGCAGCATTGGCGGCATTGGCCGTCATCTCATCTTGTGGTTTGCCACAGGTCGGGCCGAACAAACGGCAAATTTATGCAGGCTCAGTTCAACGCGAAGGGGATGCATTTGTCATCGCCGTGAACGACCGCGTGACCCGCGCCATCGCCGTGGCCCCCGCACTCGGCTTTTCGGAAAGTTTCAAGAACGCGGGCCGGGTCGGCTCTGACACGATCCAACCGGGTGATATCCTTGGCATCACCGTTTACGAAAACGTGGACGACCCGCTACTCGGTGTCGAAGGCGCGCCGGCCACCCTGCTTGAAGAAGTGCAGGTGGATGGCGCAGGCTTTATCTTTATTCCATACGCGGGCCGCATCCGTGCTGCTGGCAACACACCCGAAGCGATCCGCCGCATCATTACCCAGAAACTGGGCGAACAGACCCCCGACCCGCAGGTTGAAGTGCGCCGTGCCGCGGGTGATGGCTCTACAGTATCCCTGATCGGCTCCATTGGCGCGCAGGGCGTCTATCCCATCGAGCGCCCCACCCGCACACTTGCCGCCATGTTGGCGCGCGCAGGCGGTGTGACCATCATTCCCGAAATCGCGCAGGTCACCGTGATCCGGAATGGCCAGCGCGGCAAAATCTGGTTCCAAGACCTCTATGACCACCCTGAGTTGGACATCGCGCTGCGCCCGGGCGACCGCATTCTGGTCGAGGAAGACACACGTTCTTTCACCGCGCTCGGTGCCACCGGCGGTCAGGCCCGCGTGCCGTTTGAGTCGCAAAACCTCTCGCTTTTGGAAGGCATCGCGCAAGTGGGCGGCCTCAGCCCACTCTCGGCTGACCCCACCGGCGTCTTCGTGTTCCGCAACGAGCCTGAGGAAGTCGCCGAGCAGGTGCTGGGCCGCAGCGACCTAACCGGCGCGCAGCGTATGGTCTATGTGACCGATCTGACCAAGCCCAACGGCATGTTCATGGCCCGTGACTTTGTGATCCGCGATGGTGACACGATCTATGTCACTGAGGCGCCCTTCACCCAGTGGAGCAAGGTGATCTCGGCCATCACCGGCACCGCAGGGTCGGCAGACAGCATCACATCGCTCACCAGCGGCTGATCCACGCCGGTGGCCTTTGAAGCTGACCCATATTTCTCCCCCGCCGCCGGTCCCGAAAGGAGCCGGCGGCTTTTCGTATATAACGGCGGGTTTCTGACGCAGCGCCGGGTGCGGCGCATTTTGCAGTTGTCCGGCCATTCCCTACGGCTTGGCCTGCCCGGCCCCGGCGATGCCGTGGCAGTTTGGGGCAACTCCCCCACCGCGCACCGTGGGCTGGCCGTGGCGGCAAAGCGCGACGTGCCGGTGATCCGTGTTGAGGACGCGTGGCTGCGCTCCCTCCACCCCGGTCGCGCTGGAGAGCCGCCCTTGGGCCTGCTGATCGACAGCCGGGGCGCGCATTTCGACCCTGCCCAGCCTTCCGACCTTGAAGAACTGCTGGCAAATCACCCGCTGGACAACACTGCCCTGCTAGACCGCGCACGCGGCGGCATGGCGCAGTTGGCCGAAGCGCATCTGACCAAATACGCAGGTTTTGACCTCGACACGCCTACGCCAGATCCCGGCTATGTACTTGTGATCGACCAGACGCGCGGCGATGCCTCCGTGACCGCCTCAGGCGCCGATCGGGGGCGGTTTCTGGAGATGCTCGTTTTCGCGCAAGAAGAACACCCCGGCGCGCGGGTCATCATCAAGACTCACCCAGAGACCGCGCAGGGATATCGTCCTGGCCATTTCGGCCCCGAGGACACCAACGACCGCATCACCCTGCTGACCGATCCGGTCAGCCCTTGGACGCTGTTCGAAGGGGCGGTTGGCGTCTATACCGTTTCCTCGCAAATGGGGTTCGAGGCGATTTTCGCCGGCCACAAGCCGCGCGTCTTTGGCCAACCTTTCTACGCCGGATGGGGGCTGACGGAAGATGAATTCCCCGTGCAACGCCGCCAACGTCGCCTCACCCGCGCGCAACTTTTTGCAGCGGCGATGATCCTTTATCCGACGTGGTACGACCCCTGTCGCGATACGCTCGGCAGTTTTGAAACTGCCCTCGCCTCCTTCTCTGCCCAAGCGCGCGCTTGGCGTGAGGATCACTATGGTTGGGATGCGTGGGGCATGCGCCTGTGGAAACGCCGCCCGTTGCAGCAGTTCTTTGGACAGCCAACACCAATCCACTTTCGCAAAGGGGCCCCCGAGACCCCCACTCCGCCCCGCCGTGCGATGGTCTGGGCCAGCAAATCCGGGGCAGCTCCACAAGGTGCTTTGCGCGTCGAAGACGGGTTTCTCCGCTCGCGTGGGCTGGGGGCGGAACTGGTCCCGCCGCTGTCACTGGTTTGCGATGATCTGGGCATCTACTATGATCCCGAGGGGCCAAGCCGTTTGGAAAAATGGATCGAGGAACGCACCGCTCTGCGCCCCGATCAACACACCCGCACCCGTTCACTGATCGAGGCGCTGACCGGCGCTGGCCTCAGCAAATACAACCTTGATGGTGCCGCCCCCGATCTGCCAGCGGGGCGCCGTATCCTGGTGCCGGGACAGGTAGAAGACGACGCATCGATCCTCACGGGCACGTATGAGGTGCGCACCAACGCTGCCCTGCTCGCCGCTGCGCGGATGGCCAATCCCGATTCCATAATCCTCTACAAACCGCATCCCGATGTCGAAGCAGGCCTGCGCAAAGGAGCCTCCGACGCGCAAGATGCCGACATGGTGCTGCACAACGCCGACCCAATGGCCCTGCTGGGCCAAGTTGATGAGGTCTGGACCATGACCTCGCTTTTGGGGTTTGAGGCGCTGCTGCGCGGCGTGCCGGTGGTTACCTTAGGCGCGCCGTTCTACGCAGGTTGGGGCCTGACCGAAGACCGCGGCGACGTGCCGCCCCGCCGCCGCGCGCAGGTGGCACTGGAAGGGCTCGTACACGCCGCGCTGATCGATTATCCGCGCTACCGCGATCCCGTAAGCGGCCTGCCCTGCCCGGTCGAAGTCGTGGTAGAACGGCTTGCAACAGGCAGCCAGCCCCGCGCGGGGCTGGGCAATCGGTTGCTGTCGAAACTACAGGGGCTTTTTGCCAGTCAGAGCCATCTCTGGCGGCGGTAGCGCTTAGGCCGGAGCGTTGCGCCGCCAGACATGAAGCAGGTCCGGTCCGATCTGCTGGCTCGATTGCAGCGCGAAACGCGGTGCTTCGGCCAAGCGCGACAGGCCAAGCGCGCCGATGCCGGGCAGCCCCTCGGCCCCGATCACCAGCCCGGCGGTAAACCCCACCAAACGGTCCACCAGATCGGCCTCGATCAAAGACGCCGCCAAGGCGCTGCCGCCCTCGCAGAAAATCCGGGTCAGCCCATGGGTGGCCAACTGGCGCAATACATCCGCAGGGTCCAACTGCGCGCCTCGTGCCGCGCAGGGCAGCAAAGTCGCGCCGAGGTCGGACCAAGTGCGCACAAGCGCCGGATCAGCGTCGCTGCCGTGGCAGAGGATCAAAGGAATATCCGAAGCCGTCCGCGCCAACTGTCCCATCAGCGGTAAATCGAGCCTGCGCGAAACGACAACGCGGGCCGGTTGATGTGCCACGCCCAAGCCCCGTACCGTAAGGCTTGGATCATCCTTGCGCGCGGTGCCCGCGCCAACCATCACCGCGTCGTGACGGCTGCGCATCGCATGGGTCAGCCGCCGCGCCGGAGCGTCGGTGATCCACTGGCTTTCCCCAGTTCCGGTGGCAATGCGCCCGTCAAAAGAATTGGCGAGCTTCAGCGTCAGCATCGGGCGGCCCAGATCAGTGCGGCAGAAGAAACCCGCGTTATCCGCACGGGCCTCGGCCTCAAGCAGACCAACCGCTACCTCGATCCCCGCCGCCCGCAGCATTGCGATCCCGCGCCCATTGACCCGCGCATCATCGTCCTGTGTGGCGATCACCACCCGCGCGACACCCGCATCAATCAGCGCCTGCGCACAGGGGGGTGTCTTTCCGTGATGGGAACAAGGCTCAAGCGTGACATAGACCGTCGCGCCGCGCGCCGCATCACCGGCCTGCGCCAGCGCCTGCGGCTCTGCATGGGGCCGCCCGCTGGGCTGTGTCCACCCGCGCCCGACGATGCGGGTGCCTTGGGCAACCACACAGCCGACCGCCGGATTAGGCCAAACATTGCCCTGCCCGCGCCGCCCCAAGGACAGTGCCAGCGCCATGAACCGCGCGTCGCTCACCCTATCGTCCGTCACTCTTCGGGAAGGGCGTCGGGGCGCAGTTCCTGAACGAATTTGTCGAAATCATCCGCAGCTTGGAAGTTCTTGTAAACAGAGGCGAAACGCACATAGGCCACGGTGTCGATCCGGGCGAGCGCTTCCATCACGATCTCACCGATGTGTTTCGAGCTGATGTCGGTCTCGCCCATGCTTTCCAATCGGCGCACGATGCCGGAAATCATCTGATCGATACGTTCCGGATCAATGGGGCGTTTCTGCATGGAGATGCGGATCGAGCGTTCAAGCTTGTCGCGGTCGAAATCCTCGCGCTTACCAGAGGTCTTGATCACCACAAGATCGCGCAGTTGCACCCGTTCGTAGGTGGTGAAGCGGCCCCCGCAAGCCGGGCAGAACCGTCTGCGCCGGATTGAGACGTGATCCTCGGCCGGGCGGCTGTCTTTCACTTGGGTGTCGATATTTCCGCAAAACGGGCAGCGCATGGGCCGTCCCCCTCTTCATCCTGCCTCACTTGTGGGGCGCGCGGCCCTCTTGTCAAAACTTATAGGGGAGCCGCGAGGTTTTGGGTAGAGAAGATTTCCACAGCTAGATGTTGCGTTCAAATATGTGTCATGGACCCAACGCTTGGCTCTTGCGTTAACCCCGGAACACAAGAAACGGAGCATCCCATGACCAAGACACTTTTCCTCTCCGGCGCCTCCAGCGGGATCGGCGCCGCCACCGCCCGTGCCGCCGCCAAAGCAGGTTGGAACATCGGTCTTTTCGCCCGCAGCGAAGACAAGTTGAACGACCTTGCCGTCGAGATTGGCGATCAGGCGCTGGTGCTTGTGGGCGATGCCACGGACTACGATGCGCAGAAACAGGCGCTCGACAAGCTGGCTGATCACTTTGGCGGGGTCGACGCCGCCTTTGCCAATGCCGGGCGCGGTACCAGCCCTGCGGGCACAGAGAACGGCGATCCGCAGGATTGGAAGGCAATGGTCGACCTCAATATCATGGGCGCCCTCTATACCGCCCATGCCGCCATGCCACATCTGCGCAAGACCACGGGGCAATATGTTGTCACCGGCTCTGCCGCCGGGCGTGTGCATATTCAAGGGTCGATCTACGGCGCCACCAAATGGTTCATCCACGGCTTTGCGGGCAATCTAGCAGAAGAGATGGCCGAATGGGGCGGGCGCTGCATGGTTGTGTCCCCCGGCATGGTCGACACCGCGTTCTTTGACGAAGCCAAGCCTGACAAGCTGCACCCCGAAGACGTGGCGGCAGCGGTCATGCACGCGCTAGACGCCCCCGCCCGCTCATCGATCCGCGAAATCCATCTGATGCCCACGGGCTAACGCACGATGCGGTCCGGCATTTAGTCGGGCCGGAAATGCGCCGCGACCTGCCGCTGATGCGGCGCGTCGCGGTGCTCAAAGAGGTAAATGCCCTGCCAAGTGCCCAACATCATGCGCCCTTGCATGACCGGAATGCTAAGACTGACCGGCAGCATGGCGGATTTAATATGTGCGGGCATATCGTCTGGCCCCTCCATGACATGGGTCAAATAGGACATCTGTGGATCACTGGTCGGCGGCACCAGTCGGGCAAAATACGCCAGCAAATCGCGCTGCACGTCCGGATCGGCGTTTTCCTGTATCAGTAGCGATGCGGAAGTGTGGCGCACCAGCAGTGTCAGCAACCCATCGCTCTGATCCGCAAGCCAGTGGCTAACGTCATCGGTAAACTCATAAAGCGCCTGACCGCGCGTTTGGATAGAAAAATCCGTCTGCATTGCGTTTAGCAGTGCCCCCAAATCTGTACCTCAGGATCCCAGCATTGGCCCGCCGCCTCTTTCGCATCGCCGATCGCAAAAAGCCCCAATGTCACTGAGCCCGCATCGCAAGCGAGAGCGGCAACTTCATCGTCTTGCTGATAGACTGTCACTCCGCCATCGCTGACCTGATCGAATTTGTCGTAGGAGCTGTAAACCTCATAGGAATACGCATCATTGCGAAAGGTCACCGCCTCCCAAATCGCGCGGCCAATCCCCGGCCATGGTTGGTGTTCTACCTGCGCGACTGTCGTCGTCAGTGTGAGGTCCGGCGCGCTTTCGGGGCCGTAGCGGTAAATAACGCTATTTCCGCTGATGCACACATCCAGATGATCTGTCCCGCCGCTGGTTGTACAACTTAGGACAATGGTACTTTCCGTCGCGCAAAGGGCTAGCGCTTGGCTGGCCGTAATGGCGCATATGGCAGTGGCATAGAATAGGCGCATAAGATCAACCCGCTGCTGATTTGCCGCAGGTTAGGCCCGAACCCGTGGCAGTGACAACGGCCAAAAGGGCAGCTCCCTCTCAGAAATCCTCTAGCTCAATCAACCGATCTAGGCAGAACTGCCGCGCGTGGTGGCTTGGCAAGTTCTCCCCGGCGCGGCGCACGGTGACGGAATAGGATTTCCCCGTGTCGCCGCTCACCCGCTCTGGGTCGGTGGTGAAAACAACACCGATACGGCCCACCCCGCTTACCGAAGGGCCACGCGGAGTTTTAATGAAAAGTCGTTCGTCCCTTGGCAGGCCAATGACGTTCTCTGCAAAATCCGCTGCTGCGCACCATAGTTGCCGTGCGCCTGCGCCGCGGTCTTCGATCACCTCAAAGTCGCGCGACGTTAGCGGCACGACAGTCAGCCAGTTCTCGGCACGGTAAGCCTGCGCGGCGGCTTGCAGCGGTAGCAGACAAATAAGCGTGAGAGCGATTTTGCGCATCGGAGGGATCCTTTCGACGGTATCCCCTAGATGTAAGCGTCTCGCGGGGCAGGTCAAAGACCACCCCGCAAAAGAAAGCGCGGCCACTGGGGCCGCGCGCTGTTTTATTGATCCAAGAAGGAGCGCAGTTTGCGCGACCTGCTGGGATGTTTCAGCTTGCGGAGCGCCTTGGCTTCGATCTGACGAATACGTTCGCGGGTCACCGAGAACTGCTGACCAACCTCTTCGAGCGTATGGTCGGTGTTCATGCCGATCCCAAAACGCATCCGCAGGACACGTTCCTCACGCGGGGTGAGCGACGAGAGCACGCGGGTTGTGGTTTCCTTCAGGTTTTCCTGAATGGCGGAGTCCAGCGGCAGCACCGCGTTTTTGTCCTCGATGAAATCGCCAAGCTGGCTGTCTTCCTCGTCGCCGATTGGCGTTTCGAGAGAGATCGGCTCTTTGGCGATTTTCATCACCTTGCGGACCTTTTCAAGCGGCATTTGCAGCTTCTCGGCCAGTTCCTCTGGCGTTGGCTCGCGGCCAATCTCGTGCAGCATCTGGCGACCGGTGCGCACCAGCTTGTTGATCGTCTCGATCATATGCACCGGAATACGGATCGTGCGCGCCTGATCGGCGATGGAACGGGTGATCGCCTGACGGATCCACCATGTCGCATAGGTCGAGAATTTATAGCCCCGGCGGTACTCGAACTTGTCCACGGCCTTCATCAGACCGATGTTGCCTTCTTGAATAAGATCAAGGAATTGCAGGCCACGGTTCGTGTACTTTTTGGCGATGGAGATGACGAGACGCAGGTTCGCTTCGACCATTTCCTTCTTGGCCTGACGGGCTTCTTTCTCGCCCTTCTGAACTTGCTGCACGATGCGGCGGAATTCAGAGATATCAAGACCAACGTACTGACCAACCTGCGCCATGTCATTGCGCAGTTCATCCACTTTTTCCGAGGAGCGTTCGATGAACATCTGCCAGCCACGACCGGATTTCTCGGCCATCCGCTCCATCCAATTTGGATCAAGCTCATAGCCGCGGTAGTTGTCGACGAATTCCTTGCGGTTGATGCGCGCTTGGTCGGCAAGCTTCACCATCGCGCTGTCGATCTGCATGATGCGGCGGTTGATGCCGTAAAGCTGGTCGATCAGGGCTTCGATACGGTTGTTGTGAAGATGCAGCTCGTTGACCAACAACACGATCTCGGACCGCAGCTTTTGGTACATCGCTTCTTCATCTTTGGTGAAGGAGCCGTCTTCGTTCAGCGTGGCTGAGATGCGGCTGTCCTGCATCGCGCTGAGTTTTTCGTAGTCATCCGCGATGATGTCGAGCGCTTCGAGCACCTGAGGTTTCAGCGCCTCTTCCATCGCAGCCAAGCTCATGTTGGCCTGTTCGTCCTCATCGTCATCATCGTCGGACGAGATCGGATTGCCGTCAGCGTCGTACTCGGGCTTCGATTCTCCGCTCTTTGTCTCGTTGTTGGCTGTCGGAGCGACGACGGGTGTGGTCTCCTCCTCATCGCCCATCTGGGTGCCAAATGTCGCCTCAAGGTCGATCACGTCACGCAGCAGAATGTCTTCGGACAAAAGTTCGTCGCGCCAGATGGTAATCGCTTGGAAAGTTAGCGGGCTTTCGCACAGCCCGGCGATCATCGTGTTGCGACCAGCCTCAATGCGTTTGGCGATGGCGATCTCGCCTTCGCGGCTGAGCAGTTCAACACTGCCCATCTCGCGCAGGTACATGCGCACCGGGTCATCGGTGCGGTCAAGCTTTTCGGACGTGCCCGAAGACAGCGCAACATCGCGGTTGGATTCGGTGGTGGTAACCTCGGTCGAGCCCTTGGCCTCTTCCTCTTCGGCTTCCTCATCCTCGATGATGTTGATGCCCATTTCGGACAGCATCGACATCACGTCTTCGATCTGCTCCGAACTGACCTGATCCGGCGGGAGCACGGTATTGAGCTGATCATAGGTGATATAGCCCTTCTCGCGCGCCTCACCGATCATCTTTTTGACGGCGGCTTGGCTCATGTCGAGCGAGTGGCCTGCTTCGGAATCGTCGGTCTTTGCGTCGTCATTCGTATCTTTGGCAGCCATCTCATGCTCCTTCAGCGCGTCAGCGCGAATCATCCGAAAATGATTCGGTTTTCCGAATCATGCGGGGTTATTGGTGATTCTTAAACCCGTTACCCGGCATTTTCAAAAAGTCCTGCAAAAGAGCCACGCTAATGCCTCAGCCGCGGCCCTTTGACTTGTCATATCTAATCGTTCCAAGCAGCGCGTCGAGCGCGCTGCGTTCATCGCGGCTCATTGTCATGCCGTTGTCGCCAACGTCGAATTCGCCGTTATTGTCTTCTTGTGCACTGCGGCGGGCAATGTCGGCGGCGCGGGCCGCTTCGCTCAGGCGCCATGTGACCCCCTCATCCGCCGGGCCGCTAAGGTCTTCTACGGCTTCGGCAATTTCCTCGTTCAGCCCGCGTGCGGCATCTAGTTTGGCCAATTCCTCGGCCACGGTCATCCGGGTCATTTCCACATTGCCGGGGTTACGGATGCAGGGTGTGATGGCTACGTGGCGTTGCGCCTTGATGTTTTCAAGGGTCTCCCAGCCCAGAGAATAGGAAATCTCTTCGCGCAGCACCTCCTCTCCGGCATGGCCAAAGCGCAGCAGCAGATCGCGCAAAAGCGCATGATCTGTGTCCGCGCATCGCATGGATTCCAGCCCCGTCTCAAATGTCTCGATCAGCGTGGGACAACCGGCCAGCGCCACGAGGATCACAGCTTCGCGCAGTTGCAGGCCCACCTGATCGTCGCTCATCGCCACAAGGGCCGAAGCTTTGGTGCTGGCCAGCGGTGCCAGTGGCGCGCTCCAGTTGCCACCTTTGGCGCCTTTGCCCCCGCCCTTGCCCGGCCCTCTGCCGCCCACGGGGCGGAAATCAGGGCGCTGTTTTTGCGGCCGGAAGAGCTCCCACCGCAGGTCTTTGATCTCTTGCCCATAGTGGCTGCGGATCGACGGGTCGCGGATAAGTTTAATCTTTTCGCGCAGGCTTTTGTCCAGCGCGGCCTTGCGTTCGGGGCTGTCGAAAACCTTGCCTTCGGTCTCGCGCTGCCACAGCAAGCGCACCATGGGAAGGGCGCTGTCCAAGAGCTTTTGCAAGGCCCCGGCCCCTTGGGCCCGCAGCAGATCGTCGGGGTCCTGCCCCTCAGGCATCACCGCGAAACGTAGGCTTTGCCCGGCCTCCAACAGCGGAAGTGCCAGATCGATCAGCCGAAGCGCAGCACGCTGGCCCGCCGCGTCGCCATCCAGCGTGATGATCGGCTCAGGCGCGATCCGCCAAAGCATCTGCAACTGGTTCTCGGTAATCGCGGTGCCAAGCGGGGCCACGGCGCCTTCAAACCCCGCCCCATGCAGGGCGATCACATCCATATAGCCTTCGGCCACGATCAACGCCTGCCCCCGCCCTGCGGCGGCGCGGGCGTCTTTCACGTTGTAAAGGCTGCGGCCCTTGTCGAAGAGCTCCGTCTCAGGCGAGTTGAGGTATTTCGCCTTATCCTCTGGGTCCATCGCGCGACCGCCAAAAGCAATCGCCCGCCCCCGCGCATCGCGGATCGGGAACATGATGCGCCCACGGAAAGTGTCATAGGGCTTGCCGCCCTTGGACGAGGGTTTCGCCAGCCCCGCAGCAAGGATCAACTCATCCGCCACGCCCTTAGATTTGAGGGCATCCCATAGACCCTGCCAACTGTTCGGCGCAAAGCCGATCTCCCAATGCGCCTGCGCCTGTTCCGACAACCCGCGCTTGGCCAGATAGTCCCGCGCCGCCCCCGCAGCCCCGGTGCGCAATTGCAGGCGGAACCACTGCACTGCCTGCTCCATCACCTCGGCCAATTGCGTGCGTTTGTCGGCCTTGGCCTGCGCGCGGGGGTCTTGCTTGGGCACCGGCATGCCGACTTCGCGGGCGATGATCTCCACCGCCTCCATAAAGCTCACATTCTCGGTTTCGCGCACGAATGAGATCGCATCCCCCTTCGCGTGGCAGCCAAAGCAATAGTAGAACCCTTTGCGGTCATCGACGTGAAAGCTGGCGGATTTTTCCTGATGGAAGGGGCACGGCGCCCACATGTCGCCCTTGCCCTGATTGGACTTTCGGTTGTCCCATATGACCTTGCGCCCCACCACCTGAGACAGGCTGGCGCGGTCACGAAGTTCTTCCAAAAATCCAGGGGGCAGGCTCATGACTTCATATACCGGCTGGGGCGGATCAGAGTCCAGAGGAGGCAGGTCAGCCAAGGGCGGCAAAGTGCCCTTCCATGCCGGGCAGCGCCCCTGCCCGGCATGGTGTTTGTTAGCTTACTGCGCGAGGCACATTTCTTTCCACGCGGCGGAGAGATCGTTCTTCTTAACGTCGCGCATCTTCATCTCATAAACCCAAGGGGTCACCAGCGGGATCGCGGTGTTGAAATCATCGGGCCAAGTTGCGTTCGCCTTCACAGCGGCGGGCACTTCGCGTTCTTTCACCCGGTCAAGCCGCGCCTGCTGCACGGCGGCGACCACGGCGGCCTGATGCATACAGCTGTCTTCTTTTTTCGAGGCTGCCAGCGCCGGGCCCGAGACCGCCATGCTGATCGCGGCCAATGCGACGAAAATCGTTTTGTTCATGTCTATGCTCCGTTGTTTGCCAAACGGGGATTCGGGCCCCCGCCGAACAACCTAGCGCCGCGATGCCACCGCTTCCATAGCGCGGCGCAACTCCTGCACCAAAGTAGCGGCCATCGACCGATAGACCATCAGCAGAAAACCGGTGTCGGTGCGGGTGATCGAGGCAGGCATGTCGCGCAACTGGCTGCGCAGGGTCTGGCCGGGTTTGAACGCCGCATCGCGCAGGTCCACCGGAGCCAATCGCGCCAGCACATCCTCGGCCCCCGGCCCCTGCAATTCCGCCACCGCCCATCCGTCTGAGACATCGACGAGGGCTGCATGTTTCATCAGCGCCTCGTCCGGCGCAACACCGACGAGCAGCGCTTCGTCCCGACCAAACCACATGCAGCGGGCATCGCCCTTGGCGGTGCTGCGTAGCGGGTCCGGCAAGGTGAGGCCATGGGCCGCCTCAAGCGCCTCTGATAGGCTCGCACGATCGAAAGCGCCCAAGACGGTCAACTCCCCGATGTCACAGGCCGCCACCGTCATGCCGCCAATCTTTAACGGGAGCAGGTCGCCAAAAGGCGTTTGTGCTTTCAACTCAACCACGGGCGCGCCCTCCTTCGGGGTCGACAAAGACCGGGGCGCAGATCTCCACCTCTGCCTCGATCTCGCGCAGATGATCGACCATGCGCATCACTTCACCGTGCCGCTGACGGCCCCGCGTGACAAAGCCCAAGCCGATGAAGGTGCCAACATCTGGCGAAAACCCAACCGAGGTCGTATGGCCCTGCGAATTTTCGCGGCACGCCTCGGCCCCGGCCTCAAACAAGAACGCGCCCGCCGTCAGTTGCTTCACCGCCCCCACGGGCCGCAGCCCCACCAGTTGCGCGCGATCTGGGGCGCGCAGGCCGGAGCGTTCTGACATGGTTTTGCCGATACAATCCTTCGCATCCGACACCATCCGCTCAATGCCGATGTCGCCCACTGTGGCGCGCCCGTCGATTTCTGCGTGGGTAATATGACCCTTTTCCAGCCGCAGCACGTTAAGCGCCTCCATCCCATAGGCACCGCCGTCCAGCGCCTCGGCCCGCGCGACCAGCAGATCGAACAGCGCGGCCCCATAGCGTGCGGGCACGGCGATTTCATAGGCATGTTCGCCGGAAAAAGAGATACGGAACAGCCGCGCATCCACCCCACCGAGCCGCACATCCCCGCAGGCCATGAAGGGGAAGCTCTCGTTGTCGATCTGCTGCTCCAGCAGCCCATTCAGCAAGTCGCGCGCCTTCGGCCCTGCCACGGCAAACTGCGCCCAATGTTCGGTGACAGAGGTCAGATGCACCTGCCACTCGGGATGCAGACATTGCGTGACGAACTCCAGATGTTGCATCACCTGCCCTGCGGCCCCGGTGGTGGTGGTCATCAGGAAATGCGCCTCGCCCAAACGCGCGCAGGTGCCATCGTCCATGACGAAACCATCCTCGCGCAGCATCAGCCCATAGCGCACCTTTCCGACCTTCAAGCTGCTGAACTTATTGGTATAAACCAGATCAAGCAGCTTGGCCGCATCCGGCCCCTGAATGTCAATCTTACCCAAGGTAGAGACATCGCAGACCCCAACCGCCTTACGCACAAAACCAACCTCGCGGTCACAGGACTGACGCCAGTTGCGCTCCTGCCCGCGCGGGAAATAGCTGGGGCGGTACCACAGCCCCGCCTCCGCCATCGGGGCGTTCATGGCAAGGCTGGCCGCATGGCTGGTGGTCAGCCGCTCGGGCGCGAACCCTTTGCCCTGCCCGCCCGCGCCCATCGCTGCAATCGCAACCGGAGTATAAGGCGGGCGGAAAGTGGTGGTGCCCGTATCAGCAATCCCGCGTCCCGTCGCATCAGCCAGCACCGCCAGCGCCGCCACGTTGGAGTTCTTGCCCTGATCGGGTGCCATGCCTTGGGTCGTATAGCGTTTCATATGCTCGACCGAGCGGAAGTTCTCTGCCGCTGCCTGCTGCACGTCTTTCACGCAGACATCATTCTGAAAATCCAGCCAGGCCCGCCCTTTGCCCGGCACCGCCCAGAGGGGCTTGAGGCTATGGGGCGCGTCATCGGCCTGCGGCAGGTCCATGGTGTCCGCCTTGCGGCCCAAAGCCTCCAGCGCATCCCCTGCCGCGGCCACACCTGCCTCAAGACAGCCGTGGGTCGAGAAGGTGCCATTGCAGGCCCCGGCCACATGCATCCCCGGCACCGCGCCGGGGGTCGGTACGAAGGCGTGGATATCGGGCTCCCACGTCGGTCGCCCGTTCAAATGGCAAGTCAGATGCAGCGAGGGGTTCCAGCCGCCCGACATGGCCAGACAGTCGGCCTGTATCTTATGCTCTCCGCCCGCAGTGCGGATGGTCACGGCCTCCAATTCCTTGCGGCCCGAAGCGTTACAAACCACGGCACCGCGCAGCACCGGGAAATCTGCATTTTGGACGGTGATACCCTCGCGGCTATCGATCAACGCGGCCACATGCACCCCCGCCGCTGCCAGATCGCGGGCCGTGCGATGGGCATCGTCGTTGTTGCCGAAAACCGCAACCTGTTTGCCCGGTGCCACGCCCCAGCGGTTGAGATAGGCCCGCACGGCACCCGCGGTCATGATGCCGGGGCGGTCATTATTGGCGAAGGCAACGGGGCGCTCCAACGCGCCTGCCGCGAGGATCGATTGTTTGGCCGCGATGCGCCAGAAACATTCCAGCGGCGCACCTTCGCCGCGCCGCGCGCGGTGTTGGTTGACCCGCTCCAACGCGCCGAACATGCCGCCGTCATAGGCCCCGGTGACCGTCGTGCGCGGCATCGGCCGCACGTTGTCCATCGCCGCAAGTTCCGCGACCACGCCCGCCGCCCATAGGTGGCCCGGCTGGCCGTCGACGTGCTCGTTCTCGGTATTCAGCCGCCCGCCCATCAGCGCATCTTCATCCGCGAGGATCACATCCGCCCCCGCCCGCGCCGCCACCAACGCCGCCATCAGACCGGCTGGCCCAGCGCCGATCACTAGTAGATCGCAAAAGGCATATGCTTTCTCATAGGCGTCCGCATTGGGCTGGCCGCTCAGCCGCCCCAGCCCCGCGGCACGGCGGATCACCGGCTCATAAACGCGCCGCCAGAAATTGCGCGGCCACATGAAGGTCTTGTAATAGAACCCCGCCCCCAGAAAGGGCGCGCCAAGGTCGTTTACCGCCATCAGATCAAAATCGAGGCTCGGCCAAGCGTTCTGACTGCGCACCGCCAGCCCCTCGTAAATCTCTTGCATCGTGGCGCGGACGTTGGGCTCTGACGCGGGGCCGACGCCGGTGGTCACCAGCGCGTTCGGTTCTTCGCTGCCCGCGCTCAGCACCCCGCGCGGGCGGTGATATTTGAACGACCGCCCCATCAGCCGCTGACCGTTCGCCAACATGGCCGAGGCGACCGTATCGCCCGCAAAGCCATCATAGCGCCGCCCGTCAAAGGTGAAGCTGACCGGCGCCTCTCGGTCGATCAATCCGCGCCCTGCGATCCTCATGCCATGGCCCTTTTCACATCAGATGCCAGTTCCACGGCCCGCACCGCATGGGTCACCGTATCGCGGGTGACGACGAGCCACGCGCCGCAACCGCCCTCATGATGCCACAGGTCGTGCGTCTCTCCCGCCGGGTTGTCGCGCAGGTGCAGGTAGCCGTCCCAAACATCGTCGCCAGCATCAGGTGCTGGCCGCGCCAAGGCCACCGCATCGCCGCGATAATAGAACTCTCGCCGGTCCCGGCTGCCGCAGATGGGGCATTCAATCCGCATGGTCGCCCTCCCTCAGTGCAAATTGTGCTGAGACCCGGTGGCCTCTTCATCCATCAGACCTTCGCCCGAGCGGAAACGGTCGAGCCTAAAGGCCGCCGCCGTCTCATGGGGCTGCCCGGTGGCCATCAAATGCGCCAGCGCATAGCCTGACGCTGGCACTGCTTTAAAGCCGCCGTAACACCAGCCGCAATCGATGAACAAACCTTGCGTATCGGTCTTGTCGATGATCGGGCTGCCATCGGGGGTCATGTCCATAATGCCACCCCAAGAACGCAGCACACGGGCCTTGCCGAGCGTCGGCATCAGGGTCATTCCCGCCTCCATCACATGCTCCATCATCGGCAGATTGCCGCGCTGCGCGTAGGAGGCATAGAAATCCAGATCGCCGCCAAAGACCAAACCGCCCTTGTCCGACTGGCTGATATAGAAATGGCCCATGCCGAAGCTGACCACGTGGTCGACCACTGGCTTTAACCCTTCGGTAACGAAAGCCTGCAACACATGGCTCTCAATCGGCAGACGCATCCCGGCCATCGCGGCGACTTGGCCCGAGCGCCCCGCTGTCACGATCGCCACCTTCTTGGCCCGGATCGGCCCACGCGTGGTCTGTACGCCGCGCACCTTGCCATTCTCGATGTCGATGCCAGTGACCTCGCATTGCTGGATCAGATCGACGCCGCGCTGGTCCGCGCCGCGCGCATAGCCCCATGCCACCGCGTCATGGCGCGCAGTGCCGCCGCGCCGGTGCAGCAACCCACCATGGATCGGAAAGCGCCCGCTGTCGTAATCCAGATAGGGCAGCAATTTTCGTAGGCCGTCGCGGTCGAGCAGCTCCGCATCGTCGCCCTGATTGATCATCGCATTGCCCCGCCGGGCCGAAGCATCGCGCTGCGCGTCGGAGTGAAACAGGGTGATCACGCCGCGCTGGCTGAACATGACGTTGTAGTTCAACTCTTCCGACAGCCCCTCCCAGAGTTTCAGCGAATGGCTGTAGAACTCGGAATTGCCCGGCAAAAAGTAGTTGCCCCGCACAATCGTGGTGTTGCGCCCCACGTTACCACCGCCGAGGTAGCCTTTCTCAAGCACCGCAATATTGGTCATGCCGTGGTTTTTGGCGAGGTAATAGGCCGTGCTCAGCCCGTGGCCGCCGCCACCGATGATCACCGCGTCATATTCCGCCTGCGGCTCTGGATCACGCCACTGCGTTGTCCAACCGCGATTGCCGGTCAAACCTTCGCGCAACACACGCAATCCTGAAAAACGCATCGTTATCCCTCCCGCCGTTACGCGCAGTCAAGCAACTCCGCGCAGAAGTATCAATGACCGAAAACGTTGTTTGCCGTCCTGGGGTCTTTGACATGCAAAAGGGGCGCCGAGCGCCCCTTTTCTGTTCACTTACGGAAAGGCGTAAGCCTTCAAAGCCCCTTGGCGTGATAGCTCGCCGCGACCTTTTCGATCGAAACGAGATAGGCCGCCGTGCGCAGGTCATCGACATCGTCGCGGCTGTGCCAGACATGGGCCATCGCCTCATAGGCTGTGCGCATCGTGTCGTCCAAACCAGAGCGGACGAGTTCCAATTCGCCCGCGCCGCGCAGGTACTTCTCTTTGAAGTTCGGGCTAAGAGTCCAGCCCAGCTCTTTGTCGGCGCTCAACCGCTCAAGTTCATCCACCACCAGTTGGTGGCGCGATTCCTCGGCGCGGCGTTGCATGCGGCCAAAGCGGATGTGGCTAAGGTTCTTGACCCACTCGAAGTAAGAAACCGTCACACCGCCAGCGTTGGCATACATATCCGGCACGATGACCGTGCCCTTCTTGCGCAGCACTTCATCCGCCCCGGCGGTCACGGGGCCGTTGGCGGCCTCGATGATCAGCGGCGCTTGGATACGCTCGGCGTTGCTGAGGTTAATCACACCCTCAAGCGCCGCGGGAATCAGGATGTCACATTCCGCTTCCAGCATCGCCGCACCGTCTTCGATGAATTGCGCATCAGCATAGCCTTTGATGGTGCCATGTTTCTCGATCCATTTATGCACCGCCTCGACGTTCAGCCCATCTTCGCTGTGCAACGCGCCGTCGCGTTCAATGATCGTAGTGATCTTTGACCCGTCTTCTTCGCTCAGGAATTTGGCCGCGTGATAACCCACGTTCCCCAGACCCTGAATGATGACCCGCTTGCCCTCAAGCTTACCGGTCAGCCCTGCCTTCTTCATCCCTTCGGGGTCGCGGAAGAACGCGTGGAGCGCGTATTGCACGCCCCGGCCTGTGGCCTCTGTCCGGCCTTGGATGCCGCCCGCGTTAATCGGTTTGCCAGTCACACAGGCCACACCGTTGATATCGGTGGTGTTCATGCGTTTGTACTGGTCCGCGATCCACGCCATCTCACGCTCGCCGGTGCCCATGTCGGGGGCGGGCACGTTCTGCGCGGGGTGGATCATGTCGCGCTTGATCAGTTCATAGGCAAAACGCCGGGTGATCAGTTCAAGCTCATGCTCATCATACTCGCGCGGGTCGATGCACAGCCCGCCTTTAGAGCCGCCAAAGGGCGCTTCGACCAGCGCGCATTTGTACGTCATCAGCGCCGCCAGCGCCTCGACCTCGTTCTGGTTCACAGCCATGGAATAGCGAATACCGCCCTTCACAGGCTCCATATGTTCAGAATGGACCGAGCGATAGCCGGTGAAGGTGTGGATACGCCCCCGCAGGCGAACGCCGAAACGCACCGTATAGGTGGCGTTGCAAACGCGGATTTTCTCTTCGAGACCGGGCGGCAAATCCATCAGCGCGACCGCGCGGTTGAACATCAGGTCCACACTGTCGCGGAAACTCGGCTCATTGGCTGGATTCATCGGTCTCTCCTCTTCTTATCAGGCCGCGTTACCTTTGATTTTAGGCGCGACTCATCTTGCTGCCCTAAGGGCATGCCGCTGCACCGTAGGACGGCTGTTTCCAAGGTGCGACCTAATTAATCGCGAATTACAAAAGTTTATCAACCCAAGGCAGGGTTGGACATTGCCCCCTCCCCGATCAAGGGAAAACGGGCGTCTTCGCAAGGGCGGCGCGCAAGAAACCCACCCAGAACGCTGCCTATTGCCCCAGATGCGCCAAACTCTGGCCACTTTCACCTAGCAAAAACTACAGCACTGAAAATGGCGCGCTTTCTCTTTGGTGCATGAACAGTGCCAGAAGAAGAAAGGTTGATAGCGATGATCAATACACCTCGAAATGCAGGGCGCCTCCCCCGCCGCTTGCCCGCAGTGCTTAAGCGTTTTGCACGCGAAGAAGACGGGTTGGTCACGCTTTTTGCCATTCTAATGATCTTGCTGATGATCCTTATGGGGGGCGTGGGCGTCGACCTAATGCGCCATGAGCGTGAACGCGCAAGGGTGCAGGCTGTGGCAGACCGCGCCGTGCTGGCGGCCGCCGACCTTGACCAAACCCTCACCCCTGCAGACGTGGCCCGCGACTACTTCGACAAAGCCGGGATGGCTGATTACGTCTCTAGTGTGAAGGTCGAGGAAGGGCTGAACTACCGCCGTGTCACCGTCGATGCCTCACGTGAACTAAACACTATGTTCATGAGCAAGTTCGGCCAAGACAAGCTGAACGTCCCCGCCAAAGCCACAGCGGAGGAAAAGGTCAACAAAGTCGAAATTTCCATGGTGCTCGATATCTCTGGCTCCATGCGGGAGAATGGCAAGATGGATAACCTCCATGATGCCAGCGATGTATTTATCGATACGGTACTAAAACCCGAGAACGCTGATCTGATCTCAATCTCTGTGGTGCCCTATACCGCGCAGGTCAACGTCGGTCAGGACATTATGGATGAGTTGAACGTCAACCAGCTTCATTCCTTTTCCCACTGCGTCGACTTTGACGATAGCGAATTTGATCTTACCGCGATCAGCCAGACCCGCAGCTATGAGCATATGCAGCATTTCGAGGCGGGGTATAGCTGGAACAACCGTCACCGTGACAACACCGGAAGCTACGACAACATCTCCAATCCCGGTTGTCCTAAGCAGAGCTATGAAGAGGTCGCGGCCTATTCCCAAAACGCCACGGCCTTGAAAAACCGCATCGCCAATTTCCAGCCCCGTGCGAACACGGCGATCCATCTGGGCATGAAATGGGGCGTGGCTCTGCTTGACCCGGCATTCCAGCCGATCAATCAAGAAATTGGCGGCGATGCTGCATTTCAGGCGCGGCCAGCGGCATATAGTGACATCGACACGCTAAAGACGGTGATCCTGATGACCGACGGCGTGAACGTCACGACACGGCGGATCAATCCGCAGGTTTATGCCAACCGCGACCACTATCGCCACTGGAGCGATTACCCCTTCTATTGGTGGCTGAACCGCAATGTCCGCTCGAGTGAACAACACCGCTGGTATTCAACGAAATATACTTCTGGTCAGGCCGATAATTTGCTCGATGACATCTGCGACGCGGCCAGGGCCAATGGCATCGTGATCTGGTCTATCGGGTTTGAAGTAACCGACCACGGCGCGTCTGTGATGAAAAACTGCGCATCGTCCGACAGCCATTTCTTCCGCGTCGAAGGGGTAGAGATCGTGGACGCTTTTGAAGCCATCGCCCGGCAAATCAACCAGTTGAGACTGACCCAATGATACAGAAAACCATCCAAGCATGGCGCCGGTTTCGCGGCGATGAGAACGGATCAGTGATGCTGATAGAGTTCGCCATCCTGTCTCCGCTGCTCTTTGGCTGCTTGATCATGTCGGTCGAGATGAGCTTTTTTGCGATACGCCACATGTTGCTTGACCGCGGGTTGGACATGACGGTCCGCTTCGTGAGGTTGAACACCAATACGCCGATGTCGCATCAGACCATCAAGGATAAGATTTGCGAAACAGCAGGCTTTTTGCAGGACTGCGAAGAAACCCTGCGTCTTGAGATGATCCGCGTGGACCCACGTGATTTTGCCGCCTTCGATCAATCCCCCGATTGCGTGGACACGTCCATTGATCCCAGACCGGTGCGCGGCTGGAACCTTGGGATCGAACATCAGCTGATGCTGCTGCGCGCCTGCTACCAATTCGAACCCTTCTTCCCGACCACCGGCCTTGGCTATGCCCTAGAGAAAGACGGCGCTGGCCGTGCTTCCATGGTATCAAGCGCGGCCTTCGTACAGGAGCCGAACTGATGTCTGTTCTGTCCTCCCTGCTCGCTCGTTTCAGACAAAACGAAGACGGCTCAATCGCGGTCGAGACGGTAATCATGCTGCCGCTGATGTTCTGGGCCTATCTGGCGATGTATTCGACCTTTGATACCTTCCGCATGTACAACCTCAACCAGACGGCGGCCTATACCATCGGCGATGCGATCTCTCGTGAGACGCAGGCGATTGACCCCGATTATCTAGAGGGCATGCAAGGGTTGTTTGATTATCTAACCCGCGGCACTGGGCAAACGGCGATCCGCGTAAGCTCTGTCTGGTATGATGAGGAAAACGACCGCTATCATACTGATTGGTCACAGGTGCGCGGCAACGTAGAGCCATTAGACGGCGACAACGTGCGCGATTGGCATGACAAACTACCGACCATGCCTGACAATGAACGTGTGACCTTGGTCGAGACTTGGCGCGATTTCGAGCCGCTTTTCAAAACCGGGTTGGAGAAGCGCAACATCCACAACTTTGTCTTTACCCGCCCACGCTATGCCCCGCGCACGGTTTGGTCTGACAGTTAAACCACGGTTTGGCCGGACAGTTAAACCACGGTCTGGCCTGACAGTTAAACTATGTGACGTTCGGCCAGTTTGGCGCGGATGATCTCGGCGATCAGTTTGGTCTCATTGGCTGGGGTCATGCCGCCCACACCAATGCGACGGCCTAGGCTCCACCACAGGCCCAAGCGCCAACCGCGTGGCACGCGGCGGTTGGTCTTGAGCAGGAAACCATTAGAGGGTTTTACAGCAAAAGCACCCTGATCAATGCGCTCGATCTCGTCCAAATGAACGATCACCCGGCCATCAGCGTCACGCAGCCCCTGATCGGTCAGCTCCAAGGCACTGGCAGTTGAACGGCGCATCACCTCGGCAATGGCGATGAACCCAAGGCCGATCAGCCCCAATGCGATTTGCCACCCCAGATCGGGTGAGCGGGTGAACGCGGAGTAGATCAACATCACCCCCAGCCCTGCGAGTGACAGAAGCCCCACCCCACGGCGCGCCGGGGAGGCTTTGGCCGTGGCGAGCACTTCGCCAGCGCCCATTTGCCCCGTGCCAGTCTGATCCGTGCTGGTCTGAACTGTCTGCATACTATCGGTCATCGGCCCTGCTTTCTGATGGGCAGAGGGGCCATGAGGATGCCGCCGATTGCCGTTTTTGTTCACCCTCGGCCTAGCCCGACGCCCAGCAAAGGGCAAGTCCGGGCAGGCCGCGCCCTGCCACCGTCAGCGTTCAGGCTTGGCCGAGCGGCTTTTCTGTTTGCCACGGCTCCAGGCTTCCAACCGTTCTTGCAACTTATCGGCATAGATTTGACGGGTTTCTGGGGCCATCGCGCTCACCTGTGCCAGCCATGCGCTATGGGCAGCACCTTGTACACTTGCCGCCGCGTCGCCCTGTGCCGTTAAAATCGCAGCGGCGGCCTCTGGCTCAAAGGGATCGGCGCGCAATGCAGCCAGCATCTGCTCATAAAGCGCGCCGCGTGCCGCACGATCAAGGTGATGCGCCTTGCCGCCTTTGCGCATCTCATTATGCAGATCGCGCCGTGCGTCGGGTGGCAATGCTTGCACATAGGGCGACGCATAGCTGCGCAGGCCCGGCAGCGATTTGTTGTCCGGCCCGCCATGTCGCCATAGAGCCCCTCCAACTGCACCTATGATCATCACGTTCAGCGCCAATGACAGACCAAGCGCCCATCGCATCATGCGCACCCGGCGCGATGTTGGATTCTGTGTCATCTCAACTTTCCTCCATGTCCCAGCCAAAACCGCCCCAATCGGCCGCTGTATCCGTCTCGCCCAGATCAATTGTCGCATCTGGCCAACTGTTGGAAACGACCTGCCCGGCTAAATCTGGCAAACCTTCGGGCGGCGCCACACCGATCCACACGCCAACCGCTGCCGCTGTGGCCAGCCCACTTAGACCAGCAGCGCCCCCCAAGAGCTGCCAAAGCGCGCGGTGCCATGGTTGGCGCGGCGCTTTGGGCATATGGGCTTGGGCATCGGCCAAGACGCGCGCCTGCAAATCCGCCGACACCTGTGGCGGGTTGGCGCGGGCCGCAGCAAAGAGACCTTCTAGTGCGTTGTCGTCAAAGTCATTCATTTTCAAACCCCAATGCGTCCCGTTGCGCAGATAGCTGCGCGGCCAACGCCCGTTTACCCCGCGCGGTCAGGCTCTCCACCGCTTCGACCCCAATGCCCAAAACCTCGGCAATCTCGGGGTTTGCCATGCCGTCAATATGCCGCAACACCACCGCCTGACGCTGCCGGTCGGGCAGGCTGGCGAGCGCCTGTTGCAGCGCGTCCACACGGGCCGCATGCTGCATCTTTTGCGCCGCGCCGGGTGCCGGATCGGCGGGTTCAGCCACGTCATCAAGCCCCGTCGCCCCCGCACCGCGACGCCGCAGGCGGTCGGTGCAGAGGTTGGCCACAACGCGGTAGACCCAAGTGGTAACCTTGGCCTCTCCTGTGCGCCACTTCGGCGCTTGGCGCCACAGACGCAACATCGCCTCTTGGGCCACATCCTCTGCCTCAGCACGGTCGCCCAGCACCCGCAGCGCGTGGCCGTGAATGCGCGGCACCAGCCGGGCGGTCAACAGCCGCGCCGCTGCCGCATCGCCACTGGCGTAGCGCTGCAACAACTCGGCATCCGCATCGTGCTGCTCGTCGGACAAATCCTGCATCCCGTCCATCGCTAAGGCCCGGGCGCGCCATGATCAAGCGCGCCCGGCGCATCATTTAGTCGCGCTGCGGCTTGTCATGGTCCATCTTGTGGTCCTTGCCGTGCCGCTTGCCATGCATTTTCTTCGCCGCTTCGAACTCTTCGGCGCTGATGCTGCCGTTCTCGTCCTTGTCCAGACGCTCGAACATCTTGGCGGGGTCGTGGCGCTGCGTCATTTCTTCCATCGACAGCTTGCCGTCGTCGTTGGTGTCCATACGCTCGATCATGCGCTCGCCACCATTGTGACCACGCTTACCGTCTTTTTTACCGCCGTCCTTGTCACCGCGTTTCTCGCCGCGCTTTTCGCCCGCTTTGTCGCCGCGTTTGTCACCCATGGCTTCCAACTCAGACGCATCAAGGCTGCCGTTCCCATCGGTGTCAAACCGCTCCAGCATCTTGGCGGAACGATTTGCATTGCGCTCGGCACGACGTGCTTCGCCTGCGGCTTTCAGCTCTTCGCCGGTCACGAAACCGTCACCATCGGCATCAACCTTGGAAAAACGTGCCTCGGCGTGCGCTTGGAACTCGGCCTGTGTGATCTCGCCATTGCCGTCGGCATCAAGCTGTTGGAATGGGTTCTGACCGCCGCTCTGCTGCGCGAAGGCAGCTGCGCCACCGAGTGCCAGCAAACCGCTGAGGGCTGCGATCTTCATGTTTGTACGAATGGTCATCTTGATACTCCTCGTTTTTTAAAGACCGTCTCACGCTTTTGCGCCGCGATCACAGGGTCAAACGGCTGGCGCCAGAACTTCCGTCGCAGGTTTGCTAACTTTTTTTCAGAAAAGCGACTCAACCCCGGCTTGCGCGACATGGCGCCGCAACGACAGCCTCGGGTCTTTTCATTTCACGCCTCAGGTTGCATCTATCTCCCAACCAAAGGATCGCCCCATGTCACAGATACAGCAATTGGCCCCCGACACTGTCGAGACGCAAGACAGCGAAGAGCGCCCCCGCCTGCCCGCCATGCTGCGCGGCTGGCGTGGCAAATGCCCCTCTTGCGGGGGTGGGCAGCTGTTGCACGGCTATCTTAAGGTGAATGACGACTGTGCCGTCTGCCGCCAAGAGTTCCACCACCATCGTGCCGATGATGGCCCTGCCTATCTGACCATCCTGCTCGTCGGTCACCTGCTGGCACCGGGGCTGCACATCGCCTTTGTGGTCTGGCGGCCCGAGCCTTTGACCCTGTTTACCATTTTTGCGGTTGGCTGCACGGCGCTGTCCCTCTACCTTCTGCCCAGACTGAAGGGGGCCATGATCGGCTTTCAATGGGCCAAAAGGATGGGCGGCTTCGGCGGCGACACCTAACGCGGCCCGCCCTTCGGCCCTTGACCGCCGGAGCATCGCCGCATGACCATCGACAAGACCCAAATCCGCAACGCCGCCACAGTGATCGTGCTGCGCGACCGCCATGTGACCCCGCATATCCTGATGGGGCAACGTGGGGCCAAGGCGGCATTTATGCCTAATAAATTCGTTTTCCCCGGCGGTGCAGTTGATGCCACGGATGCGCAGGTGCCGCTCGCCGCGCCGGTGAACACGCTGTGTCACGGCAGGCTTTGCGACGATGCCGAACCCTCCTTGGCCCATGCCATCGCCGTCGCCGCCATTCGTGAGTTGTGGGAAGAGACCGGTCTGGTGCTGGGCCGCAAGGGCGCGTGGGAGGGCGATGTGCCCGCCGATTGGCGGACCTTCGCCGCCACCGGCCATCTGCCTGACGCCTCTGCCCTGCAATTCGTGTTTCGCGCGCTGACACCTCCGGGCCGCCCGCGCCGTTTTGATGCGCGGTTCTTTCTCGTCGATGCCGAAGACATCGCCAGTGACCCCGATGATTTCGACGCCGCCTGTGATGAGCTTTCGCATCTGCAATGGGTGCCATTAAGCCGGGCGCGTTCCTTTGATATGCCCTTTATCACCGAGGTCGTGCTGGCCGAAGTCGCCGCCCGCGCGCGTGACACAAACCCACCCGCCTCGGTGCCATTTTTCAAAAACAACGACGAAGAGAGTCTTTTCCTGCGCCTGCACGGTCGCCCGATGACGGGTTAAGTCGCCAGCACCAGCGCTAGGATCGACAGCGCCAGAACGGCCATCCCCGCCCATTCCCGGCGCGAGATCCTTTCGCGGAAGAACAGGGTCGAAGCGGCGATGCTGAGCATCAGCTCCACCTGCCCCAAAGCCTTCACATAGGCTGCGTTTTGCAAGGTGAAGGCGATGAACCAGCACAGCGACCCGCCCATCGAGGTCAGCCCAATCCAGACCGCCACCCGCCGCGCCGCCCAAATCCGGCGCATCTGCCCCGGTTCGCGAAGGCGCAGCCAGACGGCCATGATCAGCGTCTGCATCAGCACCACCGCCGCCAGCGTCACGCCCGCACGCAGCAGCGGATCGTCAGAGGCCACGGCCAGCGACGCGCCGCGATAGCAGACCGCCGAAATCGCGAACAAAAACCCCGAAGCAATCCCCAGCCCCGCCGCGCGGTTGCGGAGATCGGCCAACCGCAGCCCCTTGGCCTCGGCCCCACCAGATAGAAGCAACAGGCCGAAAACCCCAAGTGCAATGGCAGCAAACCCCGCGCCCGAGACACCTTCGCCCAGTACGATCCAGCCCATCAGCACGGTCTGGATCACTTCGGTCTTCTTAAAGGTGATGCCGACGGCAAAGTTGCGTTGCTTAAACAGCAGCACCACGCAGACCGTCGCCATGATCTGCGCCGTGCCGCCCATCGCCCCGTACAGCCAGAACCCCGGCCCTAGCGAGGGCAGCGCCTGCCCGCTAAGACCCAGATAGAGCGGCAGCAGCAGCGCGATGAAGGGCGCAGAGTAGAGAAACCGCGCAAACGTCGCCCCACCTGCCGACAGCGTATCGGTCGCCAGATGCTTTTGCAGCATGAAGCGCCCCGTCTGAAACGTGGCTGCGGCAAGGGCGACGAGGATCCACAGATCGGGGGCGAAAATACTGTCCATAACAGCCTATAGGCCGAAGCAAGGCGGCAGTGCCAGCGCCGTCACGGTCAGCGCCTCATTTGCAGCGCACTGATGTCATAGCCGTTGAAATCCAAAATCTCTCGCGCCGCGGTGATCCGGTCTTCGCCGCCTGTCGCCTGACGGTCAAGGATCCAGCCGTAACCCCCTTCGGGGCTGCCGATGACGGCGGTGCGGAAGCCTTCATCGACCCAAAGCACCCAGAACGCACGCTCGGCCCCGCCCACGGCGGCACGCATGGTATAGCGCGCCGGACCCTCTTCGCTCAGCGCCCAGAGGTCACGGCGGTCGGTGCAAGCTGCAGCAGCATCACAGACTTGGCGGTGCTTGATCAACGTTGGCCCCTGCGGCGCAAAGGTCACCGCGCGCAGATTGGCATCATTGGGAAAAGCCGCCCGGACCTGCCAATCGCCGCCAAACTGCGCCGCGTCATAGCGGCTGGTGGCCCCGATCACCGCCTCGGCATTGCGAAAACCGGTCTGCACGGGGGGCGGTTCGCTGCGGTTGCAGGCCACCAGAGCGCCGAGCAGCATAAGCACAGCGACACGGCGCGCCCCATAGGATGCGAAACGGCCCATCAGTAAGGCATCGGATGGGATTTATGTGCCGCATCAAGGTCGGCCATCACCTCATCGCTCAGGGTCAGGTCGGCCCCGCCAAGCGCCACATCAAGCTGCTCAAGGCTGGTCGCGCCAAAGATCACCGAGCCCATGAAGGGCCGCGTCGCGCACCACGCCAGCGCCATCTGCACCGGGTCGAGCCCGTGTTTCTGCGCCACATCAAGGTAGGCGGCAACCGCCTCAAAGGCGCGGGGTGTGACGCGGCCCCCCAAATTTTCGTTCAGCGAGAGGCGCGATCCGGCGGGCACCTTGCCACCCTGATATTTCCCGGTCAGCAGCCCTGCGGCGAGGGGGGAGAAAGACAGCATGTCGATCTGTTCGTTCACGCAGGTTTCCGACACATCGGTATCGGCCAGACGGCACATCAGCGAATATTCGTTCTGCACCGAGATCGGGCGCGGCCCGCCCGTGCGCTCGGCCACGGCAGCCCATTGGGTCAGCCCCCATGCGCTTTCGTTGCTCAGACCAAATGCACGGATCGTGCCCCGCTCAACCTCGCGCTGCAGCGCGCCGAGGGCGTCTTCCATATGGGCCATGGTCTCGGCCCGGTTCTGGCTTGAGGGGTCAAAGGTCCAATTCTTGCGGAACATATAGCTGCCCCGGTTCGGCCAGTGAAATTGGTACAGGTCGATGTAATCCGTCTGCAACCGCTTCAGTGACCCTTCGATGGCACCGGGGATCGTATCAGATGAGATCGGAGCACCATTGCGGGCATGTTGCATCCCCTCGCCGGAATGTTTGCTGGCCAAGACCACCTCATCGCGGCGCTTGTCGCGGGCAAACCACTGGCCAATGATCTCTTCCGTTCGGCCCACCGTCTCGGCGCTGATCGGGTTCACGGGATACATCTCGGCCGTGTCGATGAAGTTGATCCCGGCGTCGAGCGCGCGGTCGATCTGCGCGTGGCCCTCTTCGGCGGTGTTCTGGGTGCCCCATGTCATGGAGCCCAAACAGAAATGCGAGACCTCGATATCGCTTGAGCCGAGCTTGTTCATCTTCATCTTGTGGTCCTCGCTTGTGATTTGTCCGCAACCTAGCCGCCTGCCCGGCCTTCGCAAGGGCAATTGCCAAGAGCTAATCCCACGGCCCGGCAAAAATGCGGACCCGGCGCATTCGCGCTTCCGTTCGGGCAGCAATGGACGCAATGTGCCCTCATGCGCCTGCTCATTTCCTTCGCCGCCCTGTTTTTCTCGGTCATCCTTTTGCAACTCTCCACCGGGGGCGTGGGGCCTATCGACGTGCTTTCTGGCGTGCAGCTTGGGTTTAGCCGTCAAGAAATCGGTATGCTCGGCTCGGCGCATTTTCTGGGGTTTTTCATCGGCTGCTGGTGGGCACCGCGTCTGATGGGCAGCGTCGGCCACAGCCGCGCCTTTGCCGCCTTCACCGCTGCCGGGTCGATCGGGTTGATGGCGCATATGATGGTGGTCGATCCATACGCATGGGGCCTGATGCGGGTGGCATCGGGCATGTGCGTGGCGGGCTGCTATACGGTGATCGAGGCGTGGATGCAGGCCAAGGTCACCAATGAGACGCGCGGGCGCACCATGGGCGTTTACCGGGTGGTCGACATGAGCGGTTCGCTCGCCGCACAACTGATCGTCGGCGTGCTCGCCCCGGCGTCATATGTCTCGTATAATCTGCTCGCCATCGGCTGCTGTGCCGCACTGTTGCCCCTGACGCTGACCAAAGTCCGCCCGCCAGAGACGCCCAACCAACCAAGGCTGCGCCCGCGGCTTGCCTTTGACCGTTCGCCTTTGGCGGCGGCGGGTGTCGTGGTGGCGGCGGTCTCAAGCGCGTCGTTCCGGATGGTCGGGCCGATCTACGGCCAAGAAGTGGGCCTCAGCGCCACACAGATCGCTTGGTTCCTTGCCGCTTTCGTGCTCGGCGGGGCGCTGGCACAATATCCGATGGGGATTCTCGCCGACAAATACGACCGCCGCTGGGTGTTGATCTGGCTGTCGGTCGCGGCGATGGGCGGCTGCGCTGTCACGGTGATGGGCGCGGGCTATGGCACCATGGGGATCATGCTTTCGGCAGGGCTGTTCGGGGCCACGACCTTTCCGATCTATTCGGTATCTGCCGCCCATGCCCATGACTTCGCCAGTTCGGACGAGCGGGTCGAACTATCTGCCGCCTTGATGTTCTTTTTCGCCGTGGGCGCCATCGGCGCACCCTACCTTGCCTCTGTCCTGATAGACGGCTTCGGTGCATCGGCGTTGTTCGCGATGATCGCGGTGGCCCATGGGGTTTTGGTGATCTTCGGCCTAGCCCGGATGCGCGCCCGCCCCACACGGACCGACCGCACGCCTTACGTCTATGCCCCGCGCACCACCTTCCTCATCGGGCGGCTGCTGGGCCGCACCCGAGACCGCGACTAGACTATTCCCGTCTTTTGCTGGCAACAGCGCAGCCCTTGCGATAAGGCTGCGCCAAGCACCGGGAATATTGATATGACACGCCACCTCATCACCTCCGCCATCCCTTATATCAACGGGATCAAACATCTGGGTAACCTTGTGGGCAGCCAGCTGCCTGCCGACCTCTATGCGCGCTACCAGCGTGGCCGGGGGCAGGATGTTCTGTTCCTCTGCGCCACCGACGAACACGGCACCCCTGCCGAACTCGCCGCCGCCAAAGCGGGCAAACCGGTCGAGGAATACTGCGCTGAGATGTATGAAACACAGGCCCGCATCGCCGAAGGCTTTGGCCTGTCGTTCGACCACTTTGGCCGTTCTTCCAGCCCGCAAAACCGAAAGCTGACCCAGCATTTCGCAGGCGCACTGGCGGATCAGGGGCTGATCGAAGAGGTCTCTCAGCGCCAGATTTATTCGCCCACCGACGGCCGCTTTCTGCCCGACCGCTATGTCGAAGGCACCTGCCCCAACTGCGGATTCGAGGACGCGCGTGGCGACCAATGTGACAACTGCACCAAGCAGCTTGACCCCGAAGACCTAATCAATCCGCGCTCCACCATCTCGGGCGCGACCGATCTTGAGATGCGGGAAACCAAACATCTGTTCCTGCGCCAAAGCAAGCTGAAGGACGAGTTGGACGGCTGGATCAATTCCAAGACCGATTGGCCCGTACTAACCACCTCAATCGCCAAGAAATGGCTGCATGACGGTGAGGGTCTGCAAGACCGGGGCATCACCCGCGACCTGAGCTGGGGTGTGCCCGTGAAGCGCGGCGATCAGGATTGGCCGGGCATGGAAGGCAAGGTCTTCTACGTCTGGTTCGACGCGCCGATCGAATATATTGCCTGCGCGCAGGAATGGGTCGATGCGGGCAAAGGCACTGACTGGGAAAGCTGGTGGCGCACCGACAAGGGCGCCGATGACGTGCGCTATACCCAGTTCATGGGCAAGGACAACGTGCCCTTCCACACGCTGAGCTTCCCGGCCACGATCAAAGGCTCGGGCGAGCCGTGGAAGCTGGTGGATTACATCAAATCATTTAACTACCTGACCTATGACGGCGGCCAGTTCTCCACCTCGCGCGGGCGCGGTGTGTTCATGGATCAGGCGTTGGAAATACTGCCCGCAGATTACTGGCGCTGGTGGCTGCTCAGCCACGCGCCAGAGACATCGGATGCCGAATTCACATGGGAGAATTTTCAAGCCTCGGTGAACAAGGATCTGGCCGATGTGCTGGGCAACTTCGTCAGCCGCATCACCAAATTCTGCCGTTCCAAGTTTGGCGAAGCGGTTCCGGAAGCAGGGGAATACGGCGAGGCGGAGTACGCTTTGATCGAAGACATCACCGCCCGCGTCGCGCGTTACGAAACGCTGATGGAAGCGATGGAAGTGCGCAAATCTGCCGCTGAATTGCGTGGTATTTGGGCGGCGGGCAACGAATATCTGCAAGCCCAAGCGCCTTGGACCGCATTCAAAACCGATCCCGACAGGGCCGCCGCACAGGTGCGTTTGGCACTGAACCTGATCCCGCTCTACGCGGTGCTGTCCGCACCCTTCATCCCAAGCGCCGCTGCGTCGATGCTGGAAGCGATGAAGGTCGAAGATATGCCTTGGCCCGACGACGTACCTGCGGCCCTCGGCAAGCTCGCGCCCGGCCATGCTTTTGAAGTGCCCGAAGTGCTGTTTGCAAAGATCAGCGATGAGGACCGTGAGAATTGGTCTGAACGCTTCGCGGGCAAGCGGGACTGAGAAGAAACGATAGAACAGCGGCTCATGACTATGGGCCGCTGTTTTTGGTTTTACGCTCTGAGCGTCGGCGTTTTACCAATTAGTGCGGCAGAGCGCGCTTGGGTCGGCCCTGATGCCCTGTTCCTGTGGTTGGCGCCAAGCAATTGGCCGCAACCTCGGCCCCCAGAAACCGGATGCCCCGAACCGCACCGTCCGGAGCCAACACGGCAGTAAACGCGCCCGCGACAATCCGGGCGGTCTCCTCCCCCGGATGCATCTCAAAACACCCCTGTTGCTGCGCACCATGCCAGATCTGCTGCACCAGCCTGCCGATCTTTGCCCCATCGCCCAGACGCGGCCCAAAGAGATCGGCGATGTCTTGGCCTACCAAGCAATCCCCCAAACCATAAGTCACGCCGCAGGCCTCTTGATTGGCGTGGTGGACACGCCCCGCGTGATCAAACTCAATTTCAATCTCTGCGCTACACGCCTTGACGTAAGGAATGATGCGGCCCTTATCACCGTCCGTGATCTGAGGCCGAGAGCTACCATCTGCGTCTTGCTGCCCCACATTGATGGTCTGGGGCGGGCCGTAGAGGTTCAGCCACAGAACGCGTCGCTTAGCGTCATAAACAATTCCGTGAACTGGTATCGCATCCAGCGCCATCCCTGTACTGGGCAGCGCGCTGCTATCTTGGGCAGACGCCCGGCAGATCCGGCGCAAAACCCTTGGCCATTTCAACCGCAAAGAAAGCCAAGCCAACACGCGCTTTCCATGCCCAAATATAAACCTTTGCAAAAGGTTACCGTCCTTCACCACCACTTTTGACCCCGCCATACCGCCGCAACTTCGTGCGGTCGCGCCTCAAGGACCGCTACCGGGGAACGTCTAGCGATAAGGTCTTACAGCCGGGTTAAAGCATGGGCACAGTGTAAACTTGCGAGGGCCATATTTTCGCCATATTCCCGCAGCAGTTAACCAAGTCTTAACATACGATAGGATTAGAATGTTCCGGGTCGCCCACACTATTCACCATGATCATGACCTCGGACTTGTGCTTTTGGCAGCACTGCTTTGCATATTTGGCAGTTGGGTTGTCTCACGCCTTTATAAACATGTGCTTGACCAGCCACGTCGGCAGGCGATGATTTGGTGTTACCTTACCGCGATGACCGCGGGGATCACGGTTTGGTGCACCCATTTCATTGCGATCCTCGCCTATCAACTTGATGCGCCTGCTACCTTTCACTTTTCGCTGACGTTCCTGTCGCTGATCATCGCCATCATCGGCTCTACCTTGGGCGTTATCATCGCGGGTTTGGTTAAATCGCGCCGCGCAACGATCCTTGGTGGGACGATCTTTGGGTTGGCCATCGCAGCCATGCACTATACTGGCATGGTTGCCTACCGGGTGCAGGGTACGATCCACTGGGACATCCAGTATTTGGTCGCTTCTGTAATAATTTCAGTCGTGTTGACGACGCTCGCATTGGGTGCCGCCCGGCGCGGAGGCCGGCGAAGTGTTCTGTCGATGGCAGGGCTTTTGGCCTTGGCTATCATCCTGTTGCATTTCACCGGCATGGCCGCTTTTCAGGTAACCCCACTTCCGGCGCTGCCTGACTATGCCAATCCAGTCGAATACCGTCTGATCGCGCTGATCATTGCGGGAACAGCCACCGTTATCGCCCTCGCCGCGTTCTTTAGCTATGTGGTTGAGAACCGCACCCGCAGCGAAAGCGTCGAGGAGTTGCGCAAAGCCCGCGATGCCGCCGAAAGTGCGAGCCGCGCGAAATCGGAATTCATGAGCGTGCTAAGCCATGAGTTACGCACCCCGCTGACCATCGTTATCGGCTACGCCAGCTTTCTGTCCGAACTCAAAAACCATAACCTTTCCAAGCTTGCCCCCGAAGAAAAACCCGCGCCCCAGCATTTTGAGAAAATGGGCGATCAGGCACAGCTTTATGGGCAGCGTATCAAATTCGCTGGCGGGCAGTTGTTGACCATCATCAACGACATCCTCGACTACACCAATATGGAACTGAACGAGCTTGCGCTGGACAAGACGCTCTTCGACACGCGCGCGCTTTTGGAAGAGGTGGTCGAAGAGCATCATGGCTCGGCCCACGATAAAACGGCGACACTGCATATCGACACCCCCGCGCTTAGCGTCACTGCCGACCGCCGCCGCAGCCTGCAATTGCTGGGTCATATCGTCGGGAACGCGCTAAAGTTCTCCAAAGCCCGCGACATCTATTTGCGGGTTCGACTTCAATCGGGCGGGTTCTGCTTTGAGGTCGAAGACAACGGCGTGGGCATTGCCGCAGAAGACCTAGACCGCATTTTCGAAGCCTTCACCCAGATCGAAGACGCCGGAGACCGCGCCGAAGGTGGCACAGGTCTGGGGCTGGCGATCTGCAAGAAACTGGCCCTCGCCCATGGCGGTGATATCACGGTAAAAAGCACGCTTAGCCAAGGGACGACCTTTACCGTCTTCATCCCCGGTGCGACCCAAGCAACCGCGCCCGCGAAACTGGCCAAAGCGAGCTAAACCTAAGTAAAAGTGGTGCGGGCGGTGGGACTCGAACCCACACGGGGCTACGCCCCAACAGATTTTAAGTCTGGTATGTCTACCATTCCATCACGCCCGCATCGGGGCGCACAATAAGCATCATGCGGGCGGTGTAAATGGGGGAATGTTCCTCCCGCCCCGCTTATGCCGTATCTGCAAGCATGGTTTCTTTCACCGCCTCCATCGCCACATAGGTCGAGGTGCTGGCCACATGCGGCAGGGTCGAAATAACCTCACCCAGAAACCTCCGATATTCCGACATGCTCCGCGTGCGTACTTTGATAAGGTAATCAAAATGGCTTGCGATCATATGCGCCTGCTCGATCTCAGGCACTTTGGCCACGGCAAGGTTGAAGGCCCGCAAGGCCGCCTCGCGCGTGTCGTTAAGGCGCACCTCCACAAAGGCCACGTGATCCAGCCCCAGCCTAATCGGGTCCAGCAGGGCGCGGTATCCTAGGATCACGCCGCTTTCTTCCAACCGCCTCAGCCGCGCTTGGGTCGGCGATTTCGACAGGCCGATGCGGTGTGCAAGGTCGGTGATGCTGATACGCCCATCCTCCGCCAAAACGGAAAGAATCGCGCTGTCAAAACGGTCGAGATTAAAAAGTTCATTTGCCATACTATCATTCAATAATTCGGACGAATCGACCCAGAATATACTGATCTTTAGTCGAATAACCTGTGTACCATGGTGTATTCTGGGTCAAACATCAATTGGAGCTTGCCATGGCCCTCGATCACGCCCCTGCCCTTCGCCACACCATCGACGCACGCACCTATGCCGATCCGGACATGCTGCTGACCGAGCTTACCACGCAAGCAAATTTGTCTGCCCAAGATCGCGCCCAAATCACCGCCGATGCGGCAGGCCTTGTACGTGACATTCGCGGCACGTCGGCCCCCGGCATGATGGAAGTCTTCCTCGCTGAATACGGTCTCAGCACCGACGAAGGCGTGGCGCTGATGTGTCTCGCCGAGGCGCTGCTGCGGGTGCCGGATGCCGAGACCATCGACGCGCTGATCGAAGACAAGATCGCCCCCTCGGACTGGGGCCGCCACATGGGGCACTCGACCTCCAGCTTGGTGAACGCCTCCACATGGGCGCTGATGCTGACGGGCCGCGTGCTTGATGATGACCAGCCCGGTCCGGTGCGCCACCTGCGCGCCGCGATCAAACGTCTGGGCGAGCCGGTGATCCGTACCGCCGTCAGCCGCGCCATGCGCGAGATGGGCCGTCAGTTCGTTCTAGGCGAAGACATTCAGGCGGCGATGAAACGCGCCAAAGGGATGGAGAAAAAGGGCTTCACCTACAGCTACGACATGCTTGGCGAAGCCGCCCGGACCGAGGCGGACGCGAAACGCTATCACCTCAGCTATTCCCGTGCGATCTCGGCCATTGCCGATGCCTGCACCCACGACGACATCCGCAAGAACCCCGGCATCTCGGTCAAACTCTCGGCCCTGCACCCGCGCTATGAATTGGCGCAGGAAAAGGCGGTAATGCGTGATCTGGTGCCGCGCCTGCGGGCGCTGGCGCTCTTGGCGAAATCGGCGGGCATGGGCCTGAACATCGACGCCGAAGAAGCCGACCGTCTGGCGCTGTCGCTCGAAGTGATCGACACCGTGATGGCCGAGCCCGCGCTGGCAGGCTGGGACGGGTTTGGCGTGGTCGTGCAGGCCTACGGCCCCCGCGCCGGCGTGGTGCTCGACACACTCTACGACATGGCCACCCGCCATGATCGCCGCATCATGGTCCGTCTGGTGAAAGGCGCCTATTGGGACACCGAGATCAAGCAAGCGCAGGTCGAGGGCATTGACGGTTTCCCGGTCTTCACCCGCAAGGCCGCGACCGATGTGAGCTATATCGCCAACGCCCGCAAACTGTTGAACATGACGGATCGTATCTATCCGCAGTTCGCCACGCATAACGCGCATACCGTCGCCGCCGTGCTGCATATGGCCGACGACCCCGAGGCCTATGAGTTCCAGCGTCTGCACGGCATGGGCGAGACCCTGCATGACATCGTGATGGAGAAACACGGCACCCGCTGCCGCATCTACGCCCCCGTCGGCGCGCACCGCGATCTGCTGGCCTATCTGGTTCGGCGTTTGCTTGAGAACGGCGCGAACTCCAGTTTCGTGAATCAGATCGTTGACGAAAACGTACCGCCCGAAGTGGTGGCCGCCGACCCGTTTGACCAGCTGCAAGACAGCGCGCCGACGATCCCGAAAGGCCCGGACGTGTTCCAGCCGCAACGCGCCAATGCGCGGGGCTTCGATCTGGCCCATAGCCCGACCCTTGCGGCCATCGAAGAAGCCCGGGCGCCCTTTGCAGACGCCACATGGAACGCCGCGCCAATCCTTGCGGGCACCCCCGCGCCCGAGGCGGCAGAGGAGGTTTCCAACCCGACCGGCGGCACCTCCCCCGGCACGGTCCAGCCCGCCTCCGACGCCGATGTCGCCACGGCGCTGGACAATGCCGCGCTTTGGGACGCCCCGCTCGACACACGCC
The DNA here is from genome assembly GCF_022788715.1 of Sulfitobacter sp. DSM 110093. Taxonomy (NCBI): domain Bacteria; kingdom Pseudomonadati; phylum Pseudomonadota; class Alphaproteobacteria; order Rhodobacterales; family Roseobacteraceae; genus Sulfitobacter; species Sulfitobacter sp. DSM 110093. Next base: position 2,196,707 of record NZ_CP085167.1, read on the forward strand.
GCACAACGCTTTTGCGGGCCGCTGACATGTTGGAAGCCCGCTACGGCGAGATCTTTGCCATCCTTGCCCGTGAGGCTGGGAAAGGCATGCCCGACTGCGTGGCCGAACTGCGCGAGGCGGTGGACTTCCTGCGCTACTACGCGGGCCAAGCCACCAACACGCCCCCCGCGGGCATCTTCACCTGCATCTCACCGTGGAACTTCCCACTGGCGATCTTCTGCGGGCAGGTCACGGCTGCACTGGCGGCTGGCAATGCCGTGCTGGCCAAACCGGCTGAACAGACGCCGTTAATCGCCAAACTCGCCGTCGAAGTACTGCATGAGGCGGGCGTGCCGCATTCCGCCCTGCAACTGCTGCCCGGTAGCGGCAAGGTCGGCGCAGCGCTGACCGGCGATGCCCGCGTGAACGGCGTGGCCTTCACCGGTTCCACCGCCACCGCCCTGCGCATCCGCGCCAATATGGCCGAACACTGCGCCCCCGGCACGCCACTGATCGCCGAGACGGGCGGCCTTAACGCCATGATCGTCGACAGCACCGCCCTGCCCGAACAGGCGGTGCAGGCTATCGTCGAAAGCGCTTTCCAATCGGCAGGCCAACGCTGCTCCGCTGTGCGCTGCCTCTATGTGCAAGAGGACATCGCCGAAGACCTGATCCGCATGCTGACGGGGGCCATGCAGGCGCTCAACATGGGCGATCCGTGGCAGCTGTCGACCGATGTCGGCCCCGTTATCGACGACACCGCGCGCAAAGGGATCGTCGAGCATATCGAAGCCGCCCGCACCGAAGGCCGCGTCATCGCGGACCTCAAAGCGCCCAAGGGCGGCACCTTCGTCGGTCCCGCGATCCTGCGGGTAAATAGCATTGCTGACATGAAGCGCGAAATCTTCGGCCCCGTGCTGCATGTCGCGACCTTCAAAAGCCACGAACTCGACGCCGTGATCGACGCGATCAACGCCACCGGCTATGGCCTGACCTTTGGTCTGCACACCCGCATCGACGACCGGGTGCAACATGTCTCGGAACGGATCGAGGCGGGCAACATCTACGTCAACCGCAACCAGATCGGCGCCATCGTTGGCAGCCAGCCCTTTGGCGGCGAGGGGCTTTCGGGCACCGGACCAAAGGCGGGCGGGCCGAACTATCTGCCACGTTTCTCGGCACCTGACCATCAGGACGCTAGCGCTACATGGGACAGTGCAGTGGCTAAGCCCCCCACCCTGCCCGCTCAGCATCCGACCGTTCTGGAAACCCAGTCGATGCCCGGCCCGACCGGAGAGAGCAACCGCCTGTCGACCCTGCCGCGCCCCGCGCTGTTGTGCATGGGACCGGGCGCCGAAACGGCAGAGGCGCAGGCCAAGGCCGTGCGGGCGCTCGGCGGTGTTGCGGTCACGGCCTCTGGCCGGATCGACCCTGAGGCGCTGACCACTGGCCCGGCCTATGGCGGCGTGCTTTGGTGGGGCGAGGATGCGACGGCGCGGCAGATCGACAAGGCGCTGGCGGCCCGTGAGGGCGCGATCATCCCGCTTTTGCGCGGCAAGCCCGACACCGCCCGCGTCCGCGCCGAACGCCATGTCTGTGTTGACACCACGGCCTCGGGCGGCAATGCCCAGCTCTTGGGCATGATGGCCTAAGACCGACAATCGGAGGAGCGCCATGCTGACGAACAGCGACATCGAAGACCTAACGCGGTTTCGCAGGGCGCTCCACCAATATCCCGAAATCTCGGGCGAAGAGATTGAGACCGCCCGGACCATCGCGGCGGAACTGGAAAAACTCGGCCCCACGCGCATTCTCGCCGGCCTCGGTGGGCACGGTGTCGCGGCGGTCTTTGAAAGCGGCAGCCCCGGCCCCACGGTGCTGTTCCGCGCCGAGCTGGACGCCCTTCCGATCCCCGAAGAGCACGACATTCCATGGGTCTCGAAAGTGCCGGGCAAAAGCCATGTCTGCGGGCACGATGGCCATATGACCATGCTGCTGGCGCTTGGGCGACTGATCGCGCGGCAACCCGTGGCACACGGCCGCGTCGTGCTGATGTTTCAACCTGCCGAAGAAGACGGCAGCGGCGCACGCGCCGTGGTGAACGACCCGGCCTATACCGAGATCGCCGCCGATTATGCCTTTGCCATCCACGTCGAGCCGGGCCGCCCCTTCGGCCATGTGGATACAGCCCCCGCCCTGATCAATTGCGCCTCCAAGGGCATCGCCCTGACCCTCAGCGGCAAGACCGCCCATGCCGCCAGCCCCGAAGACGGCAGATCGCCTGCGCCTGCGCTGGCTGAGTTGGTCCCGGCGCTGCAAGCGCTCGGCCCCGGCGGGGCGCTCCACGATGGCTTCCGACTTGTCACCCTGACCCACCTGCGCATGGGCGAGCCGACCTTTGGCATCGCCCCCGGCGAAGCCGTGCTTTATGCCACGCTGCGCAGCACCCGCGACGACACACTGGCCGAGATTGAGGACGCCCTGCGCGCCGAGGTCGCCCGCGCTGCCGAGGCATACGGGCTGACAGCGGAATTCGCGGAGTCCGACCATTTCGCCGCCTCAATCAATCATCCCGAAGCCTATGACATCGCCGCCGCGGCGATGGATGCGCTTGGCGTGTCACACGGGCAGAGAAACCTGCCGATGCGCGCTTCTGAGGATTTCGGGTTGTTCGGACGCGATGCAAAAGCGGCGATGCTCTGCCTTGGGCCGGGAGAGGATTATGCGGCACTGCACAATCCCGATTACGATTTCCCGGATGATCTGATCCCCATCGGCGCGGGAATTTTTGAGCGGATCGCGCGGGATTTGCTGGGTTCTGCTTGACAGATGCCCCGGCGGGCGCAGCTAAACATGCAAGTTCCCCCCGTGCCGCTTGACGCTGCGCGCGACTTGGCAAAGGCTGGCCCGCATGTTCCCGATCCGCGACCATAACCCCTCGGGCCGCACGCCCTATATAACCTATGCGCTGATGGCGGTGAACATCGGGGTGTTCCTGTCTTCGCTGTCGCTGATGGCCGATGAGCGTGCCTTGGCAGAGTTTTACTACACCTACGCCCTACTGCCCGCGCGGCTGAGCCATGGAGAGGGGTATTTTGGCCTTATCACCTCGCAATTCTTGCATGGCGGCTGGATGCATTTGGCCGGTAACATGCTGTTTCTGTGGATCTTCGGCGACAATGTCGAAGATGAAATGGGCCACGGGCGCTACCTGCTGTTCTACCTTGCCTGCGGCATCGCGGCGGGGCTGGGCCAAGTGGTGACAGAGCCGCTCTCATGGGTGCCCATGGTCGGTGCATCGGGCGCGATTGCGGGGGTCATGGGGGGCTATTTGCTGCTTTTCCCTCGTGCCAAAGTGGATATTCTGGTGATCCTTATCGTGTTTTTCCGCATCTTCGCGATCCCGGCTTGGATCATGCTGGGCCTGTGGTTCGGCATGCAGTTCATCGGGGGGATCGGTGCCACGCCGGGCACCGGCGGCGTGGCCTATTGGGCCCATGCGGGCGGGTTCATCGCGGGGCTGGTTCTGACCCTGCCGCTGTGGCTGCGCCGGGGCGGTTTTGCCTTTTGGCGGCAGACCGACGGCCATCCGCCCCATGCCGCTGCCGACTATGACCTCAGCGAAAGTCGCATTCCGAAAGTGAGACGCAAATGACCGAAACCTCAGAAACCCGCCGCGCCTCCTGCCATTGTGGGGCGGTACTGATCGAAGCCCTGTTCCCGCGCGGTCTGGCCTCGGCCTCGCGCTGCACCTGCTCTTTTTGCCGCCGCCGCGCCGCCGCCACGGTGACGGCACTGGCCGAAACGGTGACCGTGTTGAAGGGGGCTGAGAACCTCACGCTCTACACTTGGGGCACGCATACCGCGCAGCACTATTTCTGTAAGACCTGTGGCATTTACACCCACCACCGCCGCCGTTCGAACCCCGATGAATGCGGCGTGAACCTTGGCGCGATCGAAGGGGTCTCGCCATGGGAGATGGAGCCGCTGCCCTATAGCGATGGCATCAACCACCCTGCGGACCGCGAACCCGGCTAGAGGCTAGAGATCACCCCCCTGCATCCGCGCCAGAAGCCCCGGCTGTGGCTCGGCCTCTGCGCGGCGCTGATCCACGCTTTCGTGCAGCCACTCTGACGGGTCGGCCCCCACAACGCGACGGCGGCGGGTCACCAGCATCTTACCATAGCCGCGCCAGCGCCCGATGGAGGGCGCAGTAGGGTCTTGATCAAAACGTGTGGTCCAGCCTTTGGGGAGCGGCAGACCGCTGTCTTCCATCCGCGACAACAGCCAGACCAGTGGGATATTGGCCAAGGGGCGCGCGCCCTCATGCCCGCCCAATTGCCCGCCGACATCGCCGTGGGTGCCCGGAAACCAGACCTGCTCCAGCCGTCCGGCATAGCCCTCGGGCGTGGTCCACAGCACCGGGGCATAGGCGACACGGGTTTCGTTCAGCGCCAGCGCCTGAAAGCCGTTCTTCACATTGCGGCTCAGATCGTGGTTGTGGAACATGTGCAGCGGTTGCGATAGCCGCCAAAACAACGGCGCATTGATGCCAAGGGATTTGACCGTATCCCAGACGCCAATCGCTTCAATCTCGACCTGCGGGTGACAATTGGCCCCTGCAAAAAGAGCACCTGCTTTGCTGAGGGTCTGCGCCTCATAATGGCGGTAGACGTCGCGAATGTTACGCTCTGTCGCGGCCTCGGCACGCAGGAGGCCCACACGGTCGATCACCCCGGCGAGCGAGCGCACGGCATAGCCGCCGCGCGAATAGCCCATCAGAAAAATCCGATCTCCGGGCCGATAGCGCGAGGCGAGATAGCCATAGGCGCGGCGGATCTGCCGATTGATTCCGCGCCCCATGATCACATCGCGCGCGCTGCGCCAATCACGCCATTGCAGACCCGGTTCGTAATAGATCGACAGGGCGCTGCCCATCTCGCGGCACAGGCTATAGGCGATGCCAGCGTTGGTCTCTCGCCCCAGTTCGAGCGAGGACATGGTCCCATCAAGGATAATGACATGGGTCACCACGCCCCGGCGCGGCCCGAAATCGCTCTCAGGCCGCTGCCAGAACCGCCCGAACAACCGTTGAAACAGGCTTTTACTCGGCTGCGATTGCGGCACCTTGCAGCATCTCCCAGACCCTATGCGGGGTGAATGGCATATCTGCCTGCCGCACACCGCGTTCCCAAAGCGCATCCTGCACCGCGTTCGATACCGCCGCCAGCGCGCCCACGGTCCCGGCTTCGCCGCAGCCCTTCATGCCCATGGCATTGGCGGTCGAAGGCACGGGTTCCGAAGTGAAAGAGATCATCGGTAGGTCGGCGGCGCGAGGCATGGCATAATCCATGAAGGTGGCGGTCAGCAGTTGCCCATCTTCGTCATAGACAACCCGTTCCTGCACCGCTTGGCCGATGCCTTGAGCGACCCCACCATGCACCTGCCCTTCGGCCAGCATCGGGTTGATCAGATTTCCGAAATCATCGACCACCGTATAGCGGTCGAGGGTCACCACCCCAGTTTCAGGGTCGATCACCACCTCGGCCACATGCGCCCCGTTGGGGTAGCTGCGCCCCGGCAGGCTGGCGCGTTCGTGGTGAGACAGAAGATCGTCGCGGCCCTTGGCACGGGCCATTTCCGCCACCTCCAACATCGTGGGGCTGACGTTCGACCCCTCGGCGCGGAAACGTTCGTCGTCAAAGGCGATATCGCTCGCCGCGACGCCCAATTCTTCGGCCAAAAACGCCGCGAACACCTCGGCTATCTTCGCTACGGTGGCCACGGTCGCCGTGTTCTGCGTGGTCACCGAACGTGAGCCGCCAGTGCCACCGCCCTTTTTAATCAAGTCGCTATCGCCCTGCACAACGCTGATCCGCTCCGCAGGGATGCCGGTCTGATCCGACAGGAACTGCGCATAGACCGTCTCGTGCCCCTGCCCATTGCTTTGGGTGCCGACATAAATCGTCACGCTGCCATCCTCCTCAAAGACCACTTTGGCCCCTTCAGAAGGATCGCCCAGAATGCTTTCGATATAGTAACACAGCCCCTGTCCCCGCAGCAGGCCGCGTTTGGCGTCCGCAGTACGGCGGGCGGTGAACCCCGCGCGGTCGGCCTCTTGGCCCGCGCGGATCAGCAGCCGCGCAAAATCGCCCACGTCGTAGAGCTCTCCGGTGGCGGTGGTATAGGGAAACTGGTCCGGCTTGATGAAGTTGATGCGGCGCAGCTCCCACGGATCGACGCCCAACTCCCGGGCTGCGCGGTCCATCAACCGCTCCAGCACATAGATCGCCTCGGGCCGCCCGGCGCCGCGATAGGCATCGACCTGCACGGTGTTGGTGTAATAGCCCTCGACATGCAGATAGGTGTCTTGCACGTCATAGACGCCCATCAAAACCTTGGAGAACAGTTGCGACTGAATCGGCTGGCCGAACTGGCTGTTATAGGCCCCGAGGTTGCAGCGCGTGTCGACACGGTAGGCGGTGATCTTGTGGTTTTCGTCAAAGGCGAACTCGGCCCATGACACCAGATCGCGCCCGCCATTGTCGGTGAGCATCGCTTCCGTCCGCTCCGACATCCAGCGCACCGGACGGCCCAGCGCCCGCGCAGCTTGGGCGATGCAAAAATACTCAGGGTAGGTCATCGCCTTCATGCCAAAGCCGCCGCCGACATCGGGGTTTGTCACGCGCACGTTGTCTTCGCTGAGGCCAAAGGCTTTGACAAAGAAGTTCTTATGCGCCCAAACCCCCTGCCCGCCCAGCGCCACATGCAACCGGCCATCGGCCCATTCCGCATAGCAGCCGCGTGGCTCCATCGAATTGACGATGATGCGGTTATCGCCGACCTCCAGCTTGACGCGGCGCGCAGCCTTGGCAAATGCCGCCTCGACCTTGTCCTCGTCCCCCATGCCCCAGTCGAAGGCGCGGTTGTCGGGCGCTTCGTCATGCAGGGTCTCACCGCCGGGGGTCAGGTCCATCTTGGCGGGCAGATCATCGGCATCGAAAAGGATCAATTCGGCCGCATCACGGGCTTGTTGCAAGGTTTCAGCCACGATCAAAGCCACCGGCTCACCCACATAGCGCACCCGGCCCTTGGCCAGAATGGGGCGCAGCGGCGCGGCACCCTTGCTGCCATCGCGGTTATCGACCACCGTATTCGGCAAGGCGATATTCATGCCCGCCGCCTCCAGATCGGCGCAGGTCAGCACCAGATGCACGCCCTCTGCCTCGCGGGCATCGTCCACGTCCAATTCGGTGATCATCCCGTGCGCCACAGGCGCGCGGAAGAAAACACCATGCAGCGCGTCACGGGGTGCAATATCATCCACATAGCGGCCATCGCCGGTCAGGAAACGGTGGTCTTCCACCCGTTTGACCGGCTGGCTTTTCCCGAACTTTTCCATCTGACGCTGCCCCTACTGCCCTTAGTGCTTCGGGCCAACAGTAGCGGGCAGCGCGTCAGTGTCCAGAGGCTCAAGCCGCCTTGCGCTTAAGCTCTGCCCCAAGGTCCGAGACAAGCGCGACCTGGCCCAGCCCGTAGCCGTTAAAGGCGGTGGACATGGCGATGGAATAAGCCCCCATCCCGCCAAACAACAGATAATCCCCCGTCTGTGCATCGTCGGGCAGCGGCAGGCCATCGGGCAAACGATCCAACGAATCGCAAGTAGGGCCAAAGACCACGCGCGGTGTCGGCGCCCCTTGGCGCAGCGCCCCCTCAGGGCCGACCACATCCACCAGCCCCGATAGGCCCATGTCCCGCAGATCGGGCAGACCGCCATAGATACCGTCGTTCAGGAACACCGTCCGCCCCCCATTGCGCATCCCCTTGATACGGGTCGCCAGCACGGCGGCATCGGCAACCATCGCCCGGCCCGGCTCGCAGAGCAGCGTCGGAGCCTCAGCGCCAAAGCTATCAGCCAGCGCCGCCTTAACTGCGGCAAAGACAGCCCGATGATCCGGCGCGTCAAAGCCGCGATCCACGGCAAAGCCACCGCCGATGTTCATCCGTTTGATCGAGACCTCCGCCATCCGCAGGATATCCGCCGCCGCATGGACATATTGCACCCAAGCCTGCGGATCGTTGCACTGCGTGCCGGGGTGGAAACACATAGAAGGCGTGAACCCCATCTCAACCACCGCGCGCAGCAGGTCCGCCGCCTGCTCAGGTGCCGCGCCGAATTTGGACCCGAAGTCATAAGCCGCGCCCTTGACCGGTAAGGCGAAGCGCACCGCCACCTCATTGTCGCGCGGCACGTCGTGCAGCTTGGCCAGTTCCGACATGTCATCAATTGACCAGCTATAGACGCCCGCCGCGATCCCGGCCTGCACCTCTGCCGCCGAGCGTACGGGGTTGTTATAATGCAGTGTCGCCTGCGGGCAGACCGCACGGACCGCTGCCATCTCTGCCGGGGACGCGACATCAAAAGTGGTGATCCCCGCCGCAACAAGGTTCGACAGCACTTCGGGCCGGTCATTGGCCTTGACCGCATAGGTCACCAACCCGTCGAAATCCGCCTGAAACCGCCGCGCCGTGGCTTGCAGCACCGAGGGGGCAAGAAACAAGACCGGCGCATCAGGGCTGTGTTTGGCCAAGTAAGCGGCGGGGCTGTCGGAAAGGGGGGCGATATGCTGCATGGGGGCCTCTTGTTTGCCTTTCTCCAGTAAAGCCGCGATTTCAGTCGATTCATCGTGTCAAACCGCCTAAAGTGACGCGAACTTTCGGCGAATTGACGATATGACAGTACAACTTGACGATACCGACCGCGCTTTGATCGCGACGCTGCAAGGCAACGCCCGATTGCCGGTGGCCGATCTTGCGCGCAACCTCGGCCTTGCCCGCACCACCGTTCAGGCGCGGCTGGAACGGCTGGAACGCAGCGGCGCCATCGTCGGCTACACCCTGCGCTTGGGCGAGGCCGCCCGTGCCCCGCTGCACGCCACCGCGCTGGTCAACATCGAACTGCGCGCTGGTCCCGCCGTGCTGGCCCGCCTGCGCAGCCTGCCCGGCGTGCAGGTCGTCCACACCACCTCGGGCCGCTTTGACCTGCTGGTGCAGATCGCGGCGCAGACCACGCAAGAGTTGGACGACACCCTCGACCGTATTGGCGAGACGCGCGGCGTGAAAGGCAGTGAGAGCCTCATTCACCTCAGCACCAAGATCGACCGGCGCGGTTAGGCCCCTGCCCCAAATCCGCTTTGCCATAGGTCTTTCCCTCGCCGCGCCAGACCGCTAAACGGGGCGCAACAAAAGGGATCATGACCATGGCACTCGAAAAGACCTTCAACGCCGCCGAGGCGGAAAGCCGCATCTACGCCGATTGGGAAACCAAAGGCGCGTTCAAAGCGGGCGCAAATGCGCAGCGTGACGAGCATTTCTCGGTGATGATCCCGCCGCCGAATGTCACCGGATCGCTGCACATGGGGCATGCTTTTAACAACACGTTGCAGGACATCCTCGTTCGTTGGCACCGGATGCAGGGGTTCGACACCCTCTGGCAGCCCGGCCAAGACCACGCGGGCATCGCCACGCAGATGGTGGTGGAGCGTGAATTGGCCGCCACCGGCCAGCCGGGCCGCCGCGAACTAGGGCGTGAGGCGTTCACCGCCAAGGTTTGGGAGCAAAAGCAGAAATCCGGTGGCACGATCATCGATCAGCTGCGCCGTCTGGGCGCCTCCTGCGACTGGTCGCGCAACGCTTTCACAATGTCCGGCGCACCCGGTGCGCCCGAGGGTGAAGAGGGCAATTTCCACGACGCCGTGATCAAGGTCTTCGTGGATATGTACAACAAGGGGCTAATCTACCGCGGCAAGCGGCTGGTCAACTGGGACCCGCATTTCGAGACCGCGATCTCGGATTTGGAGGTCGAAAGCACCGAAGTCGACGGCCATATGTGGCACTTCAAGTATCCGCTGGCGGGGGGTGAAACCTATACCTACGTCGAGAAAGACGAGGACGGGAATACACTCTTCGAAGAAACCCGCGACTATATCTCCATCGCCACCACGCGCCCCGAAACCATGCTCGGCGACGGTGCTGTTGCGGTTCATCCATCGGATGAGCGTTACGCCTCAATCGTCGGAAAACTCTGCGAAATTCCAGTTGGCCCGAAGGCGCAGCGCCGCCTGATCCCGATCATCACCGATGAATACCCGGACAAGAACTTCGGCTCGGGCGCGGTAAAGATCACCGGCGCACATGACTTCAATGACTACGGAGTCGCCAAGCGCAACGGCATCCCGCTTTACGCCCTGATGGACACCCAGGGCCGCATGCGCGCCGATGGCCTGCCCTACGATCAGGCCGCCGCCCGCGCGCAGGCCATCGCCGATGGATCGGAGCCCGCCCCAGAGGACGCCACCGAGATCAACCTCGTGCCCGACGCCTACCGCGGTCTCGACCGGTTCGAGGCCCGCAAACGCGTGGTCGAGGACGTGACGGCCGAGGGCCTCGCCGTGATGACCGAGGCGACCGACCCCCGCCTTGGCCGCGCCGCCAAGAAGGCCCCGGTCGAGCCCGGTGAAGGCGGCGAAATGCGCACCGAGGAAGAGAACCTCGTGCCGCTGGCCGAGGCCAAGAAAATCATGCAGCCCTTCGGCGACCGCTCCAAAGTGGTGATCGAGCCGATGCTGACCGACCAGTGGTTCGTCGCCACCGATAAGATCGTGCAGCCTGCTATTGATGCGGTGCGCTCTGGCGAGGTGACGATCCTGCCCGAGCAGGACCGCAAGGTCTATTTCCATTGGCTGGAGAACATCGAGCCTTGGTGTATCTCGCGCCAGCTCTGGTGGGGGCATCAGATCCCGGTGTGGTTCGACGACGCGGGCAATGAGTATTGCGCGCCGACCGAGGCAGAGGCGCAGGCCATGGCGCCGGGCAAGACACTGCGCCGCGACCCCGACGTGCTCGACACATGGTTCTCCTCCGGCCTCTGGCCCATCGGCACGCTAGGCTGGCCCGAGCAGACGGCGGAGCTTGAGAAATACTTCCCTACCTCCGTGCTGGTCACCGGTTTCGACATCATCTTCTTCTGGGTCGCCCGGATGATGATGATGCAATACGCCGTGGTCGATCAAAAGCCCTTCGACACCGTCTATGTCCACGCGCTGGTGCGCGACGAGAAGGGCAAGAAGATGTCGAAATCCTTGGGCAACGTGCTCGACCCGCTGGAGTTGATAGACGAGTTTGGCGCCGATGCCGTGCGCTTTACCGTCACCTCGATGGCGGCGATGGGGCGTGACCTGAAGCTCAGCACCCAACGCATTGCAGGTTACCGCAATTTCGGCACGAAACTGTGGAACGCGCACCGCTTTGCCGAGATGAACAACGTCTTCGACAGCATGCCCGCCGCGATGCCGCAGCCGCAGGCCACGCTGAACAAATGGATCGTGGGCGAGACCGCCCGCATCCGCGAAGAGGTCGACGCGGCGCTTGGCAACTTCCGCTTCAACGACGCGGCCAACGCGCTCTATGCCTTTGTCTGGGGCAAGGTCTGCGACTGGTATGTGGAACTCTCCAAGCCACTGTTGCAAGACGATGCGCCCGAGGCCGAAGAGACCCGCGCGACGATGGCTTGGGTGCTTGAGCAATGTCTGGTGCTGCTGCACCCGATCATGCCCTTCATCACAGAAGAGCTGTGGCAGACCACCACCAAGCGCGACCAACTGCTCGCCCTGACCGATTGGCCGACCTACACCACCGCCGATCTGCTGGATGCCGAAGCTGACCGCGAGCTGAACTGGGTGATCGGCCTGATCGAAAGCGTCCGTTCCGCACGCCAACAGATGCATGTGCCAGCCGGGCTGAAGGTGCCGATGCTGGTGACTGATATGGACGAGGCTGCACAGGGCGCATGGGACCGCAACGAGGTGATGATCAAACGCCTCGCGCGGGTCGAGAGCCTTGAGAAGACCGACAGTTTCCCCAAAGGCACCGTGTCCATCGCGGCACCGGGGGCCAGCTTTGGCCTGCCGCTGGCTGGGTTGATCGACATCGACGCCGAGAAAGCGCGGTTGCAAAAGTCGCTCGACAAGCTGGGCAAGGAAATTGGCGGGCTGAAGGGGCGTTTGAACAATCCCAAGTTCGCGGCGTCTGCACCGGAAGAGGTTGTCGCTGAGGCGCAGGCCAATCTGGATGCGCGTCAGGAAGAGGCCGACCAGTTGCAGGCGGCTTTGGATCGTCTGGCTGAACTGGGGTAATAATTTGGCGTGGTGGTTAGCTGCCACGCCTCCAACTCAACACGAGCCGGGCAGCGCCAGACCGCGGGATGGCGCTAATAGCATCTCAGTTCGGCAGTTTATCTCTGCCGCGCATTTGCTTGATCTCAGGACAGCACCACATTGCAAAAGCGCCAGCCCGTCCGGGCGGTCTGGCGCTGCCCGGCGGCCTTCGGCCTTGATTCCGGGCTGTTGCGCACGATGTTAACGAAGCGCTAATCAGCCTATTTAAACACCGCAGGCCGCTTGCCGAACTCCGCCGCGATCACCTCCATCTGCTCAGGCTTGCCCAACAGCGCCGCCTGTTCCCGCGACTCGGCCTCAAGCACCTCCCCGTCCGACGCACCGGATTCCGCATATCCAATCAACCGCTTGGCCGCCTTCACGGCATTCGGCCCCTTCCCCGCAATCACCCGCGCCAGTTCCAGTGCCGCCGCCTGCGGATCATCGGCGACCTCAGTCACCAGCCCCCAACGCTCGGCCTGCGCGGCATCCACGGGCGCGGCGGTATAGGTCATCCGCCGCAACACATCCGAGCGCACCAAACGCGGCAACAGCACCATGCCGCCCATATCCGGCACGATGCCCCATTTCATCTCCATCACCGCCAGCTTCGTACCCGGCGCGGCAATGCGGATATCCGCACCAAGCGCCAGTTGCATCCCCGCGCCATAGACCACGCCATGCAGCGCCGCGATCACCGGGATCTCTAGACGGTGCCAGACCATCGACACCTCTTGCCATTTGTTCGTCGTGCCCTCGCCATGGGTGCGCGGCATGATCAGCGCTTCGACATCCTGCCCCAGCATCCCCGAAAGCCCGCCGATATCGATGCCCGCGCAAAAGCCTTTGCCCTCACCCGACAACACCACCACGCGGGCATCTGAGGCCGCAAGCTCCTGACCTGCCGCGATAATCGCCTCGATCATCTCATCATCCACGGCATTCATCTTGTCGGCGCGGGTGAGGGTCACATGGGCGATATGGTCTTCGATCCGGGTGGTGACGCGGGGCATGGCACTTCTCCTAAATGTTTGGCGCAGTTCAACGCAGATCAACGCGCGGCACCAGCAAAACGTGGCGGCAGGTGCTGCGACCCTTGCCCTCTCAACGGTCCAACCCTACACCTTGGCGCATGACATATGCACGCCTTACCCCCCTCGCCCAAAGCCTGCCCGCCAACGTCCCCTTCGTGGGCCCCGAAGCACAGGAGCGCAGCCTTGGCCGTCCCTTCAAAGCGCGGCTGGGTGCCAATGAAAACGTCTTTGGCCCCTCGCCTCGCGCCATCGCGGCCATGGCCGAGACCGAGATGTGGAAATACGGCGATTCCGAAAGCGTGGAGCTGCGCGCGGCATTGGCCGAATTGCATGGCGTGACGCCCGACAATATCATCGTCGGCGAAGGCATCGACGGGCTATTGGGCTATCTCGTCCGCCTACTGGTTGGCGAAGGCGATGCGGTGGTGACCTCGGAAGGCGCTTACCCAACCTTCAACTACCATGTGGCGGGCTTTGGCGGCGTGCTGCACAAAGTGCCCTACCGCGACGATCACGAAGACCCGGCAGCACTTTTCGCCAAGGCGGCGGAGGTCGATGCGAAACTCGTCTACCTCGCCAATCCCGACAACCCGATGGGCACTTGGCATGAGGGCACGGCACTGGCGCGCGTGCTCGACGATCTGCCCCAAGGCAGCCTGCTGTTGCTGGACGAAGCCTATATCGAATGCGCACCAGAAGGTACTGCACCCCAGCTTGCCGCCGATGACCCGCGCGTGATCCGGATGCGAACTTTCTCCAAAGCCTACGGGCTTGCCGGGGCGCGGATTGGCTATGCCATCGCCGCGCCGGAACTGATCACTGCCTTCCACAAGGTGCGCAACCACTTCGGTCTAAACCGCGCGGCTCAGGCAGGTGCCCTATCAGCGGTGCAGGACCAAGAGTACCTTAGGCAAGTTCAGGCAAAGATCGCAGAGGCCCGTGACCGGATCACGCAGATCGCCGAAGAAAACGGGCTGAGCGCCCTCCCCTCGGCTGCCAATTTCGTCGCGATCGATTGCGGCAGCGATGGCACCTTTGCCAAGGCGGTGCTCGACGCGCTGGTGGCGCGGGGCATTTTTGTGCGGATGCCCTTTGCTGCGCCGCAAAACCGCTGCATCCGCATCAGTTGCAGCACGCCGCAGGAGTTGGACATCTTTGCCGCCGCCCTACCCGAAGCGCTGGCCGAAGCAGGCGGGGCTTAAGCCCTGCCGATCACCTCGGCCGCCGCTTGCAGCGCATCTTGCCCGTGCTCAATCTTTAACGCGCACAGCCCAGCTTCGATGCCGCCAAGCAGCCCCATGATCATCTGGCCGTTCACGTGGCCCATATGGCCCAACCGGAAAAACCCGTGCCACGCGGGCTCTCCCGGCAGGGCCATGCCAAGACCGATGCCAAGTGTCAGTCCCAGATTTCCCTGCACCCAATTGCGCAACTCGGACGCATGGGGCGATTGAAGGCGCAGCGCTGTGACAGCATGGCTGCGCAGGTCCCGGTCATCGATATTCAGCCGCAGGCTTCCTTCCGCCGACCATGCTTCGCAAGCGGCCCAGACGGCGCGGGCAAGTGTCGCATGGCGCTGCCAGACCTGCTCAATCCCTTCTTCATGGATCAGATCAAGCGCGGCCCGCAGGCCGTAAAGGTGATGTGTGGGCGCGGTGCCACCGTGGTATTGATAAAACTGCTCTGCATGTGCACGCGGCGACCAATCCCAATAGCGGCTTACACGAGGCAACCGCGCGCGTGCGTCTTCGGCCCTATCGTTGAAAAAAACAAAAGCCATGCCCGGCGGCACCATCAGGCCCTTTTGCGACGCCGTGACCATGACATCGACGCCCCATGCGTCCATCTCGAACGTCTCGCAGCCCAATGAGGCAATGCAATCGGCCATCAAAAGCGCGGGGTGGGCCTCGTCATCCAGCAGTCGGCGCAGGCCTGGGACATCGTTGCGCACCGAGCTAGAGGTGTCGACATGCACCGCCATCACCGCTTTGATTTGATGCGCGCTATCGCTGCGCAGCCGCTCGGCCACTCGCTCTAGGTCAATGGGCGCATTCCGGCCAAAATCGATGATCTCAACCTCGGCCCCCAGCCCTGTCGCCATCTCGGCCCAGCCGTGGCCAAAACGCCCCGTGGCCAGCACCAACACATGATCACCGGGCGCGATGACATTGCTTAGCGCCGCCTCCCATGCGCCATGGCCGTTGCTGATATACATCGCCACGTGATGATCCGTCCGCGCCACGCGCTTTAGATCAGCCGTCAGCCCCGGCATCATATCGACCAACTCGCCCTCATAGATATTGGGCGCGGCGCGGTGCATCGCGGTTAGCACGGCCTCGGGCATGACTGAGGGGCCGGGAATGGCCAGGTAAGAGCGCCCCGGGGCGATTTTAGATTGCGTTGTCATGATATTAGCTGCCGTCTTGAAATTGCGTGACCAGTCTGCGGTCGGGCGCAGCTTACTGCCCGCGCGGCCGGGGTCAACACGCGAACGGACCTAAGGTAAGCCGCGCAGAAAATGGCCCCTAACCTCTCATAATCCGCGGCAAGCGGGGCTCAGCGCAGCCCGCGCGACCGCTTGCCCTGCCTGCTTGGCTTTCGTACACCAAAGGGGACTGCCCAAAAGGATCAGGCACCGGAATGAATGATGAAAGCTACACCTCCGCGCATTTGATGCGTTGGCTCTGGCGGGACTACCTGAAGAAGCACACCGGGCTGATGGTGATCGCGGTGATCTTCATGGTCATCGAAGGCTCAACCTTGGGTGTGCTGGCCAAGCTGATGGAACCGATGTTCGACCGCGTCTTTGTCGGCGGCGACCAAGGTGCGCTGGTTTGGGTGGGGCTGGTGCTGGTGGCGATCTTTGCGCTGCGCGCGCTGGCCACGGTGGTGCAGAAGGTGTTGCTGACCCGCGTGGCGCAGCGCACGGCGGCGGATCTGCGCATCGACCTGTTGGACCGGATGATGCGCCAAGACGGGGCATTTCACCAAAACCACCCGCCCGGTTTTCTGGTGCAGCGTGTGCAATCAGATGTGAACGCGGTGGGCAATGTCTGGCGCGCGGTGATTACAGGCGCGGGGCGCGACCTTGTGGGTCTGGTGATCCTTATGGGCGTCGCCATCGCAATTGATCCAATTTGGGCGCTGCTGGCGATGATCGGCGTGCCGCTGATGGTGCTTCCGGCCGCCATTGCGCAGCGTTTCGTCCGCGCCCGTTCGCGCGAGGCGCGCGATATAGGGGCCAGCCTGTCGACACGTTTGGATGAAGTCTTTCACGGCATCGTGCAGATCAAGCTGAACGCGCTAGAGGCGTATCAGGCCCGCCAATACCGCGAGTTAACGCGGGTTTTCATCCGCACCGAAGTTCGCGCCGCCTTTGGCAATTCCGCGATCCCGGCGATGATCGACATCATGTCCGGCATCGGTTTCATGGCCGTGATCGTCTACGGCGGGTCCGAGATCATCGCGGGCAACAAGACCATCGGTGAATTTATGACCTTCTTCACCGCGCTTGGGTTCATGTTCTCCCCCCTGCGCCGCCTTGGTGCAATTAGCGGCTTGTGGCAAATGGCCGCCGCCGCGTTGGAGCGGATTAAGGAGCTGCTCGACGCGCCCTTGCACCTCCGCAGCCCTGCCAAACCAGTGGCCGCACCGGATGGCCCGCCCGATATCGCGCTGCGCGACGTGTCGCTGTCCTATGGCGATTCCAAAGTGCTCAATGCGTTGAACCTTTCGGCCAAGGCTGGTGAGACGACCGCGCTTGTCGGTGCGTCTGGCGCGGGGAAATCGACAATCTTTAACCTGCTGACCCGGCTGGTTGACCCACAAAACGGCACGGTTCAGATCGGCGGTGTTGAGACCACGGCCCTCGCGTTGCCCGACCTGCGCGGCATGTTTTCGGTCGTGACCCAAGAGGCGCTGCTGTTTGATGAAACCCTGCGCGAGAATATCGTGCTGGGCCGCGATGACGTGACGGATGAGGAACTCGATCGCGTGTTGAAGGCAGCCCATGTCGCCGACTTCCTGCCACAGCTTGAACAAGGGCTCGACACCCGTGTTGGCCCGCGCGGCTCTGCCCTGTCTGGCGGCCAGCGGCAGCGTGTTGTGATCGCCCGCGCCTTGTTACGCGACACGCCGATCTTGCTGCTGGATGAAGCCACCAGCGCGCTGGACGCGCAATCGGAGCAGGTCGTCCAAGACGCGCTTGACCGGCTGGCCAAGGGGCGCACCACCATCGTCATCGCGCATCGGCTCTCGACCATCCGCAGCGCGGATAAGATCGTGGTGATGGACCGCGGCCAAGTCACCGATGAAGGCACCCACGACGAATTGATGGAGCGCGGCGGCATCTATGCCGACCTTTACCGCCTGCAATTCCGCGACGGAAAGACGGTGTCGGATGCCCGCGGCTTGGGCGCTTTGACAGCAAAGCAGCGCCGCGAGAGGCTGCGCCAGCCCAATCTAATACAGCGCCTCGGGGCGCTGTTCTTTAACTAAAAGGTAGGGGGCGCGCGAGAAATCTCGCGCCCCATTTGCGATCAAGAGCGGCGATAGCTCTGCGCAAGGTCTTCGGGGTTTGCGCCCATCGCATAGCGTGCCAGCGTCCAAAGGTTACGCCCGCCCCGACGCAACCACCCTTGGCGGCGGTATTTATCGGCGCTGGTCGTGGCCTGCCCATCCAAACGCTGCAACCGCCCCCGCAAGGCACGGGCCAGTGCGACATCCTCCATCAACGGCTGATCCGGATAGCCGCCCACGTCGTCATAAAGCGCGCGAGACAACAGCAACCCTTGATCGCCGTAAGGCAGGCCAAAGCCGCTGCGCAGGTTCGCCCAGACCGCCACCAATCGCGGCGCCAGCCCTCGCTGATCAAATTGCAAGCGGAACCACCCCGCAGCCCCCGCCCCGCGTGCCATGTGATCCTGCACCGCATCGGTCCAGCCCGGCGCCAGCACCGTGTCGGCGTGCAGTACCAGCAACCAATCGCCCCGCGCCGCCGCACATCCACGGCTCAGTTGTCCGCCCCGCGACGGCGTGCCTGAAACCACCTCGCCCCCCCAGCCTTCGGCCAATGCCTGCGTGCCGTCCGTCGATCCCCCATCGCTGACGATCACCTCGCGGATCAGCCCGGCCTGCAACCCTTCGACAAGGGCGGCAAGGCAGGCGGGCAGCGAGGTGGCTGCATTCAAGCTGGGAATAACGATAGAGATCGGCGCGCGCATGGTTGCCCCTTTTGGATGGGTTTGTCAGGTTATATGTCATGGCCAGCAATCAAAGGACAACCGCATGACCACGCGCCGCATTCTGCGCCTCTCCGGCCCCGACACCCGCGATTTCCTGCAAGGCATCGTGACCAATGACGTTGGCAAACTCGACCAAGGCCCGGTCTATGCCGCCCTGCTGACGCCGCAGGGCAAATATATGGCCGATTTCTTTCTTATTGCTGATGGCGATAGCGTTCTGCTTGATGTGGACGAAAGCCTTGGCGACATGCTCACCCAACGGCTGTCGATGTATAAGCTGCGCGCCAAGGTGACGATTGAGCCGACCGAGCTGCACCTCCATCGTGGCTCCGGCCCCGCACCCGAAGATGCCGTGGCCGACCCGCGTCACTCGGAAATGGGCTGGCGCGCCTATCGCGACACGCCGCAGACCGAGGACACGACCGATTGGAACGCCCTGCGCGTGGCGCACCTGATCCCCGAAACTGGTGTGGAACTGACGCCTGATACGTTTATCCTCGAAGCCGGGCTTGATCGGATCAACGGGCTCGACTTCCGCAAGGGCTGCTATGTTGGCCAAGAGGTCACGGCGCGGATGAAACACAAGACCGAATTGCGCAAGGGGCTGACACGGGTTGAGGTCAGTGGCAGCGCCGCACCGGGCACGGCGATCACGGCAGAGGGCAAACCGGCGGGCACGCTTTTCACCCAAGCGGGCGGTCAAGCGCTGGCGCATCTGCGCTTTGACCGCGCCAAAGGGCCGATGCAGGCCGATGACGCGCAGGTCACTTGGCCCGGCCCTGTCGCCTGAGCGCCCCACAACAAGAAAAAGCCCCGGCAAAACCGGGGCTGATCTAGCTCACGTTGGATGACGTTGCGTCAAGCGCGTTCTACATATTCCATGGTTTCGGTGTTCACCACGATCGCTTCGTCCTGCCCCACGAAGGGCGGAACAGAAATCTTTACACCGTTTTCCAGAATGGCCGGCTTGAAGGAATTCGCCGCTGTCTGGCCTTTGACGACCGGCTCTGTCTCGGCAATATTGCAGACCACTTTTTGCGGCAGACGGGCGTTCAGCGCTTCGGCTTCATGGTACTCGACCACGATCATCATGCCGTCTTGCAGGAAGGGGCGCGTGTCACCCAAAAGCTCGGCATCCAGCTGCACCTGCTCATAGGTTTCGGTGTCCATTACCACCAGCATACCGTCGTCTTCATACAGAAATTGCTGGTCTTTTTGCTCCAGCCGCACGCGCTCGACCTTATCGGCAGAGCGGAAGCGTTCGTTCAATTTGGAGCCGTTGCGCAGGTTGCGCATCTCGACTTGGGCAAAGGCACCGCCCTTGCCGGGCTTCACGTGATCGACCTTAACAGCCGCCCAAAGGCCACCGTTATGTTCAAGGACGTTTCCGGGGCGGATCTCGTTTCCGTTAATCTTGGGCATGTGACAAAACCACGACATAAGGTTGATGATAAGATGTCTGGCTCTATATCGGGAGGGATGGTCCCCTGCAAGCGGGCGATATCCGGGCGTCGCTGTGACAACTAGATATGCGCAAGCTGCATGGGTGGTATGCTAAATAGAGGTATCCGAATCAAAGGATATCCGTCATAAGGAGCGTCACGCCCGAATGACAAGAGCAAGAATAATCGAAAGGACGACGAGATGAAAGATTTCGTTGATGGCACCGCTTTCAACAACGAGCAAGGCAACCGCGCACGCAAGCTCTTTGCTGCTGTGGTGCTTGCTGCTTTGGATGACGCAATTGCCGACGACAAGAAATATGGCAACGGCCCAGAACAGATCGCCCGCTGGGCCCGTTCGCGCGATGGCCGCGAAGTGCTGAGCTGCGCCGGGATCGACCCCAACGAGCGGGTCGTCGAAGGTCTGATGGAATTTGTGGGCAAAGGCGTGCGGACTTCCGTCGCCCTGTCGCGCGAAGAGTCCGAGCGTCGCAATGCCGCGCTTCAGGCCGAAGCCGCCTGAGAATATCCGCCAAGCGGAGCAATTGACGCAGCCTTCGGGCTGCGTTTTTTTGTGTCTGCTGTTGGGGAGTCTGTCAGTCTGCTCCGAAAAAGAAGATCCAGTTGCGCAGGGCCAGCCCCTCGGCCAGCAGCAGCGCCAACGTCAGGCAAGAGAGCACCCAACCGGGCCTGCGCCACCACAGCGTAATGGCGGCAAGGGTGCTGACCAGCGCCTCAATCGGTGCGACCCAGGCCGCGCCGTGACGCACATCCCAATAACTGACCGGGCTTTCGAATATCCACCCCGTCAGCGGCCAGAAATGCGCCCGCCCGTCATCGTGGTGCAGCGGCAGGTCGAATAGTAGATGCAGCAGCGCCGCCCCCGTCAGCGCCACGGCCCAGCCCGCCTGCTGCCAGACCGCCAGCGCCAACAGTGCCCCCCAGACGATGAATGAATTATCTATCGAAAAGACCGTCTGCCAGAGGTCCGAGTAGTAAAGCTCCCCAAAGACCATATGCCCCGGCAGCCCTTGGACATAGAGCGCAAAACCCGCCATCAGGTAGAGCGACAAGTCCGGCAGCAGCGCCCCGACAAGCGCCGCCCAGATCAACGGCTTGCCCCCCTCGCGCCCCATCACGGCAGCGCCCAAAAGCAAATGTGCAGGCGTGTTCATCGCGGCTCTTTCCCCTTGGATCATTTTGCGCCAGTTTGCGCGAAACAGGGGCAGAATGACATGACCAAAGCCATCATGATACAGGGCACCGGCAGTAATGTCGGCAAGTCGATGATCGTTGCCGGATTAATCCGCGCCTGCACACGGCGCGGGCTGCGCGTGCGCCCCTTCAAACCGCAGAACATGTCCAACAACGCCGCCGTCACCGAGGACGGAGGCGAGATTGGCCGCGCCCAGGCCTTGCAGGCCCGTGCCGCTGGCGTGGCCCCGCATACGGACATGAACCCGGTGCTGCTGAAACCTCAAAGTGCGACCGGCGCGCAAGTCGTGGTGCAGGGCAAGATCGCGGGCCAGCAAGAGGCGCGGGAGTTTGGACGCAACAAAGCCAGCCTGATGCCCGCCGTGCTACAGTCCTTTCACCGCTTGGCCGAAAGCTGCGACCTAATCGTGATCGAAGGCGCGGGTTCCCCGGCAGAGACCAACCTGCGGGCGGGCGATATCGCCAATATGGGTTTCGCCCGCGCCGCCGGGGTGACCGTGGTGCTGATGGGCGACATCGACCGTGGCGGGGTGATCGCGCAGATCGTCGGGACGCAGGCGGTGCTAGATGCCGAAGACAACGCGCTGATCCGCGGCTTTGCCGTCAATAAATTCCGCGGCGACCGCAGCCTCTTTGATGCAGGTCGCGACGACATCGCCGCGCGCACCGGCTGGCCGAGCCTTGGCGTGATCCCTTGGTGCGACGCCGCCCACCGCCTGCCCGCCGAAGATGTGATGGATCTGCCCGCCCGCGCCCGCTCGGGCGGATCGGGCTGCGTCATCGCCGTGCCACGCCTGCCGCGGATCGCCAATTTCGATGACCTCGACCCATTGGCCGCCGAGCCGGGGGTCGACCTGCGAATGATCATGCCCGGCAGCCCCCTGCCCGCCGAGGCCGATCTGGTGCTGATGGTCGGCAGCAAATCGACAATCTCCGACCTCGAAGCCTTCCGCGCCGAGGGCTGGGACATCGACCTTGCCGCGCATATCCGACGGGGCGGTCATGTGCTGGGGCTTTGTGGTGGCTATCAGATGCTGGGCAAGACGATCACCGATCCGCAGGGCATCGAAGGCCCGGCGGCGCAGGTCGCGGGGCTGGGGCATCTGGACGTTGAAACCACGATGGCCCCGCTGAAACATCTGTCCGAGAAAAGCGGCCAGCACCCCGCCAGCGGCACCGCGCTTACGGGTTATGAAATTCACATCGGCGAGACCACCGGCCCCGATTGCGCCCGCGCGTGGCTCAGTTTCGACGCCACGCCCGAGGGCGCGGCCTCCCCCTCGGGCCGGGTGCAGGGCTGCTATATGCATGGGATTTTCAGCTCAGACGCCTTTCGCCGCGCCTACCTCGGCGGTTTTGGCGTGACCTCATCGCTGGACTTTGAGAGCGGCGTGGATGATGCGCTCGACGCGCTGGCCGATCATGTCGAGACATATATGGATGTCGACCTGTTCCTCTCCCTCGCGGCAGAGGTCTAGGCTGGAGAGCGCGGCCCTCCAGCCCGAGGCTTAAAACTCGACGACCGCGCGGATTGATTCACCTTTGTGCATCAATTCAAAACCTTCGTTGATCTGATCGAGCGTCAGCTTATGGGTAATCATAGGGTCGATCTCGATCTTGCCGTTCATGTACCAATCAACGATCTTGGGCACATCCGTCCGCCCCTTGGCCCCGCCAAAGGCGGTGCCGCGCCAAACACGCCCGGTCACCAGTTGGAAAGGCCGCGTCGAGATCTCGGCCCCCGCAGGTGCCACGCCGATGATGATGCTTTCGCCCCAGCCCTTGTGGGCACATTCCAACGCGTCGCGCATGACCTTAGTGTTGCCGGTCGCGTCAAAGGAATAATCCGCGCCGCCTTTGGTCACCTCGACCAGATGCGCCACCAGATCGCCCTCGACGTTCTTGGGGTTCACGAAATCGGTCATCCCGAAATAGCGCCCGACCTCTTCTTTGTCGTCGTTAAGATCAACACCGACGATCTGATCCGCGCCCGCCATCCGCAGGCCTTGGATCACGTTCAACCCGATACCGCCTAGCCCAAAGACCACGCAGCGGGCGCCCAGTTCGACCTTAGCGGTGTTGATTACCGCGCCGATGCCTGTCGTGACACCACAGCCAATGTAGCAAATCTTATCAAACGGCGCGTCTTTGCGGACCTTGGCCAGCGCGATTTCCGGCACCACGGTGTGATTGGCGAAGGTCGAGCAGCCCATATAGTGGTGGATCGGCGTGCCATCGAGCATCGAAAACCGCGTTGTGCCATCGGGCAGCAAGCCTTGGCCTTGGGTCACGCGAATTTTTTGACAGAGGTTGGTTTTGCCGCTGAGGCAATACTCACACTCCCGGCATTCTGGCGTGTAGAGCGGGATGACGTGGTCGCCCGGCTCCAGCGTGGTCACGCCTTCGCCCACTTCCAACACCACGCCCGCGCCTTCATGGCCAAGGATCGCGGGGAAGATGCCTTCGGGATCGTCGCCCGAGCGGGTGAATTCATCGGTATGGCAAAGGCCGGTCGCCTTGACCTCGACCAAGACCTCGCCACGTTTCGGTCCTTCGAGGTTCACCTCCATGATTTCAAGCGGTTTGCCAGCTTCGACAGCGACGGCGGCACGGGTTCTCATCATGGGTCTCTCCTTCGAGGTTAATCACCTGAGTCTATATGGAGCATGGCCGTATCAAAAGTCCATTTCAGAAAGCGGCGCAGCTCACGATGCGCCGCGCGATGAGTGGCTATGCGCGATATGCTGATCGAATGGCGCCTTAACCCGTGATCGGCGCATGAGCTTTGATTTGCCGCAAGATAACGTTTGTCGTGGCAGAATTCACCGCCGGGTGCAGAAACAAAAAGCTTTCGAGAAAGGCGTTATAGGCCTCAATATCGCGGCAGAGAACGCGCAGATGATAGTCCGCCTGACCGGTGGTGGCGAAACACTCCGTCACCTCCTTACGGCTTTGGATCGCGCTGATAAAACTGGCCAATGCCGAGGCATCATGCCGGGTCAGATGCACATGCACCATCGCTTCAAACCCCAGCCCCATCGCCTTGGGGTCAACGATGGCGGCATAGCGTTTGATGACGCCCGCCTGCTCCAACGCCCTGACGCGCCGCCAGCAAGCAGAGGCGGAAATATTCAGCTTTTCAGCCAGTTGCGCATTCGGCATACGCGAATCCTGCTGGAGCAAGGTCACAAGCTGACGATCTGTGTTGTCCATCTGGCTCATCGAATAAATCTTTCACAGATAAATGCTATCTCGGTGAATTTATTCGCGGAGACGCCGGATTACCAGAAAGTATGGTACGAAAATCCGCATCTATCGCGCTATACTGTCTGTCTGAGGAGCACCCAGTGACTGAACAACCGCGCGAATTTACCACTTATAAACTCGACGACCGCTATGATCTGACCGAAGGCCGTGTCTTTCTGACCGGGACGCAGGCTTTGGTGCGGATCATGCTGGATCAAGCCCGCCGCGATCGCGATGCAGGGCTCAAAACAGCGGGGTTCGTCTCGGGATATCGCGGCTCACCATTAGGCGGGCTCGACCTTGAATATTGGCGCATTAAGAACCGTGTGGCCGAAGCGGGGGTGAAGTTCCTTCCCGCCGTCAACGAAGATTTGGGCGCCACCGCCGTGCTTGGCGCGCAGCAAGCGCATCTTGACCCCCATGCGCAGGTCGAGGGCGTCTTTTCCATGTGGTACGGCAAAGGCCCGGGTGTAGACCGCTCTGGCGATGCGCTGAAACATGGCAACGCCTATGGCTCGGCACCCAAAGGCGGCGTGCTGGTGGTCGCGGGCGATGATCATGGCTGTGTGTCGTCCTCGATGCCGCATCAGTCCGACGTGGCCTTCATGTCGTGGTTCATGCCAACACTAAACCCGGCGTCAGTGGCCGAATATCAGGCCTTTGGCGAATACGGCATCGCGCTGTCGCGATTTTCGGGCACTTGGGTCGGGTTCAAAGCGATCTCGGAAACCGTTGAAAGCGGCGCTTCGGTCGATCTGACCCCGGACAGGGTGTTTAACCAGCCCGACTACACTGCCCCCGCGGGCGGACTGCATGTGCGTTTAGGTGACCTCCCCTCAGCCGAGATTGAAACGCGCATCCACCACAAACTCGAGGCCGTTCAAGCCTTCCTCCGCGCCAACCCGATTGATCGGCACATCTATGACACGCCGGATGCCAATTTCGGCATCGTCACCACCGGCAAAGGTCACCTCGACACGATGGAAGCGCTGCGGCTTTTAGGGCTGGATGAGGTCAAATGCCGCGCACTTGGCATCGACATCTATAAAATCGGCATGGTCTGGCCGCTGGCGCTGGATGATGCGCTCGACTTTGTGAAGGGCAAGCGCGAAGTGCTTGTGATCGAAGAGAAACGCGGGATTATCGAAAGCCAGTTCAAAGAGGCATTTTACGATTGGCCCGGCTCAAAACCCGCGCGAATGGTCGGCAAGCATGATGAAAATCTCAGAGAACTGGTGCCTTGGACGGGCGAGCTGTCGCCGCTAAAACTGGTGCCGATTATCGCCGCTAGGCTCAATTCCTTCTTCCCAGACGAGAACCTCGTGGAAAAGGCCCGCGCACTGACCGATCAGCCGCCCGTCTTGCTCAACGTGCCGGGAGCCACCCGCACACCTTACTTCTGCTCAGGCTGTCCGCATAACTCCTCGACCAAGCTGCCCGAAGGGTCGAAAGCCAACTCCGGCATCGGCTGCCACGTGATGGCGTCTTGGATGGACCGCGACACGGCGGGCTTTGCGCAGATGGGCGGCGAAGGGGTGCCGTGGATCGCGACCTCGATGTTCAACGGGGGCAAACATGTGTTCCAGAACTTGGGCGAAGGAACGTGGTACCATTCTGGCTCTCTGGCGATCCGCCAAGCGGTCGCGGCCAAGACCAATATCACCTATAAAATCCTCTATAACGACGCTGTGGCGATGACGGGCGGGCAACCGGTTGATGGACCGGTTTCGGTCGCATCCATCGCACAGGCCTGCCGGGCGGAAGGCGTCGCGCGCATCGCGCTGGTGTCTGACCGACCCGAGTTGTTGTCCAAATCAGATTTCCCTGCCGAGACCAGCTTTGACCACCGCCGCGATCTGGACCACGTGCAGCGCGAGTTGCGCGAAATTCCGGGCGTCACTGTCCTCATTTACGAACAAACCTGCGCCACCGAAAAACGCCGCAAACGCAAGCGCGGACAGATGGACGATCCAAAGAAATTCGTGATGATCAACGATCTGGTCTGTGAAGGGTGCGGTGATTGCTCGTTGGAATCCAACTGCTTGAGCGTCGAACCAAAAAAGACCGAGTTCGGCACGAAACGGCAGATCAACCAGTCAACTTGCAACAAAGATTACTCCTGCCTGAACGGTTTCTGCCCGTCCTTCGTGACGGTTGAAGGTGGCAGTCGACGCAAACGATCAGGTGCGGGGCTGGACGTGGCCGGGCTGGCCGCGCAATTGCCGATGCCCGCGCTGCCGAAACTCGACCAGCCCTTTAATCTGCTGGTGACCGGTGTTGGCGGCACTGGCGTTGTCACCGTGGGCGCGCTCATCACCATGGCCGCACATCTCGAGGGGCTGGGTTCCAGCGTGCTGGATTTCACCGGCTTTGCGCAAAAGTTCGGCACGGTTCTGGGCTATGTCCGCCTCGCTCAGCGGCCCGAAGACGTGCATCAGGTGCGCATCGACCAAGCTGGCGCAGATGCGGTGATCGGCTGCGATATGGTCGTAAGCTCGGCCCCCAAAGCCTCGGCCCACTATCGCCGGGGCACGCGAATTGTGTTGAACCGTGCCGAAATGCCCACCGGTGATCTGGTGCTCAACCGCGATGCCGATTTACGCATCGATGATCGCGAAGCGGTCATCGCGCAGGCCGTGGGCACCGACAACCTTAGCGCCTTTGACGCCAACCGCATGGCCGAGGTGTTGATGGGCGATGCGGTCTTTGCCAATGTGATGATGCTGGGGTTTGCGTGGCAAAAAGGACTGGTGCCCGTCTCACTCACCGCTCTTGAGCAAGCCATTGAGTTGAACGGCGTCGTGCCTGACAAAAACCGCGCGGCCTTTGGTTTTGGCCGCGTCATGGCGGGCAACCCTCAGGCGATTGAGGCGCATTTTGCCCCAGCCTCCAAGCCCGATGAAACGGTAGAGACCCTGATCGCCCGTCGGATGGAATTCTTGACCGGCTACCAAAACGCCACCTATGCCCAGCGCTACAAAGCACAGCTCGATGCACTGGCATCCAAACTGCCCGAAGGCTCTGACGAGTTGATGCGCGCAGCGGCTAAATCGCTATTCAAACTCATGGCCTATAAAGACGAATACGAGGTCGCCCGTTTGCACCGTCAAAGCGGCTTTGAAGAGCGGATCGCGGACAGTTTTGAGGGCGATTACAAAGTGCATTACCACCTCGCCCCGCCCGCATGGCCCACTGGTAAGGATGGCCGTGGCCGCCCCAACAAGCGTAAGTTCGGCCCTTGGATGGGCCGCACCTTTGACCTCCTGGCGGCAATGAAGCCACTGCGCGGCACATGGGCTGACCCCTTCGCCTATGGCGCTGACCGCAAGCTCGAAGTGGCGCTGATCGGCTGGTTCGAAGACGTCATGGCAAAGGCCCCCGCCCTACCCCATGACGCGGCGCTTGAGGTGCTCAGCGCGCCGATGGAAATCCGCGGCTACGGCCCGGTGAAAGAGGCCGCCGCTGAGAAGGTGCAGGCCGAGGTTGCAGCCCGCCTAGCCTAAGAGCGTCGTCGCAAAATCACCACGCAGCCCGGCTTCGAGCAATTCGAGGTCGGGCGAGCATTCCGAATACTGCGCCACCATACCCGGCGGAATGACAAAGGCGTCACCCGCGCGCAGCTTGTGGCTCTCCTGTCCTTCGGCGTTCAGCACCATGCTGCCTTCCATAACAAAGGTGAAATGAATGTCGGCGTCATGTTTACTGGGAGGCGGCGCGCCTTTGTCAAACCGCGCGACTTGAATGCCTGCGACGCCTTTCGTCCCGGCGGTAATGCCCGTATCGCGTGAGACGAAGCCAGGGATGCGAAAAGGCTGCCACTCGGCTTGGTCCTTCATGTGATGCACAAAAGTCTGTCCGTCCCACTCGCGGGCCGGATCACCCTTACCGTTCGGCAGGGTCATCTCATGGTCGATGGTCGTCACATGCTCAGCTGGCACGCCGATCTCGATCACCTCAATCGAAGGTGAGGCTTCGACCACCCGGTGCCGGATGCCGGGCGGTTGCGTCACGCAGTCCCCCGCATACAGGCGGATCACATCACCCTGATCTTCGTAGAGCACATCAACCCAGCCGCGGTAACAAAAGATCAACTGGAACCCAACCGTATGATAATGAACCATATCCGCCACCGGGCCACCGTCGGGGATGCGAATATGGCTGGCGATGATCGACCCACCCAAACGCGACGGAATCAAATCGCGGTAGTGCATCCCCGCCCGGCCAATCACCCAAGGTGCCTCATCCGCGAGCCGCCTGACGGCGAATTCATGCCGAGTTTCCGGCTGCTCAACCTGCGGGGAGCGTGGCACAATCTCAACCGTTGTGCCATTGGGCGCGGTCAACCTGCGCTGGCCTTGGGCAAAGCTTTCGGGATCGTCGGTCAGAATACGCAAATGGCCCGGCGCGACGGTTGCGCCTCGCTCAATCCTCACCCGAACCCCATGGCCTGAGAAGCTGGCCACCGACGGATCATCTGCGGGAAAGATGCTTTCAAGCCGCATCCCCAGCACCTTCGTAAAGAAGGGCAGATCGTCCCTAAGCTCCTGCGTAGACAATAGAAATTCAGCTGATATATCGTCAGGCATATGCGTCACATCTTCCATTCCTACAGTTCTGCCAGCAGTTGAGCGCGTCGCGCCGCAAGCGTCAACTCATAGCGATTAGCCACCCGCGTTAAAGTTCCCAAGAAATATTGCGGCCTTTCGCGACTCGAACTTTCCAACCGGGTCGAGACCACGAAAACGGCACTTTATCGCCCCGTTTCTGCACCTCAGACCGCAGATTTTTGCCCGGTATTTTGCACAAAGAACGCCAAATTGGCTCGCGCATTACGGGAAAGTGGGGCTTTGAACCGATCTCTTGGTGGGAATTCAATGGTTTCGCAGCATGACAAAATATGGTTTGTAATTCGGTGCACGGCACAAGCTATTGGTGCACCAGCGTCACAATTTCGCCGGGTTTATGGGACTAAATGTAAAGAGAATGTGAAGACACCCGGACTGCCCGTCTGCCCCACGAAAGAGGTGCCAAAAATGAGAATCCTTGCCGTTGACGATGACCCTTTCATCCGCGAGCTCTTGCCCGTCGTTTTCCGCGAGGCTGACTATCCGTATTTGACTTTGGCTGACTCCGGCGCTGCCGCTTTGGACCTGCTGAATTCCACAAAAGAGCATTTTGATTGTCTGCTCTTGGATATCGAGATGCCCGAAATGGACGGCATCACCCTATGCCGCCGTGTACGTTCTATGGAAGCTTATCAAGACACACCGATTTTGATGGTCACCTCGCGCGCCGATGCAACCTCGATCGAGCGTGCCTTCGCCGCCGGGGCCAATGACTATGTGACCAAGCCGTTTGATGTGAAAGACATCGCCACCCGCGTACATATCGCGGAACGGATGCTTGAAAACACCCAACGCGCCCCGCGCCTTGACCCCCACCATCTGCAAGAGGGCGGCGAGCCCGGTGCACATGGTTTCGCGCTGGCCGATCCGGTGCATATCAATGGTGTTGAGCAATTGGTACTGCCCTTCTCACTGGGTAACTACCTGTCGCAACTCTCGCGGCAACACCTCGATATCTGCCAGGTTTTCGCAGCCAAGATCGAACAGATCGATGAGCTTTACGCCACCTGCAACAGCCGTGAATTTGCCCGCGCCATCGCCTCTGCCGCCACAGCAATTGCCCGCGTGGTCGATTGCCCGCAACTTCTGATGACCCACAATGGGTCCGGCACGCTGCTGTGCATCGTAACCGGTGACAGCCTGCCTGCATGGCCCGAAATCGAAGTGTTGATACAAGGGGAGTTGGACGGAATGGACCTGCGCCATGACGACAACACTCCCATGTCAGTGATGTTGTCGGTTGGTGGCCCGATCCAACCCAACGCCAGCCGCACCCAGCGGGTTAGAAAGACGTTCGACCGCGCCATTCGCCGTGTAGCGATGCGCCAAAAGGTCAAACTAGACACGCCGCCATCTGAGAAACCTTCTGTTTCCGCCGCGCATTAACTTACGCCGATATCGCAAATGAAAAACCCGCCGTTTTGGCGGGTTTTCTCATTCCAAACCGCGCTTAGTCGGTTCAGTTGATTGGGAACTGCACCAAACACCGCTCAGCAATGCGGCGATAATCTTCTAGCGTGTCGGGCACACTGCGGCGATCGCGCATCACCTCCATCGCCGCGCGCTTCTGGGCCCATGTCCCTTCAACGTGGCGGTCAAGAATGCGGACGGTGATACCCAGCATCACGTTTTTCTCACCTTCACCGATCATCTCAGCCGCCGACAACGCCACGGCGGTCAGCGCCAAAGTATTGGCACAGCGTAGCGCTGCGGCTTCACGCCCTTCATAGACGCGCTGCGCGGCCGTGGCAGCAGCGGGCAATGCCAACACTGCGACAAACGACAAAGCGGAAAGCGTGGCGGGGATCAGTGAGATTGAACGCGACACCTCAAAATACCTTGAAGGTCATCGTAGTGAGGGAGCGCTCAATCCCATCGATATCCAGCAGGTTATCATTGATATAAACGCCGACATCTTCGCCTTTCGGGATATAAAGCTTCATCAACAAGTCATATTCACCGGAGGTCGAATAAAGCTCGGAATGAATTTCGCGCAGGGCGATTTCCTCGGCCACGCGATATGTCGTGCCCGGTCGGCAGCGGATCTGGATGAATACGCAGGTGGTCATGTCTCGCCTCTTTCTGGGATTTGGCTCAAGCTGACATATGGGCCCTGCCCCCGCAATCCCCGATCGTGTTAACCGGCCGCAAAGGCAAGGCACCGCTTGGGCTTGGCGTGGCGGCCCGCCCTGTTATAAGGGCGCTGCAATTGCCTTTTCGGAGATGCCTCATGCGTCGCAGCACCCTAACCCGCACCACTGCCGAGACTGATATCACCGTCGAGATAAACCTCGATGGCACCGGCAGCTATGACAATGAAACCGGCGTGGGGTTCTTTGACCACATGCTTGACCAATTGTCGCGCCATTCGCTGATCGACATCAAGGTGCGTGCCAAGGGCGATCTGCACATTGACGATCACCACACGGTCGAAGATGTGGGCATCACATTGGGCCAAGCGGTGACCCAAGCGCTTGGCGACAAACGCGGCATCCGCCGCTATGGGTCTTGCCTGCTGGCGATGGATGACGCGCAAATCCGCTGCGCGCTGGACCTATCGGCGCGGCCGTTCCTGATCTGGAACGTAGATTTCCCAACCAGCAGCATCGGCACTTTCGATACCGAATTGGTCCGCGAGTTCTTCCAAGCGCTCAGCACCCATGGCGGTATTACTCTGCATGTCGATGCGCTGCATGGTTTCAACAGCCACCACATCGCCGAAGCGGCGTTTAAATCCGTCGCCCGCGCCCTGCGGGAAGCGGTTGAAACCGACCCGCGAAAGGCAGATGCCATCCCCTCCACCAAGGGCGCGTTGTGATCTGATGCTGACAGCAATCATCGACTACGAATCCGGCAACCTACACTCGGCCCATAAAGCGTTTGAGCGTATGGCCCGCGAGACCGGCACCGGTGAGGTCACTGTTACGGCTGACGCTGATGTTGTTGCCCGCGCCGACCGGCTGGTCCTGCCCGGCGATGGCGCTTTCCCCGCCTGTATGGCAGCCCTAAAAGGCGCAGGCGGCCTCTACGACGCCATGGTCGAAGCTGTCGAAGAGAAGGGCCGCCCCTTTCTCGGCATCTGTGTTGGTATGCAACTGATGGCAAGCATCGGCCGTGAATACAAAGACACCCCCGGCCTTGGCTGGATCGGTGGTGAGGTGACCGAGATCGTGCCTTCAGACCCCAAGCTGAAGGTTCCGCATATGGGCTGGAACGATCTGGTAATCGACCACCCCCACGAAGTTTTCGATGGGCTGGAAACCGGCGATCACACCTATTACGTCCATAGCTACCATATGGCGGTGACGGATCCGGCCGAACGTTTGGCCCACGTCGACTACGGTGGCAAGGTCACCGCGATCATTGGGCGCGATACGATGCTGGGCATGCAATTCCACCCGGAAAAAAGCCAAACCACCGGTTTGCGGCTGATCTCAAACTTTTTGAGCTGGAAACCTTAAGCGGGAACGCCCGCCGCATCGTCGGACGGTATTTAAGAAAGGATGAAGATGAGAAAGACTTCCTATTTTCATCCTTTTACAAATACCTCCGCGCAGCGCTCGCGCCACTCCTAACAGTAGAAAAGGCGCGGAATTTTCCCCCCGCCTTCCCGACTCCAGAGTTGCTGAGCGCCTGTTAATTGATGCGTGCCCATGTCTGCTTGGAACAGATCAGCCCGCCTGCAACACAGCCCGATAGCTTTAGCGAGTTGCCCGAGACGTCCATCTTGCCGATGTAGATCTTGCCATTCGACGGGCGCCAGACTTTACCCGCGTATTTACCGCCGCCTTCGGGCTTCATATCAATTACCAACGTTTTGCCGATATTGGGTGATTTATATTCGCCGCTGTTGTTAAAGGTCCGCGTGATGGTGCCGCAGACCGCCCCACCGCAGGGGGCCATTTTGACATGCGCATAGGCACCGTCATCGACCTGTGTCTGCCATGTGCCTACCGCCGGGTCCGCCGCTTGTGCTGCCCCCGCCATACCCAGGCCCAGAAGGGCCGCTGCAATAATCTGTTTCATGATCTCTCCTCCCGATCTTATTTCACTGTTATCGATCACCCTCTTTCGGGCAAGACTGACCTAGGGTCGCGTTGCAAAATCTGTGGCGACGTGCAAAAGGAAACCAACATTCAAAACAAGGGCTCGGCCATGATCCTCTATCCCGCCATCGATCTTAAAGACGGTCAGGCCGTGCGCCTCGTGCATGGCGACATGGACCGCGCCACGGTGTTCAACGACAACCCCGCCGCGCAGGCGCTCAGCTTTGTCGACGCGGGCTGTGAATGGCTTCATCTGGTTGATCTTAATGGCGCCTTTGCCGGTGCTCCGGTCAACGCGGCCCCGGTCGAAGCGATCTTGAAAGCTTGCAAAGTGCCCGCACAGCTTGGCGGCGGCATCCGCGATATGGCAACGATTGAGAGCTGGCTCGATAAAGGATTGGCGCGGGTGATTTTAGGGACTGTAGCTGTTGAGAACCCTGATTTGGTGCGCGAGGCCGCTGCCGCCTTCCCCGGTCAAGTAGCCGTTGGAATCGACGCGCGTAATGGGCGCGTTGCGACCAAAGGCTGGGCGACAGAGACCGATGTGATGGCCACCGATCTTGCAAAGTCCTTTGAGGACGCTGGCGTGGCGGCGATCATCTATACTGATATTAACCGCGATGGCGCGATGGGCGGTCCGAATGTGAGCGCCACCGCCGATCTGGCACGGGCGGTTTCGATCCCGGTGATTGCCTCTGGCGGAGTGTCGTCGCTCGAAGACCTTGCAGCCCTGCGCGATACAGGCGTGATCGAGGGGGCGATCTCGGGCCGGGCGCTGTATGATGGAGCGATTGACCTGGCTGCCGCGATGAAACTGTTGAAGGGCTAAGCGATGCTGAAGACCCGCATCATTCCCTGTCTTGACGTTGCCGACGGGCGCGTTGTGAAAGGTGTAAATTTTGTTGGCCTGCGCGATGCGGGTGATCCGGTGGATGCCGCGATTGCCTATGATGCTGCGGGCGCGGATGAACTGTGTTTCCTCGACATTCACGCGACCCATGAAAACCGCGGCACGATGTTTGATCTGGTCACGCGTACGGCAGAGCATTGTTATATTCCGCTGACCGTGGGGGGCGGTGTTCGGACCGTAGCAGACGTGCGCGCCTTGCTGCTTGCGGGGGCGGATAAGGTCAGCTTCAACTCTGCCGCGGTGGCCAACCCCGATGTCATTGCTGAGGCAGCGGATCATTTCGGCAGCCAATGCATTGTCTGCGCCATAGACGCCAAGACCGTAAGTCCCGGAAAATGGGAAATTTTCACCCATGGTGGGCGCAAGCCTACGGGGATTGATGCGGTGGAATTTGCAAAGTTGGTCGCGGAAAAGGGCGCAGGGGAAATCTTGCTGACTTCGATGGACCGCGACGGCACCAAACAGGGGTTCAACCTGCCACTGACTCGTGCGATTTCGGACGCGGTTTCGGTGCCGGTGA
Source organism: Sulfitobacter sp. DSM 110093 (assembly GCF_022788715.1). Taxonomy (NCBI): domain Bacteria; kingdom Pseudomonadati; phylum Pseudomonadota; class Alphaproteobacteria; order Rhodobacterales; family Roseobacteraceae; genus Sulfitobacter; species Sulfitobacter sp. DSM 110093. The sequence continues at coordinate 2,231,182 of NZ_CP085167.1, forward strand.
TCGCCTCCGGCGGGGTCGGCAATTTGGATCACCTTGTTGACGGGGTGATCGAAGGCGGCGCGTCGGCGGTGCTGGCGGCATCTATCTTTCACTTCGGCGAATATACCGTGGCGCAGGCCAAAGCGCATATGGCCGAAGCCGGAATTCCGATGAGGCTCGCATGACACTTGATGATCTTTACACCACAATCCTCAGCCGCAAAGAGGCTGATCCGTCAAGCAGTTGGACTGCGCAACTGTTGGCCAAGGGGCCGGAAAAATGCGCCGAGAAATTTGGCGAAGAAGCCGTCGAGGCGATCATTGAGGCGGTAAAGAATGACCGCGCTGGCCTCACCTCTGAGGCCGCAGATGTGCTCTACCACCTGTTGGTGATGTTGGCGGCGCGGGATGTGCCGCTGAGCGATGTGCTGGACGAATTGGCGCGCCGCCAGTCGGCCTCGGGCATCGCCGAGAAGGCAGCGCGCAAGTAATCACCCAAGCAGGCGCGGAATTTCCACCTTGGGGCAACGATCCTGGATCACATCCACGCCCCGCGCTTCTGCCTTGGCCGCTGCTGCGCCATTGGTAATCCCCATCTGCATCCAGATCGTTTCCAGATCGGGGAAGGCGGCGAGCGCCTCATCAACGACGGGTGGCACATCCTCGGAGCGGCGGAAAATGTCGACCATCTGCACCGGCGGGTCAATCTCGGCCAGAGTGGCGACGATGGTCTTGCCAAAGACCTCCTTGCCCGCATGCATGGGGTTGACCGGCACCACGTCATAGCCCTTTTTCTGAAGGTATTCAGCGACATAGTGGCTGGGCCGCGCCGGGTTGGGGGATACGCCAACCACCGCAATGCGGCGGGTGCGGGTGAGAACGTCTTTGATCAATGCATCTGTCATGACCCAGACCTAAGCGCATAAGCTTAAGTTTCAATGCCGCTATGACGCCGCGTAAACCGCAACGCTTTGCCTTGCCCACGATTGGCAAGTCTGCGGCTATTGCATAGGCTCACCCCAACCCAGCCGCGCGGAGGAGTGCGGGGCATCTCATACCATCTTCACCGGGAGCACAGGATGATCGATCAGACCTTAGACATGAACAATCTCGAAATGTCGGAGAAGGCCAAGCCGCTTTTGGCCGCTGTTACCAAACATATCCGCGAGAATGTCGATCCGATCACCGAAGAGTTCTTTCGCCTCGGCGAAGGACGCGCCGACCGTTGGTCCTATGCGCCGGGCCAATTGGAATTGCTCGACGGGGCCAAACAGAAGGCACGGGAGGCGGGGTTGTGGAACTTCTTTCTGCCCAATGCCGAGACAGGCGAAGGGCTGGCGAACCTTGATTACGCCTATATCGCGGCAGAGTTGGGCAAAAGCCCGCTGGCACCTGAGACACTGAACTGCTCTGCTCCTGACACGGGCAATATGGAGGTGCTAGAGCGCGTCGGCACGCCTGAGCAGAAAGAGCGTTGGCTGAAGCCACTGCTGGCGGGGGAGATTCGCTCGGCCTTTGCGATGACAGAGCCGGATGTGGCATCCTCAGATGCGCGCAACATCTCGACCAGCGCGGTACTGGACGGTGACGATTGGGTGATCAACGGCGAGAAATTCTATATCTCCGGTGCGGGCGATCCGCGCTGTAAGATCATGATCGTGATGGTCAAAACCTCGCCCGAGGCCGAGACGTTCCGGCAACAGAGCCAGATCCTCGTCCCGATGGATGCGCCGGGCGTTGAAATTCTTGGGCCAATGCATGTGTTTGGCCACGATGACGCGCCGCATGGGCATATGCACATCCGCTTTACCGATGTGCGCGTGCCCCGTGAAAACGTGCTTTGGGGCGAAGGTCGCGGGTTTGAGATCAGCCAAGTGCGGCTTGGACCGGGGCGGATTCACCATTGCATGCGCTCCATCGGATCGGCGGAAAAGGCGTTGGATCTGATGATCGAACGCGGGCTGGGGCGCGAGGCCTTTGGTAAGAAAATCATCGACCTAGGCAAGAACATGGAGACCATCAGCCGTGCGCGGATCGACATCGAAGCCATGCGGCTAATGGTGTTGAAGGCCGCCAAAGCGATGGACGTGTTGGGCAACAAAGAGGCCCGCATCTGGGTCAGCATGATCAAGGCGCTGGTGCCGGAAAAGGCCTGCGAAATCATTGATGCGTCGATGCAGGTGCATGGTGCCACGGGGATGAGCCAGTGGAGTCCGCTGTCGGGCATGTACACATGGCAGCGGGCGCTGCGCTTTGCTGACGGGCCGGATGAGGTGCATCATCAGGTGATCGCGCGGGCCGAGGTGAAGGCGTTTCAGGCGTCGAACACACGCGGCTCCGACGGCGAGAGCTGACAATGGAGTTGCATGGGCGCGTCATCGTTATCACCGGGGCCGCCAGCGGCATCGGGCGGGCTCTGGCGCTGCGCTTTGCGCGGGAGGCGCCTGCGCATATCGTCTGTGTGGACATCGACGGCGCAGGGGCCGAAACGACGGCGGCTGAGGTCGGTGGCACGGCGTTCCGCGTCGATGTCTCCAGTGAGGTCGAGATCGCGACGCTGATCGCAGAGGTCGAGCGTGATATTGGGCCGATTGATCTTTTTTGTTCCAACGCCGGTATTTCGGTTGAGGGCGGCGTCGACGTCCCAGATGCGGACTGGCAGCGCATCTGGGAGATCAATGTGATGAGCCATGTCCGCGCCGCCCGGCATCTGGTGCCGCTGATGCGCGCGCGGGGCGGAGGCTATTTGCTCAACACCGCTTCGGCGGCGGGTCTGCTCAATCAGGTCGGGGCCGCGCCTTACGGGGTGACGAAACACGCCGCCGTTGGCCTCGCTGAATGGCTGGCGATGACCTATGGCGATGATGGGATCAAGGTTTCGGTTCTTTGCCCTCAAGCGGTCCGGACCAAGATGATGCGCGGGCTGGAGGACCATGTCGCCGCGATTGACGGTATGCTGGAGCCCGAGCCTGTGGCCGAAGCCTGCGTGCAGGCGATCCGCGATGAGGTGTTTCTGGTGCTGCCGCATCCCGAGGTACGTGACTATATACAGGACAAGGCGCAGGACTATGACCGCTGGATCGGGGGGATGCGCAAATTGAACCGGCGGTTTGGAACGCCCGGTTCCAAGGAGCCGCTTAAACCTTAACCTTCGCCCTTCGGACGTATCGGGCGCAGCAAACCTTCTTGCGCAACGCTCGCCACCAACTGCCCGTTCTGATTGTAAATCTTCCCACGGTTGAAGCCCCTCGCTCCGCCGGTGAAAGGCGCATCCAACGCATAAAGGTGCCATTCATCGAACCGGATCGGCGCGTGGAACCACATGGCGTGATCCAGACTCGCCGTCATCACCTTGCCCTGAAACCACGTCAGGCCATGCGGCCGTAGGGAAGAGCCCAACAGGTTCATATCAGAAGCATAGGCCAGCAGCGCGTGCTGCATCACCGGCCCCTGCCCTTCAGCGGCAGCCATGCGGAACCAAAGATAGTTACGGTCGCTGACGTTTTCAGGCGTCAAGAAATCGCGCGGCTCAACCTCGCGGATCTCAATTGGCCGCTCGCGCAGAAAGTCCCCACGATATTTTTCGGGGAGCTTTTCCGCAAAAGCTTCGCGCAGCTCAGGTCGGTCCGGCCAGTTGTCGGGGGCGGAAACCTGCGGCATCTCATGCTGCCAGTCAAAACCGTCTTCCTCCACCTGAAAGGACGCCGAGAGGTTAAGAATTTGTTTGCCATGCTGGATCGCCACCACCCGCCGTGTGGTGAAGCTGCCGCCATCACGGGCGCGGTCGACCTGATAGATCACCGGAATTTTCGGGTCTCCGGGCCGCATGAAGTAGGCATGGAGCGAATGGCAGGTGCGGCCCGGCACCGTGCGATAGGCCGCCATCAGCGCCTGCGCGATGACATGGCCACCGAAAATCCGCATCGAAGTCTCGCCCCCAGCACCCGTGCCGCGAAACAGATCAACTTCAAGCTGCTCAATATTCAGCAGATCAAGCAATTGGCGCGCAGCGTTGGTCATGGGTCATCCTTCCGGGCCGGGGTATTCCCCCTAGCAACAGGTTTTCGCGCCAAAGCTCAAGCGGCAAAAGCCTGTGGCACCGGTCAGGCGTCGCGATCCAGCGCGTCTAGCCCATGGCGCGCAAAAACTGGCACATACTGCCCTAATTTCAGACCATATTCAGGGTTTGACGCATTCCCATCCAACGCGCGTTTCAACACGCCCTGAATGATCGCTGCCATCCGGAAAAAGCAAAAGGCGAGGTAGTAGCCGAAATTATCAATCCCCTTCAGCCCACGCCGACGGCAGTAGGCTGCGATAAACTCTGCATCCGTCGGCAGGCCAAGCGCCTTGCGGTCTACGCCTGCCAGCCCGCGGCCCTCGGCCCCAACAGGCATTTGCCATTGCATGATGACCGCGGCCAGATCGGCAAAGGGGTGGCCAATGGTCGAAAGCTCCCAATCCAAAACCGCGCGGCAGGCGGTGCCATAGGTGTCGAAGATCATATTGTCGATGCGGTAATCACCATGGACCAGCGTGCGCTGCCCGTCATCTTCGGGCAGATTGTCGGCCAACCGCTGCATCAATTGATCCATGTCAGGCTGTTTTTCAGTCTCAGACGCACGGTATTGTTTCGACCAGCGGCCGACCTGACGCTCGAAATAATTGCCGGGCGGGCCATAATCCGACAGACCGATCGCGTCGATGTCCACTTCATGCAGCGCGGCCAGAACGCCGTTCATTTCATCCATGACTTCGGCCCGCTGTTTGGGCTCCAACTCCGGCAGGGTCGGGTCATTGAAATTCCGCCCCGGTACATGGTCCATCACATAAAAGGTCGACCCAATAACGCTTTCATCCTCGCAAAGCAGGTGCATCTTGGCGACTGGCACTTGGCTGCCCGCAAGCGCCTTTTGCACGCGAAACTCCCGATCCACCGCATGGGCCGATTTCAGCAGTACGCCGGGGGGCTTGCGGCGCAGCACATAGTCATGCGCAGGGGTAGAGAGCAGAAAGGTCGGGTTAGATTGCCCCGCCTGAAACTTGGTCACCTCCAACGGACCGGCAAAGCCCGGAAGGTTCGCTTCCAACCACCGGCTTACGGCCACTTCGTCTAAAGATTGGGTATCCGTGCTCATCGCGCAAATTCCGCCGCCATCCGTGCCCCGGCGGCGAGATACTCGGCCTCTATCCGGTCGACCAATTCAGCAGCCCCGGCGATTTGTTTGACCGCACCAATGCCTTGCCCAGCACCCCAGATTTCTTTCCATGCCTTGGGTTTGGACGACCCATCCCCGAAATTCATCGAAGAGGCATCCGCCGACGGCAGATTATCCGGGTCCAGCCCCGCCGCTTGGATCGATGGTCTGAGATAGTTGCCCGACACCCCAGTAAAGAGCGACGAAGTCACGATGTCATCTGCCCCACCCGAAACGATCATATCCTTGTACCCGGGCACCGCATTGGCTTCTCGCGTGGCGATAAAGGCCGATCCCATATAGCCCAAATCGGCCCCCATCGCCCGCGCGGCCAAAAGCCCCTCGCCCGTGGCCAGCGCACCGGACAACAACAGCGGCCCATCAAACCACTCACGAATTTCACGGATCAGCGCAAAAGGAGATTGCGGCCCGGCATGCCCCCCTGCCCCAGCGGCAACCGCGATCAGTCCGTCGGCACCTTTCTCGATCGCTTTGTGGGCAAACCGATTGTTGATGATGTCATGCAGCACGATGCCGCCGCAGGAATGGGCAGCCTCGTTAACCTCCGCCCGCGCACCAAGAGAGGTAATCCAGATTGGCACCTTATGCTTTACGCAAATCTCAAGGTCGCGGTTCAAGCGGCTGTTGGAGCGGTGTACGATCTGGTTCACCGCAAAAGGTGCTGCTGGTTGGTCTGGGTTCTCTTGATTGTGCTTGTCCAAAGCTTCGGTGATCTGCGTCAGCCAAGCGTCAAGCAGTGGCGGCTCTCCTTCGGCCTCACGCGCGTTCAGCGCCGGGAACGATCCAACTATCCCCGCCTTACACTGCGCGATAACCAACTCTGGCCCCGACAGGATGAACATCGGTGAGGCGACCAGCGGCAGGCGAAGCCCCTGCAAAGCTTGGGGTAAATGGCTGTCGTTACGCATGGGCAGCCTCGGCGGTTATTGTGGTATTCATGGCAGTGCCCTCTCAAAAATATTCGGTCCCGACATCACATTGATGCCCCCGCTAACCGGAATTACAGCCCCGGTCACATATGCGCCACCGCGTCCGCAAAGGAACAGCATGCAGCCCCCGATATCTTCTTCTCGACCGACACGACCCAGCGGAACGTCTTTGCCAACAGCCGCGCGGGTGGTTTCATCTTGTGTGGCAAATGCTGTCATCCGCGACACAAATGGCCCCGGTGCCAACGCATTCACGGTAATCGCATCGCTGGCGAGTTCTTTCGCGAGGATTTTGCTTAAGTGAATGACCGCCGCCTTGGAGGCCGAATAGCTATACGCGCCATCGCCCATCTCGCGTTCGCCCATGACCGAGCCCACATTAACAACCCGCGCGGGATCATCCGCCGTGGCCCCGGCCCGCAAAAGCGGCAAGAGTTTTTGCGTCAGGTCGAACAATCCGGCGACATTCACGCCCATCACCTTATCCCAGGCGCGGAAGGGGAAGTGCCCCAAAGGTGCACCCCAAGTTGCGCCGGCGTTGTTCATCAAGATATTCAATTGATGACACCGCGCGTGAACCTCGGCTACCAGCGCATCGACACCTTCCTCGCTGCCGACATCTCCGGCAAACCCTTCGGCACTGCCGCGGGCACCAAGCGCGTTTAACTCTGTGGCGACAACCTCGCAGGCCTCACCGTTCCGGCTGGCCAACAGAACCCGCGCACCCGCCCGCACCAAGACTTCGGCAGCCATTCGCCCGATGCCCGTCGCACCGCCAGTAATGAGCGCGGTTTTCCCATCAAGCCTAAAAAGCGTTTCAATGTCCATACTCGGCCTCCCCGCCCCTCGCTTGTCGGTACTGTGACAGGGAGTTTGGCAGGGTCAAGCCGATGGGGGCGCACGCGCGCTGCAACCGGGGAGAAAAACTATGAGAAGGATGATGCTGTTTCACACAGCAAAACCGCCGCGGCTTTATGAGCTGCGGCGGTTTTGTTTAATTTTGATCATCGTTGAGAGATACTGATTTGAGGACCTTATTAGGTTTGGCGATGACCTACTCTCCCACGTCTTAAGACGCAGTACCATCGGCGCTACGGCACTTAACGGCTGGGTTCGGGATGGGACCAGGTGTTTTGCTCGCGCTATGATCACCAAACCAAATAAAGTCCTCAAGCGCTCTGCTTTTCAGAGGGACGGCGGGAGGTAGGGTATCTGTGGGATACCCGTTCCCGCGCTGTCACCACTGAAGTGCTGAGCGTTGTTTGTTCCAAGTCATGTACAACTGATTGTATGTGTATGCTTTTGATTGATAAGTTGAAGTCTTGCTTCTACTGGATCAAATCAAGCCTATCGAGCAATTAGTACCAGTCAACTGAACGTATTACTACGCTTACATCTCTGGCCTATCGACGAGGTGGTCTACCTCGGCTCTCAGGGATACCTTGTTTTGAGGGGGGCTTCCCGCTTAGATGCCTTCAGCGGTTATCCTGTCCGATCATAGCTACCCAGCACTGCTATTGGCATAACAACTGGTCCACCAGTGGATCGTTCACCCCGGTCCTCTCGTACTAGGGGCAACTCCTCTCAAGTATCCTACACCCACGGAAGATAGGGACCGAACTGTCTCACGACGTTCTAAACCCAGCTCACGTACCTCTTTAAACGGCGAACAGCCGTACCCTTGGGACCTGCTCCAGCCCCAGGATGAGATGAGCCGACATCGAGGTGCCAAACACTGCCGTCGATATGGACTCTTGGGCAGTATCAGCCTGTTATCCCCGGCGTACCTTTTATCCGTTGAGCGATGGCCCTCCCACTTGGGACCACCGGATCACTATGGCCGTCTTTCGACTCTGCTCGACTTGTCAGTCTCGCAGTCAGGCTGGCTTCTGCCATTGCACTCAACGAGCGATTTCCGACCGCTCTGAGCCAACCTTCGCGCGCCTCCGTTACGATTTAGGAGGCGACCGCCCCAGTCAAACTACCCGCCACACAGGGTCCCGGAACCGGATAACGGTCCGCGGTTAGACATCAAGCAGAACAAGGGTGGTATCTCAAGGGAGGCTCCACCGAGACTGGCGTCTCGGTTTCAAAGCCCACCACCTATCCTGCACATGTTCGGCCTAATGCCAGTGTGAAGCTGTAGTAAAGGTGCACGGGGTCTTTCCGTCTAACCGCGGGTAACCGGCATCTTGACCGGTAATTCAATTTCGCTGAGTCTATGTTGGAGACAGCGGGGAAGTCGTTACGCCATTCGTGCAGGTCGGAACTTACCCGACAAGGAATTTCGCTACCTTAGGACCGTTATAGTTACGGCCGCCGTTTACCTGGGCTTCAATTCAGAGCTCTCACCCCTCCTTTTAACCTTCAGGCACCGGGCAGGCGTCAGACCCTATACGTCGTCTTACGACTTCGCAGAGCCCTGTGTTTTTAATAAACAGTCGCCACCCCCTGGTTTGTGCCCCCAGCCTCTAGTTGCCTAGAAACCGGGCCTCCTTCTCGCGAACTTACGGAGGTATTTTGCCGAGTTCCTTCAACATAGTTCTCTCAAGCGCCTTGGTATTCTCTACCTGTCCACCTGTGTCGGTTTAGGGTACGATCTAGCGATGGAGCTATTTCCAGGGACCTCTAAGCAGCCCATTCAATCCGATAAGGATGAACTACCCTCGAGATCCGTCACTTCCATCTGGCCC
>NZ_CP085167.1:2845000-3092500 GCF_022788715.1 Sulfitobacter sp. DSM 110093
TGTCGGGCATCCTTGGCGCGGCGGGGATCGTCGGCCTCGCCATCGGTTTCGCGGTGCGCGACACGGTCGAGAATTTCATCGCCTCCATCATGCTGTCGATCCGCCAGCCGTTCCGCCCCAATGACACGGTCGAGATTGACGGTGACACCGGCAAGGTGATCCGCCTGACCAGCCGCGCCACGATTTTGCTCAGCTATGACGGCAACCACATACGCATCCCCAACGCCACGGTCTTTAAAAGCCGCATTATCAACTTTTCACGCAACGCTGAGCGGCGATTTACATTTACCCTCTCGGTGGCCAGCGACGCCGATCTGGCCCGCGCCCGGGAATTGGCGCTGGAGGTGCTGAACGACCTGCATTTCGTCCTCCCCTCCCCCGAAGCCGCCGCATGGGTGGAGGAGGTGGCCGATCACTGGATCAACATGCAATTCGCTGCTTGGATCAACCAAGAGACCACCGATCTGGCCGCCGCGCGCAGCGAAGCGATTCGCCTGACATTGGCCGCCTTCGACGTGGCAGGGCTTACCGCACAGCCCCCGGCCTACCGATTGATAACGCAAAGCGAATCGTCCAGCACCGAGCGAAAAGATTCGCCTCAATCGCCAACGGAGAGCGCCAATCCTGCCCCCGTACAGCCCGTTGAAGCGCAGGCTGACCGTGAATTGACCCGCATCGTCACGCAGGAACGTGCCGAATTGCCCCGCGAAGACCTACTCTCTGACCATGCGCGCGAAGAATAGGCGAATTTATCAAAAACGGGTCTTGCACCCCGCGCCAGAGAACTCTAATTAGCGCCCTGTGTTGGGATGTAGCCAAGTGGTAAGGCAACTGTTTTTGGTACAGTGTACCGTAGGTTCGAATCCTACCATCCCAGCCAACACACCCCGTCATTGCTAAGCTTAGGCCTCAGGGCCTGCCTAGGGTCAAAAATGCCCCTGATAATGCCCCCGCATGGACCATCCCTAGGGGTGAGCAGACTAGAGCCTTTTTAGGGGGCTACAAGGACAGACAGGCAATATCTTGGTCCTACTGGTGGGAGCCCAGCGCCTTCGGAAGGAGGAGCAAGTCGTAAAAGCAAAAAAATAGGGAGGGAGAGCCCCCGACCGAACACCCCTAAGGATGCCCGGACGGGGGAGTGGTTAGTTGGTGCTACGACGTACACGCACCCACGGTCCACAAACCGGAGTAACCACCCAGCTTTAGGGGCTCACCAGTGGAGGCATGCTTCTTAAGGGTCTGTAGAGCGATCCCAGTCCGACTGGAGATACTTACCTGAGAATAGGTATAAGTAATGGGATGGGACGTAGGGGGGGGGGAGCGAGAGAGAGTGTCCGGTCTTCTGTGTAACTGCGATCTGGTCCATGCTTCCTGAGAGGAGCAAGGACTATGACTATTTCCAAGGAACTGTTGGACGAGCTGCTGAAGGGCTGCGAGCGGCCTGAAGATCTGCTTGGCGATGCCGGGCTAATGAAAGAGCTCAAGATCAAGCTGATGGAACGGATGCTCGGGGCTGAGCTGACTGCACATCTGGGCTATGAAGACGGAAAAGATGCCCCGCCTGATCAGGCCAACCGTCGCAACGGCTCATCTGCTAAGAAATTGAAGGGGCAAGACGGCGAACTGCCTATCGCTGTGCCGCGGGACCGGGACGGCAGCTTCGAGCCTGAACTGGTGAAGAAGGGACAGACCCGCATTGATGGGATGGATGACAAGATTATCGGGCTTTACGCCGCTGGTCTGACGGTCCGCGACATCCGTGCTCATCTTGAGGACGTCTATGGCCTGCAAGTCTCGCCAGACTTGATCAGCCGCGTGACCGACGCGGTGTTGGATGAGGTTCGAGAGTGGCAATCCCGGGCGCTGGACCGGATGTATCCCATCGTCATTTTTGACGCTCTACGGGTCAAGATCCGCGACGCCGATAGCCGCATGGTCAAGAACAAAGCCGTCTACGTGGCCCTTGGTGTCAGCAGGGATGGCGTGCGCGAGGTTCTTGGTCTTTGGATCGCTGACAACGAGGGCGCCAAATTCTGGCTCTCGGTGATGACAGAGCTGAAGAACCGTGGGCTTCAAGACATCCTGATTGCGGTCGTGGACGGCCTCAAGGGCTTCCCTGATGCCATTACCGCAGCCTTTCCGGATACGGTCGTGCAAACGTGCATTGTCCATCTCGTGCGCCACTCGTTGAATTTCTGTGCCTGGAAAGATCGCAAGGAGGTGGCCGCTGATCTGCGGCGGATTTACAGTGCCCCTACAGCCGAGCAAGCCGCTGCGGAGCTGGATGCCTTTGAAGAAAAATGGGCCGGGAAATATGCCTCTATCGCCCCCGCCTGGCGCAGGGCTTGGCAAGAGGTAATACCGTTCTTTGCCTTTGATCCCGCCATCCGGAAAATCATCTACACCACCAACGCAATTGAAAGCTTGAATCGGGTAATCCGAAAATCGGTCAAGACGCGAGGATCGTTCCCGACCGAAGACGCAGCCACGAAACTGATCTACTTGGCGATCCGCAACTTTGAGAAAGGCGGCCGGAATGTTCGAGAATGGTTTGCGGCCCGCAATCATTTCGCCATAATGTTCGAGGATCGCTTCAATGCGTGACTGTATCTAAAACCCGCATGGGCCAGACCAAATACACAAAGTTCATGACACTCCCGAGCGAGATTGAGAGGAGGTAGATTATAGGTTCTTCAATGCGGATCAGACTTTAATCCTTACATCAACCTCAAGTTGGTCGGCTTCAACCCCCATATGTGTAGCGAGCATGCTTTTTACCCGCTCCATTATGCCGGTTTCAGCTTCAACTACGGTCACCGCTGACTCATTGACCTCTACCGTTTCAGGCGAATGAATGAGTGACACTTGCTCTACCCAAATAGCCCGATCTTTAAAGCCGGACCCTGAGAAGCGAACACCCTCCTCCAATTCAGGGCTCAACCAGATCGGAACATGGCCTTGCTGCTCTTCATCTAGCGCCATAGCAGCAGCATTGAATGCTTTCTCGACGGTATCGCTATGAAACAGCTGTACCACCACATGTTTAGCTACCTCAGAAGGTGCATGAACAATTAAGACGAAGTCCGTGTCTCCGAGAACCTTGAAGCCAGCCCCCTCGCGGACAAAATGAATGCGACCCGACGACGTGTACTTCATTATACATGAGTGGGTACCGTCATTGTCGGTTATCTCCAACCGGGAATTTTTAGGCACGCCAGTTCCTGACGATACATCGCGGACCTTATATCCTTTATCTTGCATCAGCCGGATCGCGGCCTGCCGAGCTAACTTTTCTACTTCTTTATTCTGCATAATAGATCTCTACTGTGTAAGCTTGCGTCGATAGTATAAAAGAAGTATAAGATGATCGTCAAGGTAAAAGAAAGGTATAAGGTTCATCAGCTGTTCTCCCATGGCAATCTCATTGAGCCAAGAGGAGCTAAATGAGCTCTAAAACTGAGTGAATCCAAGCATCTATATTAAAGAAACCTCAATGGAGATGTATAGATGTTTACCACCTTCACGCTGCTTATCGCAGTTGGGGTCGGCTTCCGGCTGACCTTATCCTGGGCACTTAGGAGAAAATTCGACCTCAGCCTTGCTGTTCCGCAGGCCGTGGCGGGGGCCTTCCTGATCTTGGCATGTTTGCCGAGTTGGCTCCAGCCAATCACGCTCCCTTTGCCCGTTAGCTTTACACTGGGCGCACTGCTTCCCGACTTCTTTGTTCGGAGGAGGTAGTGCCATGGATAGAGAACTTATCGACCAACAAAAGCTGGGGCCCGGCGTTCGTGTTGTAATTCAGGCCTTCGACGACATTCCCGAACATATGTTCCTGATCGATGAGGTCTACGAGGACTGCGTCGGGGGGTATTCCCTTAACGGGCCACTGGCTGGCGAATACGGCGAGCCAGAATTCGACCTGATCCTCCGGGTCGTCGACTAAAACAACCCAAACCTCAAAACCATTAAAACCCCATGAAAGGAGAGGACCTATGTCTTCTGCTACAATTCGCTATGCCTACCTGAAAGGTCAGACGTGGCTTTATCGTCGTAACTACCCCAAGGAAGTCGCTGACCTTCTTGGCCAACAAGCATTGAAGCAATCCCTTAAGACCAGTGATGCCAAGGTAGCCCGTCAAAGGGCTGCGGAGGTTAACACCCGCTATGAGAGTACAGTGGAGCAGGTCCTCTCAGGGGCCCAGTCTCTGCCAAAACCAGCCTCACGTAACGCCGGTGATTGGTCCACCCCATCCGAGGTCGCCCTTGCTCGTCTTCGGGCCTCCCTACAGCACTCTGAACCGGTTCGGTATCAGGTTAAGGCGCGGTCACGTCTGACAGTCGGGCAGGCTGCTCAACAGTATTTGGTGCTGCGCCAAAACGAACTAAGGCCCAGTGGGTTTAAGAGCGTCCGGTATTCGGTGGAGCTATTCCGATCGATGTATGGGACGCAGAAACTGGTCGAACTCACCCGTGAAGAAGGCCGGGGTTTCCTTTCCCTGATAGCACAGCTCAGCCCCAACCTTGGCAAGTCAGAGCGAACAAGGGAGTTGTCTTTGCTAGCAGCGGTAGACTGGTCTAAGTCTGGCACGACCCGGATAACTGGACGGACACAGCGGCGCATCTGGTCTCAAGTAAACCACTGGCTCGGCTGGTGTGTCTATGAGGGTGAGTTGGAGGCCAACCCCTTCACCTCAGTTCGCTTCGACGCCAAGATACGCCACCACCCCTACGCAGTCCCCACCGACAAGGAAGCTAAGCAACTGCTCGGCCTCAACGATCCTGCAATCGGAAAGGTGCTTCTCATGTGCTTGTTGTCCGGCATGAGGTCTGGAGAGGCGGCAGGGTTGCTGAGGGAAGACCTGGTGACCAAGGGCAACCTCGGGCACTTTTTTCATGTCCGCCCGAACCGACTTCGGCAGCTTAAGACTGATGCAGCGGAAAGGATGGTCCCGGTACACTCTGTTTTGGACACCGTTCTTTCAGAACTTCCCGCCTCAGGGCCCTTGTTCCCCGACCTGACGGTGAACGACGTCACCAAACGGTTCGCCCATATCAGGCGAGCGCTGGGCTTCACGAGCTCGGAAACGGGTCGTCTTCTATGAGATGCAGGGCTACTGTGAGCGGTCCCAGACGGTGATACGGCTCGCTCAGCCGCATTCGGCCTGTGGAGCTCCCGCCTCGAAAGCAGCTTAACCACCGCTTCACGGGCACTTAATATGATATCCGTCCCGATCCTGACAGCTTTCAAGCTCGTTCGGTAGGGAACGAGTCTAGCGCTAATGACCTCTTCAGCCCCTGACCCGATGCTTCATTATTATCAATGGGTTAGGGTTAGGGTGCGTTAAAGCTAATAATTACAAAAAATTAAAAGGAATACACCATGACCACTATGCATGAATTGAACGAACACCGCCACGGCTACGAAATCCTTGCTATCGACGGCACCGGCGCTTGGTTCGTTAACGTGGAAGAGCTCCCTACCTTCGAGGCCGAGACAGGTATTAAGGCAAGCGACCTGCCGCGACTAGCCACGGCTGAGGGGACTGTCCGCTTCTCGGGCCGCGAGTGGACTGTAGACTTTCTGCTCCCGCCTCCCAGCGACCTAGGCTACACAGAATATCCCCGCTTCTCCACCAACTAACCACTCCCCCGTCCGGGCATCCTTAGGGGTGTTCGGTCGGGGGCTCTCCCTCCCTATTTTTTTGCTTTTACGACTTGCTCCTCCTTCCGAAGGCGCTGGGCTCCCACCAGTAGGACCAAGATATTGCCTGTCTGTCCTTGTAGCCCCCGAAAAAGGGCCACCTACCGAGATGGATATCCTACCCCCTTCAGGCACCAAAATGCCCCCAAAAGTGCCCCACATTCTTACCCCCGTGACGTAAGCCGATGAACTGGATCAACTGACTGGGGTATCCTACCATCCCAGCCAACACATCCATAAAAATCAGATAGTCCCTTTCGGGCGTCGCCGCGCAAATCCATGCTGGGATCAATTGGCGGATCCAGACGATCTGTACGCTACCGCCGACAGGTAGGTGGGATCGCCAGCGCCAATTCGGCAATACTACGATCTAGATCTGTCTGATCCTGAAGATGCTGTTCGGAATGCCAGTTCGGCGTACGATCGGGTTCGTGAAAAGTCTGTTGCTGTAACATTGATCCCGGCCCGCGTCGCGCTGTTCAATCGCTACACCGCTCTTGATACCCCCAACCCAGCCCACTGTGACCTGCCGTCAGCCCACAGAACTCGCCCCCGGACTATGCCTGTAAAGGCACAGTTTTTGCCAGAATATCTAAACAGTTTGTTGACCTGACTATCCCTCTTGAGATTTCTGACAGTTTCTATAAGGAATCCCCCCAATAGCATATTCAGCTGGTCGATTGGCGGGTTGAGAGCCATTTTATTAAGGGGAAACTAATGAAGACGACACACGCATTTGCTTGCCTCGCCGCGGGGATGATACCCGCCGCAGGTCAGGCGCAGAGCAATAGTGAAGAAGCATTCTTGGGAACTATCGTTCTGGAAATGCCATCTGTACCGGGGATGGAAGAAGACGCCATTTCTGTCTCAAGCGAGGGCTTGGCGCTGAGCAACCCTGCCGACCTGTCAGAGCTTTTTGTGGCTGAGCCGACCATTGCTGTGGGCAGCTCCATTCCGATGTCGCAGAAGGTCTATGTGAACGGCATTGAAGAGAACAACCTCGCTATCTCTATCGACGGGGCGCGGCAGAACAACAAGGTTTTCCACCACAACACAACCACGCTGATCGACCCCGCCCTGTTGAAAGCCGCCCGTGTCGATCCCGGTGTGGCCCCCGCAGATGCCGGACCCGGTGCTTTGGGCGGCGCGCTGGCCTATGAAACAAAAGACGCCAGCGATCTGTTGGCTGCGGACGAGACGTTCGGTGGGCGCTACAAGTTTGAATACGACAGCAATGGCGACATCTTCTCGAACAGTCTAACGCTGTACGGCCGCGAAGGCGGGTTTGAATACCTTGGCTTTGCAAAGGTCGCCGATGGCGGCCTGCGTGAAGATGGCAACGGCGATGATATCATCGGCTCTGGTACCGACCTTCTTAGCGGGCTTGGGAAACTGGCCTACGAATCCCAAACTGGCGACCGGGTCGAATTATCCTACGAACATGTGGTCGACGATGAAATACGCCCCTATCGCGCCAATATCGGCACCATCTTTGGTGGCCGCCCCCTCCCGGCAGAGCGTCCCTATGATCTTGAGCGGACCAACATCGTCTTGAGCTATAGCGACACCACGCCAACGGCCATGTGGAACCCCACCGCGCGGCTGGCCTATAGCGGCACGGAATTGGTCAATGACGAGACGGACCTGTCAACCAATTCGGTCACCCAAGGTGAGACCGTAAGCCTGAACGGCGAACTCTCGAACCGCTTTGAACTTAGCTGGGGTGAACTGAACACAGGTTTGGATTTCTACTCTGACGAAGCCGATCTGGACTATCTCGCCATTGCGTCCGGCGCGCGTGAGACGGCTCGTGAAAAACTAAACAACATCGGCTTTTTTGCCCAAGCGCGGATGGAGCCCAGCAGCAATGCGCGGCTTTCTTTCGGGGCGCGGGCTGATTTTCAGGATTTCGAAGGCACCGATGGTTCTTCGCAGTCTGAATCCGGTCTGTCAGGCAATATCTCGGGCGAATACGATATCTCGAACGAGCTGACCGTCAGCGCGGGCTACTCCCATGTTTGGGGCGGTCTGGAACTGGCAGAGAACTACATTCTCAACCCTGCTTGGGACTACTCTACATCCGACATCGAAGAAGTCACCGCCGACAACCTTTACATCGCGGCTAACTACGCTTTGGGAGCGTGGATCGTTGACGGTAAGATCTTTGCCACCAACATCGATAACGCCCGCGCTGCCAGCTGGGGCGGTGGTCCCGCTTTGTCGGCAGACGTGCAATCCCGCGGCTTTGAGCTTGGCCTCGGCACCGCATGGGAGGATGGCTTCTTCCGCGCTGGTTTCGCCCGCATCGATACCGAAATCAACGGCCGTTCTTCGGACTCCTATGTCGGCAACTACCTGACGATGCCGATGGGGGATTTCCTGACCTTCCAAGTGGCGCACCGTCTTAACAACGGCGTTCTTTTGGGCGGCGATGTCCAAGTTGCCTTCGACTTTGACGATACCTACGATTCAGATACGGGTGGACGTGGAGCAGAGCTTGATGGCTATACGATCGCCAATGTCTTTGCCGAATACACACCCAAGCGTATGGACAATCTGACCCTGCGGGCCGAGGTGAACAACCTCTTTGATGAGCAATACACCAGCCGCGCCACCTATGGGCAAGAGTTCGTAGGCGAAGTGGAGCCGCTGACCGAACCGGGCCGTTCCATCCGAGTCAGCGCCGAGATCGTCTTTTGATCCACTCTTAATCTTTGGTCAAACGACGCTTTGATCCGCTCCCGGTGCCACAATTGGCGCCGGGTATTGCTATTAAAGTCGACCTATTCGACCGTCCAAACCATAGTTTTTTCTGGTTCGCGAAAGGCAAATTTCTCCAAGTGACGGTCAATGACATCATGCACCACTTGCACCGCTTTCGCGTCTTCTACCGTCGCGGTAACGGTGAGACCGTCATCGGTGGCGCTCATATGCACGGTGCCCATCTCAAACGCCACCCAGCCCTTATGCGGATCAAAGGATGTCTCAACCTTATGACCAAAATGCTTGCACAGCTGCTGCAAGTATTTCGAGCCGCTTTCGGTTGCGTAAAATCCTGTTGTCGTCGGCATAGCGCGCTCTCCAGATTCAAGTTGTCTACAAGTCCTACGCCGTGCCATTGGGATGGTAAACACCAGCCCGCCTCCCTTCTCTGTCTTACGAAAGCCCTACCGCTATGATCAAACCCCTAGCCCTAATGGCCCTTTTGCTTGCCCCGCCCGCCTTTGCAGAAACAATATCGGTTGAGACCGCCCGTGGCCCTGTGGACGCGCCCCACTTTCCCGAAACTGTCGCGGTATTTGACCTGGCCGCGTTTGACAGCCTCACTGCGCTTGGCGTGAAACCGCAAGGAATGGTGCGCCCTATCTACCTGCCTTATCTTGAAGACGCCGCCGCTGGCACCGATGTTGTCGGTTCCCTTTTCGAGCCGGACTTCGAGACGCTTTTCGCGTTGAACCCCGACCTGATCATCGCCGGTGGCCGCAGCTCTGAACAGGTGCCCGAGCTTGCCCGCATCGCGCCGACACTCGATATGACCATCTGGGAAGACACCATTGGCGAAGGGCTTGCCCGGCTTGCCGCCTATGGCGAAATCTTTGACAAAGAAGAACAGGCCGCAGCCCTCGCCGCTGATTTTCAAACCAAATTGTCCGAGACCAAAAAGGCGCTGGCGGGCAAAGGCACCGCTCTGATCGTGATGACGAATGGCCCCAAGATCAGTGCATACGGCACGGGCGGGCGTTTTGGTTGGCTGCATGAGGCCCTTGGCCTGCCCGAGGCCGTGGAAGACGTCCAAATGACCGACCATGGCGAGGCGATCAGCTTTGAATTTATCCGCGAGGCCAACCCCGACATCCTGCTGGTGATCGACCGTATGGCCGCCATCGGTCAAGAAAGCGAAGGTGCGCACGCGACGCTGGACAATGCTTTGGTGCATGAGACCTCCGCATGGAAATCCGGCCAAGTTGTGCATTTGAGTGCAGCACCAATCTACATCGCGGGTGGCGGCATTCAGTCGATGAACCTCACGCTGGATGAAATCAACGCCGCCTTGGCAGACCAGTAAACCCCGTGGCGCTGGCCCTTGCATGCCTTCTTGTGATCTTGTCGATCGCCTCGCTTTTTGTCGGGGTGATTGACCTGTCGTGGCCAGCGCTCTGGAGCGATCCGGGCGCATTGGAACTGCTTGTGGTCAGCCGGGCACCAAGGACCATCGCCGTCATCATTTCAGGCGGTGCATTGGCGGTCAGCGGTGCGATCATGCAAATGCTGGTGCGCAACCGTTTCGTAGAACCGATGACCGCCGGAACAGGTCAGGGCGCGGCCCTTGGCATCCTGTTGGTCACGCTGTTCGCACCGGGTGCGTCTCTCCTTGTAAAGATGGTCCTCGCCTCGCTAACCGCCCTTGCGGCGAGCGCTGGGTTTCTGGCGATTGTACAACGCCTGCCGCCAACACAGCCCTTGCTGGTGGCGCTTGTCGGGCTGATCTACGGTGGCATCCTTGGCGCGGCGGTCACTGTCATCGCTTATCAAGCGGACCTGCTGCAATATGTCGAAATCTGGATGAATGGAGAATTCTCCGGCGTTTTGCAGGGCCGATATGAACTGCTTTGGCTGGTGGCGCTGGTGGCGGCGCTCGCCTATCTCGCCGCGGATCAATTTGCGATCATTGGCATGGGGCGCACCGCCAGCATCAACCTTGGCCTGAACTATAGCCAGACGATGGTGCTGGGGCTGTTGGCCATTTCTATCGTCACCGCGTTGACGGTGGTCACGGTGGGACTGATCCCCTTTGTCGGGCTTGTGGTGCCCAACATCATCGCGCGGCTGGCCGGGGACAATCTGCGCCGCAGCTTGCCGCTGACTGCAATGACCGGTGCCGCGCTCGTTCTACTCTGTGACATTCTTGGTCGTCTGATCCGCTACCCTTATGAAATTCCGGTTGGCACAGTCTTTGGCGTGGTCGGCGCCTTGCTGTTCTTGTGGCTGCTGCACGGGCCCAAACGCCATGTATCCTAAGCGTCTGTGGTGGCTTCTGGCGGTGCTTTGCCTTTGCATCGCGCTTTACCTCGGGCTGGGCGCGCGGGGCAATTGGGGTTTTGTGCTATCGTTTCGCGCCAACAAATTGATCGCCTTGCTGCTGGTCGCCATCTCAGTGTCGACGGCCACCGTGCTGTTCCAGACGATCACCCGCAACCACATCCTGACGCCTTCGGTCATGGGGTTTGACGCGCTCTATCTACTGACCCTTACAATGCTGATCTTTGTTCTTGGCGGTCAAAGCTTCACGCAGCTCCCCGAGATCACACAGTTCATCGTGAATACATTACTATTGATGGGAGCGGCGCTGGCGCTTTTTGGCACGCTTTTACGCCGTGGCGGACATGACCTTTTCCGCATGATCCTGACCGGCATCATCTTTGCGGGGTTGTTTCGTTCAGTCACCAGTTTCTTGCAACGCATCATTGATCCCAATGAGTTCATGGTCGTTCAGGCGAATTCCTTTGCGCGGTTCGGCAGGGTCGACGCCGAGCTTTTGACCCTCGCTGCCGCGCTGACCGGCGCTGCGCTATTCGCGGCTTGGCGCATGCGGCACCGGCTTGACGTGCTGTCGTTGGGCGATGAAAGCGCCATCAACCTTGGCGAGGCTCCAAAGAGCGGCATGTTTCAGGTACTGGTCCTTGTGTCGATCCTCGTCTCAGTTTCGACGGCCCTTGTTGGTCCAATGGCGTTCCTTGGCTTGCTGGTGGTAAGCGTTGCCCGGCAGATTACACCGGTGATGTCGCATCGTATCTTGCTGCCCTCTGCGGGCTTGATCTCGGCGATCACTCTGGTCGGTGGGCAAATGGTGTTGGAACGCGCCCTACAATCCACAATGCCGCTGATCGTAATCGTTGATGTGCTTGGCGGCCTTGTTTTCCTAACCCTCCTGTTGCGGAGAAAACCCAGATGATCGCCATCCGTGACCTGAACCACGACCGAGACGGCAAACCGACCCTGCGCGAGATTGACCTGACGCTGCAATCGGGCGGTGTGACCGCGCTTATTGGGCCAAACGGAGCTGGGAAATCCACACTACTATCGTTGATCGCGCGGCTGATCCCTTTGCAGCAGGGGCAGATCATGGTCGACGATCTGCAAATTGGCGTCTGCGCGAATGATGTACTAGCTCGGCGGCTCGCTATCTTGCCGCAGACCAGCGATGCCGCGCCGCTGCTGACGGTGCGCGAATTGGTGGGATTTGGCCGCTATCCTTATCACAAGGGCCGCCCCACAGCTGAAGACGATGAAAAGGTAGAAGCCGCGCTAGCGACCTTTGATCTGCTGCCCCTTGCAGAGCGGCGGCTTGATACTCTGTCAGGCGGGCAACGGCAGCGCGCGCAGGTGGCCATGACTTTCGCGCAGGAGACCGACTACATCCTGCTGGATGAGCCATTGAACAATCTCGATATCGCCGCCTCGCGCAGCCTCATGTGCACATTGCAAGACCTCGCGCGCAATCATGGACGGACCATCGTCATCGTGCTTCACGACATCAACTATGCCGCCGCCTATGCTGATCAGATCGTCGCGATGAAAGACGGGCGAATTACCCATCAAGGCCCAGCGGTCGAAGTCGTGACCGAAGCGATGCTTTTGGAGGTCTACGGCACCACCGCCAGCGTCCACCATATCTGTGATAAAGTGGTGGTGGCAGTTTGATGGGGCCCGCTTCGCGTTGAACCGGCACTGTCGACCATATCATTCCGATGCCCAACCAAACCAATACTGCTTCCCCAAGACCCACAGCGCAGCACCCCGCCCTACGACAACACGTCGCAGATTGCTCCGTGCTATAGCCTTGCGCAGCCCTTCGCGTTATCACGCCCTATGACCGCCGCTTCGCGCATATCTTCGCTTCGGGTCACCCTGACCCTTTTGCTGGTTTTGGCCTTCGCCAGCCTGCCATTTGCGCATCGTTCCACCGCGCAAACTCAGCAAGACCCGGCCTTTGTTGCCTTTATCCAAGCGGGCGGCACGCTAAGCGACCTTTGCGATGGGCCGTTGGACGGCCAAGGCCATGCAGCGCTGGACTGCGAAGCCTGTCGGATCGTCAACGCGTTGATGCTGCCGACTTTGGCCAATGTCTTACTTCCCGCTAAAAAGATGGGCATTGCCGCGCCCCGCGCGGTTCGCGCGCTTGGTGCGCCGCGCAGTCCAGCCGGGGCGCCGCCCCCGGTGCGCGGGCCGCCCTTTGTCTGATTAATCGCCCGTTAAGCAATTTATCAGACAATGGAACAACACATGAAAACCATCATTATCGCAGCCTTGGCTGCCCTTCTCGCCCTGCCTGCCGCCGCACATGAATACAACGCGGGCGGTATCGTCGTTGATCACCCCATGGCTTTTGAAACACCCAAGACAGCCCGCGTCGGCGGAGGGTATCTCACCATCACCAACAATGGCGATAAATCCGACCGCCTGCTCGCAGTAAGCGCTGAAGGTTTCGACGAAGTTTCCCTCCATGAGACAACGACCGATGACATGGGCGTGGCGCGCATGTCGCATGTCGAGGGGATCAACCTGCCTGCGGGTGAGACCGTCACGCTTAAGCCCGGCGGGCTGCACGTCATGTTCATGGGCCTAGATGGCGACCCTTTCGAGGAAGGTGAGAAAATTCCTGCCACACTGACCTTTGAAAAGGCCGGGACGCTGGACGTGACCTTCAACGTCGAAAGCCGCCGGGGTCATAACGCCGGTGATATGGAACATTCCTCGCACGAGCACGAAAACTAAACCCTGAACATACCGAAAATGCGCCGTAGGGCGTTGACCGGCCCCCTTCAGCACCTCTGCCTCTGGGCTTTGGTGCTGTTTTTCGGGGCGTTCTCGGCGCTTGCGCCGGGAACCATGCCAGAACGCCAGCAAGGCGGGCTGACCATAGTCTTGTGCACCGGTTACGGGGTGAAAACCGTGACCATCGGCCCCGACGGCGAACCGATCACGCCTGAGCATAAGCCCTGCGACTGGAACCAGCACCTCGTTGCCGAGGTTCGTACAGCGCTGGAATTGCAGCCTCGAACCGTCAACTTTCACCCGGCCCCTGCCCCACCACCGGCCGCGATCAGACAGCCCAAACCGCGCCCCAGCGCAAGCAAACGCGCGCGGGCGCCGCCGAAGACCCTCTGACGTCCAACTTACAAATTAATTCAGTCAGAGGACCAATTTAATGGTTTCTATCGATCCCGCAGGCGCCGCGGCCCTGCAAAACGACAATACGCAACGCACGAACAGTTTCTACCGCGCCGCTTGGCGCTGGCATTTCTACGCGGGGCTCTATGTCATCCCTTTTTTCATAATGCTGGCCCTCACCGGGTTGGTAATGCTTTGGATCGCTTTTGTCGGCGGGCGTGATGGGGAGCGTATCTCTGTGATGCCCCAAGACGCGCCCCTTGCTGTCTCGGAACAGGCGGCCGCTGCACAGGCCAGCATAGAGGGCGGCACGCTCGTCCAATATGTCGCCCCACGCGCCGATGACTTGGCCGCGATCTTTCGGGTGGATGCGAATGATGTGGCAACCATGGTCGCCGTCGATCCCTATACCGCCGAAATCCTCGCCAGTTTCCCGCGGCGCAGTGGCTGGTATGACATGGCCGACAACATCCACGCCAACCTGCTGCTCGGCGTCACCGGCGACCGCATGATCGAAATCGCGGCCTCGCTTGGCATGGTGCTGATTGCGACCGGGCTCTACCTGTGGTGGCCGCGCGGCACCAGTTGGCGGGCGGCGCTGCTGCCCCGTCTGGGCCGTGGTCGTGCCTTGTGGAAATCTCTGCACGGGGCGATCGGTCTTTGGGTGTCGATCGTGCTGTTCTTCTTCCTGATCTCGGGCCTGTCGTGGGCCGGAGTCTGGGGGGAGAAAATGGTGCAGGCATGGGGCCAATTTCCGGCTGAGAAGTGGGATGCCCCGCTGTCGGATGACATCCATGCCAAGATGAACCACGGCCCCAAGGAAGTGCCATGGGCGCTAGAGCAAACGCCAATGCCCGCCTCCGGCAGTGATGCCGGGGTGGCCGGATTGGCCGAGGGCACGCCTGCCACGCTTGACACGATCGATGCGCTGGCGCGACAGATCGGATTTGACGCACGCTATCAGATGAACCTGCCGCAGGGCGAAGAGGGTGTCTGGACCCTAAGCCGGGATACGATGAACACCGATGCGACCGACCCCACCAGCGACCGCACGGTGCATATTGATCAGCACACGGGCAATATCCTCGCCGATGTGCGCTATGCGGATTATTCGCTGGCGGGCAAGGCCATGGCCGTGGGCATCGCGCTGCATATGGGCACGCTGGGCTGGCCGAGCGTTCTGGCCAATACGCTGTTTTGTCTGTCGGTGATCTTTCTCTGCGTATCTGGCGTGGTAATGTGGTGGAAACGCCGCCCGGCAAATCCCGCAGGCTGGCTTTCGGCCCCGCCTGCGCCGCGTAACATGACGCTGTGGAAAGGCGCGGTTGTGGTCGGGCTGGCCGTGGCGCTGGCCTTTCCCATGGCGGGGATCACCCTGCTGGTCGTGGGTCTGCTGGATTGGCTGCTGCTGCGCCGCATTCCAGCGCTGAAACGCATGGTGTCCTGAAATGCCGCCCGCCCCTTCGCGGGGCGGGCATCCTCGCGGCCCTCAGGCCGTGTGCTGTTTGATCAGTTCTTTATAAAGCGCCTGAATGCGCTTGGTTAGGGGGCGCTCTCCGGTGCCGATGGCCTTGCCGTCAATCTCTGCCACCGGGGTCTGTGCGCCGAAAGTGCCGGTGAGAAAGGCTTCATCCGCGCCATAAGCCTCATAGAGCGAGAAGTTCTTTTCTTTCATCGGGATGCCGTTTTCATGGCACAGGTCGATCACCTTCTGCCGCGTCACGCCGTTCATGCAGTAGTCGCCCGTCGAGGTCCAAACCTCACCCCGCCGCACGATGAAGAAGTTGCAGGCATTGGTGGTGTTCACAAAACCATGCGGGTCAAGCATCAGCGCCTCATCCGCGCCCGCTTCCTCGGCCTGAAGGCAGGCGATGATGCAGTTCAGCTTTGAGTGGCTGTTAAGCTTGGGGTCTTGGCTATGTGGCAGGCCGCGCACCTGTGGGACGCTCGCCAAACGAATGCCGGCCGATTGCAGGCGATCCACGGGTTTGGAATGCTCCATGATGATCACCAGCGTCGGGCCGGTGGTGCTGAGCGAGGGGTGCTGAAACGGTTTATCCTTGATCCCGCGGGTCAGCATCAGGCGGCAGTGCACGTCACTGTACATGTCGTTCGCCTCTGCCGTGCGGCGCAGCGCCTCGGCGATGCCGTCTTTGTCCAGGCCCACGTCGAGCGAGATTGCTTTGCAGGAATTAAAGAAGCGGTCCATATGCTCATCGAAGAACGCCCATGTGCCGTTATAGAGGCGCATGCCTTCCCAGATGCCGTCGCCTAGCATGAAGCCCGCGTCATAGACCGAGACCTTGGCTTCATCGCGGTGGACGATGTCGCCGTTGACGTAGATCTTGATGTCGCGGTTGCGGGCGTCTTCGTCAGCGGCGTGGGTGGTGGTGTGGTCGGTCATGGGAGGGGTCCGTTTGTGAGGGCGGTTGGCGTATTGATAGCAAAGCCGTTCAGGACTACCACCCCGGGCCCGTAAACAAGCCGCAGGCGCCGGGCCATCGCCTGCCCGCCCTCAGACCCGCCAGTTCAACACACGCCGTTCAACGAAAGCCACCACCGAAGACACCGCCACGCCCAGCAGCGACAGGATCACCACGCCTGCAAACAACCGCTCCAAATCATACAGGCTTCCCGCCTGCAGAATATAGGCCCCAATCCCATATTCCGCGCCCAGCATTTCAGCCGCCACCAGCAGAATAATCGCGATCGTCAGCGAAATCCGCAGCCCCGAGAGGATCCCCGGCATCGCGCCGGGCACCACGATTTTCGAAACAATCGACCACCAACCGAGGCCGAAACTCTGCCCCATCCGGATCAGCACCCGGTCAACATTGTCGACCGCCGCATAGGTGGCAACCACCGTGGGCGTGAAGGTGCCAAAGGCGATGAGCGCGTATTTACTTGCCTCATCAATGCCGAACCAAATGACAAACAGCGGCAGCAGCGCGATCTTGGGAATTGGGAAAATCGCTGCCACCAGCGGCACCAGACCCGCGCGGGCCAAGGAGAACAGCCCGATCAGCACCCCAATCCCGATACCCAGTGAGGCACCGATCAGCGCGCCTACGGCCAGTCGGGTCAGCGAGGGGCCAAGATGTTTGAACAACATCCCCGACTGATAAAGCTCCTGAAACGTCAGCAAGACATCGCTGGGCCGAGGCAGCGTCAGGGCCGAGATAAAGCCGCTGCGCGTGCCCCATTCCGCCAGCAGGATCAGCACCACGAAAACCGCAAGCCCCACGCCCCGCCGCGTGCCGGGCTGGAAACCACCGCCGCGAAAGGTGACCTCGCGGGCATTTGCATCTGTCATCTCACCCATCGATCAACTCCGCATCCGCCGCCGCGGCCTCATCACGCATCAAGCCCCAAAGGTGCTGTTGCTGCGCCTCCAACACCGGATCGCCGTGACGCCGCTCGGCCAAGGGCATGTCTAGCTCCACCACCTCGCGCAGCTCACCCGGACGGCGCGAGAGCACGACGATCTTATGCCCCAACCGCACCGCTTCAGCGAGGTTGTGGGTCACATAGACCGCCGTGAACGGCTGCCGCGTCCAGAGCGCCACAAGGTCGTCCATCAACAATTCGCGGGTCTGGCTGTCGAGCGCGCTCAGCGGCTCGTCCATCAGCATCACGGCAGGGTTCACCGCCAGTGCACGGGCAATCGCCACACGCTGCTTCATGCCGCCCGAAAGCTGTTTGGGCAGCGCATCGGCGAAATCGGTCAACTTGGTCCGCGCCAGCACATCGGCGATAATCGCCTCGCGCTGCGCCTTGCCTAGCCCATGATCCTCCAGCACCAGCGCCACATTGCCGCGCACCGTGCGCCAAGGCAGCAGGGCGAAATCCTGAAAGATGTAGGTGAGCGGGTTCAGACAGCCCTCAGGCGCTTCGCCCATTTGAAGCACGCGTCCTTCGCTGGGCCGCTCCAAGCCGCCGAGCATGCGCAGCAAGGTAGACTTGCCACAGCCCGAAGGGCCAACGATGCAAACAATCTGGCCAGAGGGAATATCAAGCGTGATGTCACGCAGCACTTGGGTATCGCCATAGTAATGGCTGACAGAGGAAAGCTTGAGGTCCATGCCGCCCTTTTCCGGCAAAAACGCCCCGCGCGCAATGTGCGATCCGCGTCCCGGCGCAACCGCCCTGCGCCGGTGGCGCGCTTAGGGCTGCTCACCCTCTTTACGGCTCAGCCCGTCCACCGCGATCCCGGCGGTAAAACCATGCACCAAGGTCGACACGAGGATCGCAAACCCCACCATCGCCCAAAGCGGCTCTTCGTCCAGAAACTCCACCTTCCCCGCCGCATAGGCAAGGTAGTAGATCGACCCGATCCCCCGGATGCCATAGAGCGCCACAACCCAGCGGGGGCGCGTCTCTAGCGGCGTTCCCAAAAGCGACAGCCACCCCGCCAAAGGGCGCACGACAAAGATCAATGCCAGCACGATCACCGCACCGGCGAGGGTCAGATCGCTCAGCAAGGCAGGCAGCACCGCGCCGATTGCCACCAGCAAAAGCGCCGTAAGCGCATGTTCGACAGCTGCGGTGAAATCATGCAAACGGCGGTGGAATTCGTGGTCTGCCTCAACCCGCCGGATCACCAGACCGGCCACCGCCACGGCGATAAAGCCATAGCCTTCGACCAATTCCGTCGTGCCATAGCACAAAAGCACCCCTGCCAAGGCCACCACCCCTGAGGAGGTATCCGCCAGAACCGCCTTGCGCGGCACGGCGAACAACACCTGCCCCAAGGCCCAACCGCCCGCCGCGCCCATCACGGTGCCGACAGAGATGCGCCAAAAGACGTCTCGCGCCAGCCACTCCACGCCCCAAGTCGCCGGGGCCAAGCCTTCGGCTGCGACCAGAATACCAAGGTAGACGAAGGGAAAGGCCAAACCATCGTTCAGCGCCGCCTCTGTGGTCAGGGCAAAACGCACCGGATGTTCGCCCCCTTCCTGCGGCGGGCCGACCTGCACGTCAGCGGCCAAAACCGGATCGGTGGGTGCCATCACCGCGCCCAGTAAAATCGCCCCGGCTGCGGTCATCCCCGCAAAGGCCCAGCCCATCAGCGCGACCGACAGGATCGTCAGCGGCATGGTCAGCGCCAAGAGCCGCGCCGTTGGACCCCAGCGGGACCAGTCCGAGAGTTTATCAATGCGCAGCCCCGTCGCGAATAAGGCGACGATCACGCAAAGCTCTGACACCATCTCCCACGGGAAGGGATAGATGCGCGGGTCGGGGAATATCGGCACACCGGGGACTAGGGCGAAAATACCCATGCCCAAAAGGATCAAAAGCCCTGATGCCGCGGGCTCGCGTCGGCTGACAAATCGCGGCAGCCAATGAGCAAGGATGACAACCGCCCCGACGGCCCCCAAGGCGAAATGATAGCCGTCTAGGGCGAAAAAGCTGCCGTCGCTCACTGAACGTTCCCGTCTACTGGTCAGGGGCTTGGCCCTGTATCAGCTTCAAAGGTATCTTTACGGGGCGGCATTGCCAGTCACGCCCGCCTAAAATCGCCCCTGCGCGCGGCCAAAAACAAAGGCGCGCCCATTTCGGACGCGCCTTTTAGAATGACTTCAAAACGCCAGTGGCGCGCTTAGCTGCCCGCCGTCTCGACATAAGAGGTGTCGACCAGCGTCTCCAGCGTGATGTCGCTGTCGACCAGCCCTTCGGACTGAAACCAATCCAACTGGTCGCGTACAGAGGCGACGTTCAACTTGGCACCTTCGTTCAACCGCATGGTGCCGTTGATGATTGAGGGTGCTGCCTTGTCGCGCGGGCGGTCGGTGTAGACATATTTATGGATCAGATCGACCATCTCATCCACGCCCGCATCGCCGCTGTCCTTGGCGATCATCGCGGCGTTATAGTCGGCGACACCTTTGGAATAGCCCGCAAGGAAATTCTTGGTCATCTCCTGCTCATCGCTGGCGTTCTTGGTCGAAGTAAAGACCGTGGTCACCTGATAATCCGGCAGATAGGCCGCCACATCGCCGATGATATGAACGGCACCCGACCCGGCCAACGGCTTGGCGATATGCGGCACGATCGACCACGCATCGATCTGGCCCGACTTCAGTGCACCGATCACCGCGCCGACCTTTTGCAGCGGCTTGAATTTGAGGTTGATCCCCTCGGCCTCAGCCATTTTGGAGCCCATGTAGTGGAAGGACGACCCCGCCTGCGTCATGCCAAAGCTTTTGCCATCCAGCATGCCGGGTTCGGTGATGCCGGCCTGATAGGCCGCGTCGGAGACGAGGAACTTCTGCCCGTCGATGCCCTGCTCTTCTTGCAGCGCGCCACCGATGACCTTGACCGCGCCCTTTTGCGCCAAGGACACCAGACCGCCGGAAATCGCCGTTACCGCATAATCCACATCGCCGCTGGCAATCGCCACGGCCATCGGCTGCGCGGCCTCGAAAAAGCGCAGTTCAACGTCCAGCCCGGCGTCTTTGAAATAGTCCCGCTCAAAGCCGACAAAGCTGCCCGCGTGGCTGGTGAAACGCAGCGCGCCCACGGTGATCTTGCGGTTCTGCGCCAATGCCGGTGCCGCCAGCCCGACGGCGGTTGCAGCGCCCAAGGTTGCGATGGCCTGACGGCGGTTGAACAGGGTCATGATCTCACTCCTCCAATTTTGCCGCAGCATGGTCGGCGGCTGCGCCGAAAGTCAAGCGAGAGCGCCCTCAGCGACCACAACCAGGACTGGCATCTCATTTCAAAGCATGGCATCGATTTGCCATGAAGCTCTTTTCATCCAAGACCCGCCCCATGCACCTCGGCCCCTTCCCGTTGGAGCGGCTGCGCCGGTCGCATGCCCCCCATGACCAACTGCCGGACGCGCCCATGCCGTTGCTGCGTTTTGAGCGGCCCGAGACGCCCCAAAGCATATGCAACGCCATGGCGCCCTTCCAAGCGATGATGGACGTGCTGCGCGACGGGCCGATCAACACCGCAGGCGCGGTGATCCCCGACAGCCCGGTGGAGCGCGCCAATCACCTCAAATCATTCGGCTATTACAACGACGCCTCGATGATGGGCGTCTGCGCTCTGCCACAAGAGGCGCGTCTCGCTACTCCGCGCCGAAGCGAGGGCACCGCGCAATTGGCGGAAGGACTGCGCAGCCGCCAGACCAAAACGCTCGCCGCCGGGGTCGATGTCATCATGGCGAACCTGCGCGACGCGGTGGACGCGCCCGAAACCTCGATCGATACTCACGGCCACGCGCTGGTGGTCCTCACCGCCTATCCCCGCGATCCGCGCGAGGATGAATTGGGCAGCGATTGGATCATGGACGCCCAAGCCGAACGCGCCTGCCTACGCGGCACCGAAAACGCCACCGTGCTGGCCGAATACATCCGCCAATTGGGTTTCGCCGCCAAGGTGCATTCCGCCACCACCGCTGATGTGAACCTCGCCCAACTGGCCGTGGCGGCGGGGTTGGCGGTTTGGGAAGACAGCACACTGCAAGCCCCGTGGGTGGGCGCGCGTTTCGGGTTGGCGGTTGTTACCACCGACATGGACCTCGCGCCCGATATGCCGCTCGCCCCGCTGGCCGATCAGCCGTGGTCTGTGCTCAAAGGCCCGCACTGGCAGCTGGGCACCCATGGCGGGGTCAGCGCGCGCGATGTTGATCCTTATGCGCGGCGCGACTATGCCGCCGGGCCGCATCCGTTTGAGACGCTGAAACGGGTGGACGAGCCGACCACCTATATCGACGCGCCCAATGTCCCGCGCGTGCCGAAACGCGGCGATCTTTTCGCACGCGGACAGTTTGGCGACATGGGGCCAAAGGTGCAGAACGCCATGAAAGGTGGGCACCATGTGGTCAAATCCGCTCCTTCTGCCGCGCAGCGCCGTCTGCTGGGAGCGTTGATCCTGCTGCAAGATGGCCCGGTGAACGATGCCGCCCCTGCGATGACAGACACCGCCCGCAATGCCGCCAACCTCAAGGCAGCGAGCTATTTCCTCGGCGCCGATGCGGCGGGCCTCTCGGCCTGCCCGGACTGGACGTGGTACAGCCATGACGCCACCGGCACTCCGATCACCCCGCCGCATGATCAAGCCCTGAGCCTCATCATCGACCAAGGCTTTGACACGATGGAGGGGTCCTCGGGCGACGACTGGATCGCCGTGTCGCAATCCATGCGCGCCTATCTGCGGTTTTCGATGTTGGGCGGCGTGATGGCGCAGCACCTGCGCAACTTGGGCCACTCGGCCAAAGCGCATACGGTGATGGATGGCGACGTGCTGCAACCGCCGCTGCTGTTGCTCGCGGGCTTGGGCGAAGTCTCTCGCATCGGCGAAGTGATCCTGAACCCCTTCCTCGGCCCGCGCCTGAAATCCGGCGTGGTGACCACCACCCTGCCCGTTGCCCATGACAAGCCCATCGACTTTGGCCTGCAAAAGTTCTGCGAAGCCTGCAACAAATGCGCCCGTGAATGCCCCTCGGGCGCAATCACCGCCGGGCCAAAAAAGATGTTCAACGGCTATGAAATCTGGAAATCCGACAGCCAGAAATGCGCCACCTACAGGATCACCAACCAAGGTGGTGCGATGTGCGGACGCTGCATGAAGACCTGCCCGTGGAACCTCGAAGGGCTCTTCGCCGAGGCCCCCTTCCGCTGGGCCGCGTCGAACATTCCCGCCGCAGCACCGCTGCTGGCCAAGCTGGATGACAAGGTCGGCAAGGGCCGTCTGAACCCGGTCAAAAAGTGGTGGTGGGACATCGAGCGCAAGCCCTCAGGCCAGTTCGACACGCCTGCCCAGCCGGTGAACGCCCGTGACCTGCAACCCGATCTCGACCTCAAATTCGAGGATCAAACCCTTGCCGTCTATCCCGCCCCGCTGGCCCCGCACCCTTGGCCCTACCCCGATCCGATGAACCGCGAGGCCGGGATTGCCGCCCATGCCGCGCTGCTGAGCGCGGATGAACACCGCCGCAAAACCGCAGCGGGCGAGACCGATCACTTGCATCTTTACAAAGTTGGCAGCGACACCCCCGTGCTTGATCTGCGCATCACGCAAGTCACCCACCTGAACGCGACCACCGCCCTTTACGACATCGCCCACCCCGAAGGCCACGACCTGCCTGCATGGACCGCCGGCGCGCATCTCGATCTGGTTGTCGCGCCGGAATTCCTGCGCCCCTATTCCCTGCTGGGCGACCCGACCGACCGCAAACGCTATCGCATCGCGGTGCTGCGCGAAGACGCGGGCCGAGGCGGATCAGCCCTGCTGCACCGGGTCTTTACCAAGGGGCGACGGATCTTTGTCGGCAAGCCAATGAACCACTTTGAACTGATCGAAGATGCGCCGCATAGCCTGCTCATGGGCGGCGGTATCGGCATCACGCCGATGATCGCTTTTGCCCATCGCCTGCACGCCCTTGGGCGACCCTTTGACCTGCATTACTCCGCCTCCGACCGAGAAGCGGCGGCCTTTGCCGAGGAACTCGCGCAGGCCCCTTGGGCCGACCGCGTTCACCTGCATATCTCATCCGAGAGCACCCGCGCCGACCTGCCTGCCATCATGGATCACGCCGTACCGGGCGCCCATGTCTACACCTGCGGCGCGGACGCCTACATGCAATCGGTCATGGCCGCAGCCGAAGCCGCAGGCATCCCCGAAGACGCACGGCATCTAGAATATTTCTCTACCCCCGAAGTGCCGGACTATGTGAACCACGCCTTCACGCTGAAACTCAGCTCTGGCCGTGAAATCGCCGTCTCAGCCGAACAAACCGCCGCCGATGCACTGATCGCGGCGGGGGTGCCGGTGGATCTGAAATGCAGCGACGGCATCTGCGGCGTCTGTAAATGCGGGCTGCGCAGCGGCGCGGTCGAACACCGCGACTTCGTGCTCTCCGCCAAGCAGCGCGAAGGCGCGATCATCCTCTGCCAATCCCGCGCGGCAGAGGCAGGCGGCGTGCTGGAGGTCGATCTCTAGCCCCTTTCGCAAAAAGCGCGCAGCCGCTATGAGGGGCCAACCTGAGCAACAAAGGGCTGCCCCCATGAGTTTCGACCGTTCAATCAAGATCGCCCCCTCCATCCTCGCCGCCGATTTCGCCAACTTCGGGGCCGAATGCGAAGCCATTGAGGCCCAAGGCGCGGACTGGGTGCATGTGGATGTGATGGACGGGCATTTCGTGCCCAACATTACCTTTGGCCCGGCGATGTGCGCGGCGATCCGGCCCCATATCAAGGGCGTCATGGACGTGCATCTGATGATCTCGCCAGTTGATCCTTATATTGATGCGTTCGCCCAAGCCGGGGCCGATGTGATCACCGCCCATGTTGAGGCTGGCCCGCATATCCACCGCACCTTGCAGGCGATCCGTGGCGCAGGCGCGAAAGCAGGTGTGGCGCTGAACCCCGGCACCCCTGCAAGCGCCGTGGCCGATATCCTCGATATGACCGATCTGATCTGCGTGATGACCGTGAACCCCGGCTTCGGCGGGCAAAAATTCATCGACATGACTGCCAAGATCAAATCCCTGCGCGAAATGATCGGCGATCGCCCCATCCATATTGAGATTGACGGCGGCGTTGACCCAAAGACCGCACCGCTGGTGGCGCAAGCCGGGGCCGATGTGCTTGTCGCAGGATCGGCGGCGTTCAAGGGGGGGGCTGTCACTAACCCCGCGCCCTACGGCGAAAACATCCGTGCGATCCGTGCCGCTGCCGAAGGCACCTACGTCTGATCGTATTTCAGGGCGCGGCGGTAACCGCGCCCTGGCGCATCACGCCAATTGGTCGGCAAAGGCCGTCAGCAGGCGGTGCTTTAGGATCTTGCCCGTGGGCGCGGCGGGCAGTTCACTGGCGATGATAATTTGCGACGGGCGTTTATAGCCTGTCAGCCGTTCTTTGACGAAGCCGCGCAACTCTTCCACTGTCACATCATCGCCCGGTGCCACCTGCACAAAGGCCAGCACTTCCTCATCCCCTTCGTGGCGTCGTCCGACGACCGCTGATTGCACCACACGCGGATGATCGTTCAGCGCGGCCTCAACCTCGGGTGGATAGACGTTAAAGCCGCCGTGGATGATCAATTCCTTACTGCGGCCAAGGATATGCAGCCGCCCGTTTTCCTCAACCTTGCCCAGATCGCCTGTGTGCAGCCAACCATCGGCGTCAATGGCTTTGTCGGTCTCGGTTGGGTTGCGGTAATAGCCCTTCATCACATGCGGGCCGCGCACCAACACTTCGCCTTCGCCCGCGCCATTGCCGCCGGGGGCTTGGTCGTCGATCTTGCATTCGGTGCCCGGCGTGACAGGGCCGACCGAGGTATCGGGCGAGCCAAGTTCGTTGGTGGTGGCGGATGCGCCCGAGCATGTCTCGGTCATGCCAAAGCCGTTTTGCAGGGGCAGTTCATAGAAAGCCTCGGCCTTACGCTTCCATGCAGGATCCAGCGGTGCGCCGCCAGAAGAGACATAGCGCAGCGTTGGGCTGGCAAGTTTCGCCATGCCGCCCTCGCGGGAGTATTGCATCACCAGCGCGTGCATCTGCGGCACCGCCGGAAGGATAGTGACATCTTCGTGGGTCGCAGCATGAAGCTTTGCCGCCGAGAAACGGGAGTCCTGCCGCACTTTTGCGCCCGCACTCACCGCGGCCATCAACACCGAGACAAGGCCGAAGACATGGGTCATCGGCAGCACGCCGTAAACCACATCGCCCGGCACCATCTGCCGCAGATCTGCTGACGCCCGCGCGCCGAAGCGCAGGTTGGAATGGGTCAACATCACGCCCTTGGGATCGCCTGTGGTGCCAGTGGTATAAAGCAGCACTGCCACATCATGCAGATCGGCGTCGGGGGTGCTGGGCAGTGGCGTGGCCAGATGCAGGCTGCCAAATGCGCCGGAAAGTTCGCGCGCATTCAGCCGCGCCGCGTGGGCCGCCGCTTCGGGGGACACATCGCAAGTCAGCAGCACCGCCGCCGGGGTCGCGTGGTCAATGATACGGGTGACTTCGGCCTCAGTTTGGCGGGCGTTCACCGGGATCGCCACGGCGTCCAACTCCCACGCGGCATAAAGGCCGGCCACGGCGGAAACGCAGTTCTCTACCATCAAAAGCACGCGGTCGCCCGCCTGCACACCCGCGCTGCGCAACTCAGCGGCCAAGGCCACGCGCGCACGGTCCAAATCGGCGTAGCTCCACGCGGCGCCGCTGGCGTCACTCAGCGCGGGTGCCTCTGGTCGGGTCGCCAATTGCTCAGCTAGAAAATCCTGTACCCTGGCATTCATGGGTGTCTCCTCCTGCCTATTTGCGACCCCCTCCTCCGAGTGCCGCCGCCCGGTTTAAAACCGGGGCTTACGTTTATCCAAAAAGGCCGCGATCCCTTCGGCGGCCTCATCCCCGCCCGCGGCATGCGCCATGGCGTTGCGCTCGGCGTCAAGCTGATCGGCCTCGTCGGTCTCATAGGCTTGCGCAACCAACTGACGGATCACAGCTTGTGCCGCACGCGGGCCAGCGGCCAGCGTATCGGCCAGCATCAGCGCTTCGTCCAAGGCTTTACCGTTGGGGCAGATGCGGTTCACCGCGCCCAGTTCCGCAAAACGCATCGCCATGACAGGGCGGCCCAAAAGGCACATCTCCATCGCCAGAGGCCGCGGCAGGAGCCGGGAAAGCGACGCGGTAAGCCCCGCGTCAGGCACCAGACCAGCCTTCACATAGGCGGCAGTAAACTGCGCCTCTTCGCAGGCTACGATCATGTCGCAGGCCAACGCCAGAGACAGCCCCGCCCCGGCAGCGCCACCTTCGATGGCGGCGATGACGGGCACCGGGCAGGCGCGCATGGATCGCACCAGATCATGCAGACCGTCCACCCGCTCGCGGCGTTCATCCTCGCTCAGCTTGCGGCGTTCGATCAGCACGTTAAGGTCGCCCCCCGCACAGAAAAAGCGCCCCTCAGAAGTGAGGATCACCGCGCGGATGCGCGGGTCTTCAGCCATGCGCATCGCTTCTGCAATCGCCTCATAAAGCTCAGGCGTCAGTGCACCGCGCTTCTCGGCATTGCCGTTCCAGACGATCAACCGATCACCGCGATCTTCGATCCGTGCGCTCATGTTTTTGCCCTTTTGAAAACGCCCGTCGCGCGCGACAGCAGCTTGCCTTCGGCATCATGCAACTGCGCCTCGGCATAGAGGATTTTATACCCCCCACCTGTCACGCGCCCCGTGGCAACAACTTGCCCCTCGCGCACCGCCAAAATGTAATCGGTGGTCAGCGACAGGGTCAGCATCGGCACGAAAGGCCCACTCATCGCGCAGTGCCGCGCGCAGGCAAAACCCGTGGCCACATCCAAGAGCAGCGTATGCAACCCACCATGCAGCACGCCAGAGACGTTCAGGTGCTGTGGGCCGATATCGAGCGTGACGCGGGTGCTGCCATCGGGGTTCGACAGATCGGGTTGAAACCCGATAAGCTGCTGAACCCCGCTGGTCGGTGCCTCATGCGGCGGAAAGTGCAATGAACCGCTCCAGATGATGATCAATGTCGCCAAAGCGGTGGTCCGCCATGGTGATACGTTTGGCGATATGCGCAAGCTCATATTCTTGGGTCATGGCGATGCCGCCGTGCATCTGGATCGTGTCTTCGGCCACCAGACGGCCCACGCGGCCCATCAGGTTCTTGGCAGCCGAAACGTGACGCTCGCGGCTGGCGCGGTCGTCGGCCAGATGGCCTGCGGCGTTGATCACGGCAGAGCGCGCCTGTTCAAGGTCAATCAGCAGGTCCGACATACGGTGCGCCAAGGCTTGGAAGCTGCCAATAGGGCGGCCAAACTGCTTGCGCGTGCCGAGGTATTCGCGGGTCAATTCACAAGCGGTTTCCATCGCGCCCAATGTCTCTGAACAAAGCGCGGTGGTCGCCACGGCCACACGGGCCTCAATCGCGTCAAACGCCTTGCCCGCCTCGCCCAGACGGGCGCTTTCGGGCAGGGTGACATCATCCAACGTGACTTCGGCGGCGCGGCCACCGGCCAGCAGGGCATAGCCCGTGACGGTGAGCCCTTTGGTATCCGCTGGCACAAGGAACAGCGAGATGCCCGCCTGATCACCAGCCTCACCGCTTTCGCGGGCAGACACGACGAGCATGTCGGCAGCCTCGGCATTGGCGACGACGGCTTTGCGGCCATTCAACACGATGTCACTGCCGTTTTGCGACGCGGTGGTGGTGACGCGCTCAAGATCATAGCGGCTGGTCGGCTCGCCATGCGCAAAGGCCAGTTGCAACGCGCCACCGATCAGTGCCTCGATATGCTCCTGCTGCGCTTCAGTGCCCAGATCGGCAATCAGCCCACCAGCGAGCACGGCGCTGTCGAGCAAGGGCTCAACCACACCCGCGCGGCCCAGTTCTTCGAACACAACTGCGATGTCGAAACCCGCGCCGCCAAAGCCGCCTTGGTCTTCGGTGAACAGCGCGCCGATGACGCCCAATTCGGCCAAGCCGTTCCAGATATCAGCAGAGAAACCAGCTTCGCTTTCCAGAATGCCATTGCGCGTGGCGGTGTCGTATTTATCCCGCAGGAAACGGCGCAGGCTGTCTTGCAGCATCTGGCGTTCTTCGGTCAGGTCGAAATTCATTTTGCACCTCCCAGCATGGTCTTGGCGATGATCTGCCGCTGGATCTCGTTCGAGCCGCCAAAGATCGACAGCTTACGGTTGTTGAAATACTGCGCGGCCACCGGACCGGCCTCGTTCGGATCGGGCAGCGCGTCGTTGCTGCCTGCCACCGCTTCCGAGGCGAAGGGCATCGCATAGACGCCAGCCGCACGGCGGGCGAGGTCGTTGATCTCCTGACGGATGATCGTGCCTTTGACCTTCAGCATGGAGCTTTCCACCCCCGGTGCCTGCCCTGCTGCGGCCTTGGAGATGATGCGCAGGTTGGTCGTCGCCATCGCCATCAGATCAATCTCCGCCTGTGCCACACGGGCGGCGAAATGCGGGTTTTCGATCAGCGGACGGCCCCCGGCCATTTCGGATTTGGCAATGCGTTTGACCGAAGACAGACCCGCTTGGCTAAAGCCCACACCGGCGATGTTGGTGCGCTCATGGGTCAGCAGGTATTTGGCGTAGGTCCAGCCCTTGTTCTCTTCGCCGACAAGGTTCTCGGCAGGCACTTTGACATTGTCAAAGAAGACCTCATTCACTTCAGCGCCGCCATCCAGCAGGATGATCGGGCGCACGGTGATGCCGGGCGTGTCCATGTCGATCAGCAGGAAAGAGATGCCCTCTTGCTGCTTCACATCTTTGTCGGTGCGTACGAGGCAGAAGATCATGTTGGCGTGCTGGCCCAGCGTCGTCCACGTCTTTTGACCGTTGACGATATAATGGTCGCCGTCTTTTACAGCCGCGCATTTCAGCGAAGCGAGGTCGGACCCCGCGCCCGGCTCGGAATAGCCCTGACACCACCAGTCTTCGCCCGACAGAATCCGCGGCAGCCAGTAGTCCTGCTGCTCTTTCGAGCCGAACTTTTGCAGCACGGGGGCCAGCATCGACAGGCCAAACGGCACGATGCGCGGCGCATGGGCGGCGGCGGCTTCTTCCTCGAAAATATGGCGTTGCACGGCGTTCCACGCGGCCCCGCCAAATTCCTTGGGCCAATTGGTCGCCAGCCAACCCTGATCGTTCAGGATGGCGTGCCAGCGCTCATGGCCTTCTTTGCCCAGTTCTTCACCGCGCTTGACCTTGTCAGACAGGTCTTTGGGTAGTTTTTCGGCCAGAAAGGCCCGCACGTCCTCGCGGAAGGCGCGTTCTTCATCGGTATAGCTCAGGTCCATGTCGGCCCCCTTTAGTAGATTTCGAAGAGGCCAGCCGCCCCCATGCCGCCGCCGATGCACATCGTCACCACGCCGAGTTTTGCGCCGCGGCGGTGGCCTTCGCGCAGAATGTGGCCGGTCATCCGCGCCCCGGTCATGCCGAAGGGGTGGCCGATGGCGATGGAGCCGCCGTTCACGTTGCACTTGTCGGGGTCGATGCCGAGTTTGTCGCGGCAGTAAAGCGCTTGGCTTGCGAAGGCTTCGTTCAACTCCCAGATGTCGATGTCATCCACGGTCAGACCATGACGTTCCAGCAGACGCGGCACGGCAAAGACCGGGCCAATGCCCATCTCATCGGGTTCGCAGCCGGCGACGGCGAAGCCACGGAACGCGCCCATGGCTTGCAGGCCCTGCTGCTCGGCCTCTTTGCTGTCCATCAGCACGAGGGCCGCAGCCCCGTCGGAAAGCTGGCTGGCGTTGCCCGCGGTGATGAAGGCCCCCTCGCCGCGCACGGGCGTCAGACCCGCAAGCCCTTCGAGCGTGGTGCCGGGCCGGTTGCATTCATCGCGGTCCACGGTGACCTCGCGGGTGGATACCTCCTTGGTTTCCTTGTCCTGCACGCCCATGGTGGTCTGCATCGGCACGATCTCGTCGTCGAAGAGACCGGCCTCTTGCGCGGCGGCAATCAACTGCTGGCTGCGCAGGCCATAGGCGTCCTGATCCTCGCGGCTGATGTTGTATCGCTTCGCCACGATGTCGGCGGTGTCGATCATCGCCATATAGACTTCGGGCTTATGCTCCAGCAGCCAGGCTTCCTTGACCGATTTCACATCCGGCTGGATCATTGAGATGCTTTCGACCCCGCCCGCGACCATCGGGCCTGCGCCCTCCATGCAGATCGCATTGGCGGCCATGGCGACGGTTTGCAGACCGGACGAGCAAAAGCGGTTCACGGTCACGCCCGATGCGGTCACCGGCAAGCCCGCGCGCAGGGCGATCTGGCGCGCGATGTTCGACCCCGTAGCCCCTTCGGGGTAGCCGCAGCCGATCATCACGTCTTCGATAGCTGAGGGATCGACGCCCGAGCGTTTGACCGCTTCGGCGACGACATGGCCGCCCATGGTGGCACCGTGGGTCA
Organism: Sulfitobacter sp. DSM 110093; assembly: GCF_022788715.1. NCBI lineage: Bacteria > Pseudomonadati > Pseudomonadota > Alphaproteobacteria > Rhodobacterales > Roseobacteraceae > Sulfitobacter > Sulfitobacter sp. DSM 110093. The sequence continues at coordinate 2,875,768 of NZ_CP085167.1, forward strand.
TGTTGAACGACCCGCGGAAGGATTTGGCCAGCCCGGTACGGACGGCGGAGACGATGACAGCCTGTTTCATTTGGCAGCTTCCTTGTTCAGATCATCAAAAGTGCGGTTGGTCTTGACCAATTCGACCAGCAGCGGCGCTGGTTTCCAGAACCACGGGTCTTTCTCGGCAAAGCCTTCGATCGCGGCGAGGACGTTGGGCAGGCCCTGAATATCGGCCCATTTCATCGGGCCGCCCCAATAACGCGGGAAGCCGTAGCCAAAGAGCAGCGTCATATCGATGTCGAGCGGGCGTTTGGCGATGCCCTCTTCGAGCACCTTGGCGGCCTCATTGACCATGGCAGACATGTAGCGGCGTACGATTTCGGCCTCGGTGAACTCGCGCGGGGTAATGCCGCGCTCTTTTTGCTCTTCTTCGATCAGGCGGGTGATTTCTGGGTTCGGCGTACCGCCGCGTTTGCCCTTCTCGTAGATGTAGTAGCCTTGGCCGGTCTTCTGGCCAAAGTGGCCCTGCTCACACAGACGGTCGATATAGGTCGGCACCCGCTCTTCGGGGTGGCGTGTTGCTGCTTTGCGCTTTCGCGTGGCCCAGCCGATGTCCAGTCCAGCCAGGTCGGCCACCGCGAAGGGGCCCATAGCAAAGCCGAATTTCTCAAGCGCCTCATCGATTTTATAGGGGCTAGCGCCATCAAGAACCATGTGATCCGCAGCCGTGCGATAGGTGGCAAGGATGCGGTTGCCGATGAAGCCGTCGCAGACGCCCGCGCGGACGCTGATCTTGCCAAGCGCTTTGCCAAGCGCGAAGCCCGTGGCGACGACGTCAGGCGCGGTCTTGTCGGCGACAACGACCTCAAGCAATTTCATCACATGGGCGGGCGAGAAGAAGTGCAGCCCAATCACATCGCCGGGGCGCGAGGTGCTGGCGGCGATTTCATCTACGTCCAGATAGGAGGTGTTGGACGCCAACACGCAGCCCGGTTTGCAGACCGCGTCTAGCTTGCCGAAGACCTGTTTTTTGACGTCCATGTTTTCGAAAACAGCTTCGACGACCAGATCGACATCTGACAGGCTGTCGTATTCGGTAGAGACGGTCAGCGCCTCTCCTGTCAGCGTGTCGAATTTCGCTTGGTCAATCTTGCCGCGTTTCAGAGCGCCTTGCAGGTTGCCTGAGATGCGGTCATGGGCGGCTTTGGCGGCCTCATCCTTCATCTCGATCAGCACGACATTGAAACCCGACAGCAGCGCCGCCGTGGCGATGCCTGCGCCCATTGTGCCGCCACCGATCACGCCGATGGCTTTCAAGTCGCGCGGCTCGACGCCCTTCAGCTCGGGCAGGTTGCTGACGGCTCGTTCGGAGAAGAAGGCGTGGATCATGCCCTGCCGCTGGTCGGTGTTCATCAGTTCCGAGAAGATGCGGCGCTCGGCTTTCATGCCGTCCTCAAACGGCTTCTCAACACCCGCCTGCACGGCGCGCACGGCCTCGGCGGGGGAAATCTGGCCACGGCCCTTTTTCAGCGTCGCTTCATAGGCGACATCCCAGTCGATGGGTGCAGGCGCGGGCATGTCGCAGATCGGGCGACGCTCGGCACCGCTGTCGAGCAGCTCTCGAACGTAGGCGAGGCCTACTTCCTGCGGGTCGCCCTCTTCCACACGGTCTACGATGCCCATCTCAAGCGCCTGCGGCGCTTTGATGTGGCGGCCCGTGGTGATGGCATCCAGCGCGGGTTCAACGCCAATCAGACGCGGCAGACGCTGGGTGCCGCCAGCACCGGGGATCAGGCCAAGGTGCACTTCGGGCAGACCCACCCGCGCCGAAGGCTGGGCGATCCGGTAATGCGCCGAGAGTGCGACTTCGAGACCGCCACCAAGGCTCACACCATGCATGGAGGCCACGACCAAAAGCGGCGAGGCTTCGATCCGGTTGCACAGGTCGGGCAGGAACGGCTCCATCGGCGGCTTGCCAAATTCGGTGATGTCGGCGCCTGCGATAAAGGCGCGGCCTTCGCCCACGATCATCACGGCGCGCACGCCGTCTTCGGCCTCGGCGCGGTCCATGCCCTCGGCCAGACCTTGGCGCACGGCTTGGCTCAGCGCGTTGACGGGCGGGTTTTCGATGCGCAGCACGACAATGTCGTCATGGCGGGAATAGGCAATCTTGTCGGTCATGTAGATAACTCCTTGATCTATCCGCGCCGGGATAGGGCCGGTGCCCGTCCGGTGCGTTGTTCGATGCCGCTGACCACGTCACGCAGCGCTGGCCCCACTTGTGACAGAATGCGGCTGTCGGGCAAGTCGCCCGGCAAAGCTCCGCAGGTGAAGGCCACAGGCTCGCCGAACTCTCCGGCGTAGTAGGGTACGCTCACGGCGTTGATGCTGCGCGCATAGCGCGTTTCAGGTGGGGCAAGGACATAGCCTTGCGCCAGCAGTTGTTCATAGCCATCGCGGCGGTAATCGCGCAGCCGCTCATCAGGGTCGAGCGCATCAAAACGATCTTCGTCAAGACTGGCCAGCGTGGCGAGGCCCGAAGACGAACCATAGACCGGGATGCGGTGACCCGGCTCCAGCCAGATGGTCGAGGCAGTATGCGGACGCCATGTGCGCACCAGCATCATCCGATCCCCATCGCGCACCGCGATCAGTGCCAGCGTGCGGGTCTCATCCGCCAGTTGTTGCATCGCATCAGACGCCATATCAACGAAACTGACCGCCACAGACGCGACCGAGCCAAGCGCAATCGCCGATGGCCCAAGGCGAAACTTATCGTTGCGTCCGCCATGCGCCAGATAGCCCAATTCGCACAGCGTATAGGTCAGCCGCGAAACGGTAGGTTTTGGCAACCCCGTCCGCTCGGCAATCTGGGCATGGCTTAGCCCGCTGTCACTGGCGCGAAAGGCGCGCAGAATCCCGAGGCCCCGCGCCAGCGTATTGGCGAACTTACGGTCCGTAACGGTATCTGACGCCGCCTGATTCATCGCGCAGCCATCGGGATCAGAAGTGAGATCATCGGGAAGGACATGATCAGGATCAACACGATGAAATCGACGCTGAGGAACCGCGTGATGCCCGCAAAGATCTTATCAATCGGTGCCTCACGGCCCACCACATTGGCGATGACAAAGACGTTCAGGCCGACGGGCGGTGTAATCAGGCCGATCTCCAGCAGTTTGATGACCACGACGCCGAACCAGATGAGGTTAAGGTCATAGCTTTCCACCAGTGGGATCATCAACGGCAGGGTCAGCACCATGATGCCGATTGGGTCAAGGAACATGCCGAGCAGCAGATAGATCAGCGCAATGCAGAGCATCAGCACAACCAGCGACATCTGCGCGTCGGATACGAAGCCCACGATGGTGCCCGCGACCCCTGTCAGCGCAACGAAGGCCACAAAGATCTTGGCACTGGCAGCAATCAGGAAGATCGCAGAAGTCTGCACGCAGGTTTCTTTTACCGCCTCCCAAAGGCCCGCCCAATCCAGTTTACGCTGCGCGAAACCGATCAGCGTGGCCGAGACGACGCAAACAGCAGCCGCTTCGGTTGCGGTGAAGATACCGCCGTAGATGCCCCCGATGATCAGCACGAACAGCAGGATCGCAGGCCAGCTTTCCAGTGCGGCCTGCCAACGTTCGCCCGCAGTGTAACGTTGCGCTGTCGACGGTGCGATGGCCGGATCGCGCCAGACCCAAACGGCGATGACCAGCACAAAGCCAGCCAGCGTCAGCAAGCCCGGCAGGACGCCAGCGAGGAACAGGGACGAGATCGAAGTCTCGGTAAAGATACCGTAGATGATGAACAGAACCGACGGCGGGATCAGCGACCCCAATGTGCCGCCTGCCGCGACGCTGGCTGTGGCCAGACGTGGGTCATAGCCCATGCGCAGCATCTCGGGCGTGCAGATTTTACCCATGGTCGAGGCGCAGGCGATGGATGAGCCGGTGATCGCGGAAAAACCGCCGCAGCCCATAACGCTCGCCATGGCCACCCCACCCGGCAGGCGGGTCAGCCAAACCTTGGCCGCATGGTAGATTTTTGTCGTAATATCAGCGCGATACGCGATATGTCCAAGCGCCACGAAAAGCGGAATCATCGACAGATCGTAAGAATGAATAAGGTCGAAGGAGTTCGAGAACACCATCGAGGTGGTCGCCCGGATCGCACGTTCGGGCATGAAGGTGCCGGTGCGGAAGGCGAAGATGAAGAAGGTGGCAACGGTCGCCACGGAGGCCAGCGTAAAGGCGATTGGCACGCGCAGGGCAAGCAGGATCAGCACCGCGGCAAAGGCGATCATTCCGATGGTCGAAGCATCCATTACAGCACGTCCTTTTCAACCATCAGGTCAGCAGCATGTTGTTGTTCGTCCGACACCGCGCCACCGGCAAGAACGGTGCGCCCATCGCGCCACGTCAGCTCAGCCAGTCGCAGGAAGGTCGCGATCATTCCGATCAGGAACAGTAGCCGCCCGGGCCATTTCGGCAGGTTCAGGTCGCCGTAGAAAAAGCTGCCCTTCTCGACCACAGCAAAGAACTCGCGCCCGCCGGAATAGATCAGCGGGGCTAGCGCCAGCATCCCGATGGCAGAGCCCGCCACGATCAGCACCGAACGGGCGCGGTCGGGAAACCGGTCCGTCACGAATGCCACGGAGACATGCGCGCGTGCAGCGGTCGCAGCGGCAAGGGGCAGCAGGATGGCCGCAACCATGAGCTCACGCACCATGGTCACACTATCGGGCACCTGACTGGCAAAGAGCGCGCGGGCGATCACGTTGGAGGTGATCAGCACCCCCAAAGCGATCACCGCCAAAGCGCCCAATCCCAACAGAATTTTCTCCAGATTTACCAACATTGCTGCCCCTCCCCTTATTTAGCGCTTAGTTGCTTTTGGCTTCCCAAGGATAACCGTCCGCGTCACGCTGCTCGGTGTATTTGGCGATGAGGCCTTTATACTCTTCCAGCAGTTGCTCTCCGGGCAGGCCCGCAGAATCGGCCGTCTGCTGCCATTCGTCGAGGAACTTCTGACCCGCTTCGACCAGTTGAGCGCGGTCTTCTTCGGGGAGGGTGATGACTTCGACGCCCTGCTCTTTCATCGATGCAATGGCGTTGTCGTTGGCCTCGGTGATCATACGGCCAAATTCATCCGCCATGTCCGACCCCACGGAAGCCAGCGTTTCCTGCTGCTCAGGTGTCAGGCTGTCGTGCATGTCTTTGTTCATGAAGATGCCCAAACCGCCGACCTGACCCCAATCAAGGATCGTGTAGCTGTCCATGACCTCGGCCTGCTTCAGCGCTGCGACGGCATAGCTATAGCCCTGCGAGCAGTCGATCAGCCCGGTGTCGAGACCTTGGTAGGCGTCATAGATCGACATGTTGACCATGTTCGCGCCCTGCTCGCCAAAGACCTTGCCGTAGGCGCCCACGCCGCGGACCTTCTTGCCCGAGATATCCGCCACGGATTTGATCGCGCCGCCCTTGCAACCGATGTTTACCTGAGAGGTCGTCCAAGTGCCGATATAGACGAGATTCTTGTCGGCCAGATCGTCTTGGACCGCTTGGCTGGAGCGCATCAGCTCATCCGTGGCGCGCATACCGACCCAAGCGTCGGGGTTGTTTACCGGCAGGTCAGCAATGCCGTAGCCCGCCATTTCCTGCGGATAGTACACGGCGATGACCGAACCTGTGTCAGCCACGCCATCGGCGATGGATTGCACGGCTGCGTTCGCCTTGAACAGCGCGCCGCCCCACTGAATGTCGAATCGGATATCGCCGTCCGAGCGTTCGGCAACTTGATCGGCGAACCACTGCAACGCATCGGCGCGCGCACCGCGGTTTGGCCCTGCTTCACCGTGAATCAAAACGGTTTCAGCGCTCACCGCGCCGGCAGCTAGCGCCAGAGCTGCGGCGCAGCTCAGGTGTTTGAAAATTGTCATGTCGGCTCCTCCCAGAGACTTGTTTCGCAATGTGAACCATTGTTTCACATTTGTCGCAGGCCACGCTAGTCCGCGAACTTGGGGCGATCAAGCAAAACTTCTGACTTGGGAAGGGAGAGCGCCTAGAGCACTGAATTCATTGTATAAGAAGATAATACAGGAGGTTCGGAGACGGGTCACATCGCGACCTGTGCGGGAACAGTCGAAAGGGTCGGCCACACCCCAATGGGCGTGGCCGCAACGTTTTAACTTTCGTACCAGCCGCCGAGTTTGACCTCGACATCGGTGCCGACACGTTTGGCAAACTCTTCTGGGTCTTGCGTGCCGCCGTCTTTGCCCCGGAAATGGTAGGGGTAGACGTAGGTCGGCTTGAACTCAGCCACGGCTGAGGCGGCGGCGTTGGAATCCATGGTGAACGGCAGGTTCATACAGACAAAGGCCAGAGAAATGTCGGTCAGACTGCGCATCTCTGGCGTATCTTCGGTGTCACCCGAAATGTAGACGCGGAACCCTTCAAACCCGAGGATATACCCGTTGTCGCGGCCCTCGGGGTGGAATTTCTTGCGCTCTTCGGTGGTGTTATAGGCCGGGATCGCGTTGATCGGCAGGCCGTTGAACTCTGTATTTTCACCATTGGCAATCTTACTGGCCTTGGCGGCAAGCGCCTCGGGCAGCATGTCGAAAACGGCGGGGTTAGTGATGATCTCCACGTCATCGCCAGCTAGTGCGGCAAGCGTATCGGCATTGTAGTGGTCGCCATGCTCATGGGTGATGAGGATCAGATCGGCGGCGGGGAAGTCGCTGTACTGCGCAGGCTCGCCCACTGGATCGACATAGATCACGCCCGCAGGTGTCTCTAGCACGATAGAGGCGTGGTCGACCGGATGCACCGTGATCGGGCCTGCGCTGGTATCGAATGTGTCACCGCTATGCGCAGCGGCGCGGGCGGCGAAGGGCAGCAGGGTTACGATGCCAGCAGCGGCGGCGGAGGTGGCAAGGAAATGGCGGCGGGTCTGGGACATTTCAGGCTCCTGTTGGTTACTGGAACGGGACATAGCTGCCCCGCCCCGCATTTCAACGCAGCGCCCTTCTTGCGGCAAGCCTATGCCGGGCGCAGGCCCAGAATCTCACGCGCTTGTGCAGGCGTGGCGACCGGACGCTCGTATTTTGCGCAGAGATCCGCCGCCCGCTGGATCAGCGCGGCGTTCGACGGCGCCAGCCTGTCGCGGTCCAGCCGCACGTTGTCTTCCAGCCCCGCGCGTGTATGACCGCCCGCGGCGATGGCCCATTCGTTCAGCACGATCTGGTTCGGCCCGATCCCGGCGGCACACCACTGCGCGTCGGGCGCAAGGCGGTTCAGCGTCTGGATATAGAAATCAAAGGTCTCACGGTCCACCGGCATGGCGTTTTTCACGCCCATGACGAATTGCACGTAAAGCTGGCCGGGAATGCGCCCGTCGCGGTTCATCTCGGCGGACTTGTGGATGTGGCTCAGGTCAAAAGCCTCGATTTCGGGCTTCACCTCATAGGTCCGCATCTCCGAGGCCAGCCAATCGACCAATTCCGGCGGGTTCTCGTAAACCCGTGTCGGGAAGTTGTTGGACCCGACCGAGAGCGACGCCATGTCCGGCCGCAGCGAGAGCATCCCGCCCCGCTCCCGCCCCGCGCCCGAGCGCCCGCCGGTGGAGAATTGGATGATCATGCCGGGGCAATGCTTTTGCACGCCTTCCATCAGCCGCGCGAATTTATCGGGGTCGGAGGACGGGGTCTCATCATCGTTGCGCACATGGGCGTGGCAGATGGAGGCCCCGGCCTCGAAGGCTGCGTGGGTCGACTCGACCTGCTCGGCGATCGAGATCGGCACGGCGGGGTTCGCGGCTTTGGTGGGGACGGAGCCGGTGATGGCAACGCAGAGGATGCAGGGGGTGGTCATGGGTGGCGGTCCTGTGGCGGGGCTGTTTGGTGCGGAAGGTCGCATATGGCGGGAGCGGTGTACACTGCTGGGAAGTGGAAGGTGGTCCTAGCGAGGAAGCGAAGTCCCCGCTCACCCTGAAGTCCCCGCTCACCCTCAAGAAAGCCCAAGAGCTTCCAGCGTGAACCAATGTCCCCAAACACAACCGAGCGGGAACGCGCATTGCTGCGCAATACGCTGCCTCCCGCGCGCACTAAAAATGGCCAGCTTTTAGCTGTCCATTTTTAGTGCGGAAATAAACGCCTCCTGCGGGATGTCCACCTTCCCGAACTGGCGCATCTTCTTCTTACCGGCCTTCTGCTTTTCCAGCAGCTTCTTCTTCCGCGTCGCATCCCCACCGTAGCACTTCGCGGTCACGTCCTTACGCATCGCCGACAACGTCTCGCGCGCGATCACCTTGCCGCCGATGGCCGCTTGGATCGGGATTTTGAACATGTGGCGCGGGATCAGGTCTTTAAGCTTTTCCACCATCGCTCGGCCGCGCATCTCGGCGCGGTCGCGGTGCACCATGGTCGAAAGCGCGTCGACAGGCTCGTCGTTCACAAGGATCTGCATTTTGACCAGATTGTCCTGACGGTAGCCGATCATCTGGTAGTCAAAGCTAGCGTAGCCCTTGGTGACCGATTTCAGCCGGTCATAAAAATCAAACACCACCTCGTTCAGCGGCAGATCATAGACGACCATCGCCCGCGAACCTGCATAGGTCAGGTCTTCCTGAATGCCGCGGCGATCTTGGCAGAGCTTCAGCACGTCGCCGAGGTATTCGTCGGGCACGAGGATCGTCGCCTTGATCCGCGGCTCTTGCATGTGGTCCACAAGCGTCATGTCGGGCATGTCGGCGGGGTTGTGCAACTCTTGCATCTCGCCGTCCTTCATGTGAACGTGATAGATCACCGAAGGCGCGGTGGTGATGAGGTCGATGTCATACTCACGCTCAAGCCGGTCGCGGATCACTTCGAGGTGCAGCAGGCCAAGGAAGCCGCAGCGGAAGCCAAAGCCAAGCGCGGCAGAGGTTTCCATCTCATAGGTGAAGGAGGCATCGTTCAGGGCGAGCTTTTCGATCGCATCGCGCATGTCTTCGAAATCATTGGCATCGACCGGGAAGAGACCACAGAAAACCACCGGAACGGACGGCTTAAAGCCCGGCAGCGGGGTTTCACACTTGCGCTTCTCATGGGTGATCGTGTCACCGACACGGGTGTCGCGGACCTGTTTGATCGAAGCGTTGAGATAGCCGATCTCGCCTGGGCCGAGGCTTTCGACGCCGGTCATCTTGGGCCGGTACACGCCCACATCGTCCACGTCATAGGTGCCGCCGGTCTTAATCATGCGAATGCGGTCGCCCTTTTTCAGGGTGCCGTCGATGATCCGGACGATACAGATCACGCCGAGGTATTGGTCATATTTACTGTCCACCAGCATCGCCTTGAGCGGCGCATCGGGGTCGCCGCCCTTGGGCGCGGGCAGTTTGTTCACGATCGCTTCCAGCACGTCGGGGATGCCGACGCCGGTCTTGGCAGAGATCAGGCAGGCCTCGGAGGCGTCGATGCCGATCACGTCCTCGATCTGTTCGCGCACGCGATCGGGGTCAGAGGCGGGCAGGTCGACCTTGTTCAAGACCGGCACGATCTCATGATCCGCATCGATGGCGGTATAGACATTGGCCAGCGTCTGCGCCTCAACGCCTTGGGTGGCGTCGACGACCAACAGCGAGCCTTCGACCGCATGCATGGAGCGCGCGACCTCATAGGCGAAGTCGACGTGTCCGGGCGTGTCGATCAGGTTCAGCACATAGGTCTTGCCGTCCTTGGCCGGGTATTCGATGCGGACGGTGTTGGCCTTGATGGTGATGCCCCGCTCCCGCTCGATATCCATGTTATCCAGAAGCTGGCTTTGCATGTCGCGTTCGGCGACCGTGCCGGTAAGTTGGATCAACCGGTCGGCCAGCGTGGATTTGCCGTGGTCGATATGCGCCACGATGGAGAAATTGCGGATGTTTTCAAGCGGTGTCATGCAAGGGGATATGGCGCAGTGCTGCGCCTGCGTCAATTGGCCTTGAGCGTGCCAGAGCCCGCTTCGCGCCCTTCACGGCGCTTTATCGCGGGCTGAGAGCCAATACCCCTCCAAAGGAGAATTGCACGAAGCCCCTTTTTGCGGCATAATGTTCGGCAGAGCAGATCGGGCCGACAAGGGGAAAAACCCCACGGTCCAAAACAATAGGGCAAATCAATGCGTACAGTTGTAAGTTTGATGGCGCTTGTCGTCTTGGCGGGCTGTGGTGGGTCGCGGTATTCCAGCGATGCCGCCGTGGGGCGTTTCGCTCCGTCTCCGGTGCTTTTTGCGACAGGGCCAATTCAAAAGGCCTGTTTGGCCGATGCGCGGCGGGAATCAAGCCATACGCGCTGTGGCTGTGTTCAGGCTGTGGCAGATCAAACATTGTCCCGCTCTGACCAGCGCCAAGGGGCCAAGATTTTCCGCGATCCGCATCGGTTGCAGGAAATGCGTCAGTCCGACAACAAAAGCCACAATGCTTTCTGGAGCACCTGGAAAGCCTTCGGCCAGAGCGCCGCTGCGGCTTGTTCCAGCACTTAAAGCGTTTCTAACAAAACCTGAATCGCCGGGGATTCCCAAACTGGTCTGATTGTGATTCATCCTGTTTGGGAGGATGAACTATGTCAGCACCTTTGCCATCAGCGCTTCGGGCGCGGTTTCAGAGATTTATTGAGGAAGGGTTAAGCGGGCGAGCGGCGGCAGCGCGCTTGAAGCTGTCGCCAGCAACGGGCGCACGATGGCGGCATCAGATCCAAACGACGGGCCGGGCTGATCCGGGCGTGCAGGGGCGTCCAAAAGGGTCAGGGAAATTGGCACCCCATGTTGGTTTTTTCGAAGAGTTGATTGCTCAAGACCCTGATATCACATTGTTTGAGCTGCGTGATGCGCTTGCTGATGCAACCGGACTGCAGGTCCAGCACTCTGCTATCGGGCATCTGCTAAAGCGCCTCGGGTTCACGCACAAAAAAAGTCACTGGTCGCTACCGAACGTTACCGTGCCAAGGTGAGGCGACGACGTGAGGACTGGTTCACACACCGTTTGCCAGCCATTGCGCGGATGCCGGAACGCGTTGTCTTTATTGATGAAACAGCGGTCAAAACGAATCTCACCCGGCTGCGCGGTTGGGCTCCGCGTGGCGAACGCCTGACGATGGATGCGCCCTTCGGCAGTTGGGGAACCCAAACCCTGATTGCGGGGCTGACACATGAGGCTCTGATCGCACCTTGGGTAATCAAAGGCGCGATGGATGGCCCTGCTTTCGCGGCCTATGTGCAAAAGGTCCTGATCCCCGAGATCGCGCCAGGCACGGCAGTCGTTCTCGACAACCTCGCGACCCATCGCAACAAAGAAGCCGCTGCGGCGCTCAAGGCTCATGGGTGCTGGTTCCTCTATCTGCCGCCATATTCACCAGATCTGAACCCGATTGAGTTGGCTTTCTCCAAATTGAAGTCTCACCTCAGACGCATCAGTGCGCGATCATTCACCTCGGTGTTCGAAGCCCTTGGCGATATCTGCGCAATGTACTCCCCGCAGGAGTGTTCAAACTACTTTCAGGCTGCCGGATATGCCTCAGGTTAAATTAGAAATGCTTTAAAGCGGGCTTAACTCTCGTTCAACGGCGTGCCGAAACGGTCAATCAGCCGTCCGACGATCTGATCGCGGGCGGCGCGGAATTGGCTAAGCTTGGCCTCCCGCCCCTCGCCCAGCCCTGTAGGGTCCAGGATCGGCCAATACTCCACATCCAGATGGTAAAACCGCGTCAGTTCCAGCGCCCGACGTTGGCTGGCAGGGCTGAGTGCGATCACCAGATCGAATGACCCCAGATCATCGCCCCATTCCTCCATCTCATCGAAACTGCGGCTGCGGTGCCGGGCCAGTTCGACATCCAACTCACTGCAAACAGCGATAGAGAAACCGTCGATCTCCATATCATTTTTGACGCCCACGGATTGCACATAGGTGCCGGTGCCGTAGAATTTCTTCATCAATCCCTCAGCCATGGGCGACCGCACCGCGTTATGGTCGCAGCAAAACAACACGGATTGGGGCAGTGGCTGCGTCATTTATCCGCCGAAATGCAAAACGCAGATCAGGGTAAAAAGCCGCCGGGCGGTGTCGGTGTCGATCTCGGCCTTGCCGGAAAGACGTTCTTGAAGCACGCGGCTGCCTTCGTTGTGGATACCGCGCCGGGCCATGTCGATGGTTTCGATCTGGCTAGGGGGCAGCTTCTTGACCGCCTCGAAATAGCTTTCGCAGATCTGGAAGTAATCCTTCACCACCTGCCGGAACGGCCCGAGGGAGAGGTGGAATTCCGCTGCTTTTTCAGCTGCTTCGGTTTCCACGTCAAACACCAGCCGCTTATCGCGGATCGACAAAGACAGGTGATACGGGCCGGACGGCACCGGGCCTTTTTCGCGCTCAGGCAGGACAAAGCTGTTCTCTTCCAGCAGATCGAACATGGCTACCTTACGCTCCTGATCGATCTCAGGCGTGGGCGGCGGCATGTTCGCGTCATCAAGCGCGATATGGGTGATGCGGGTCATCGGCGCATCCTTTTTGCTGGCGATACCTATCTTGGATAGCGCAGCACCGGGGGCGGGGCAATGCGGGATGGCGTTGCCATCGCCCTGCCCTAGTCGTTCAGCTTGCGCAGACGTGCGGTAACCGACAGCCCATGCGCCTCAAGACTTTCGGATTGGGCCAGCCGCTCTGCCGCGGGTCCGATCGCCTTAAGGGCAGCAGGCGACATCTGCGCCAACGTAGTGCGCTTCATGAAATCAAGCACCGACAGGCCCGATGAGAACCGCGCCGAACGCGCCGTGGGCAGAACGTGGTTCGGCCCGCCGACGTAATCGCCAATCGCCTCGGGCGTCCATTGGCCAAGGAAAATCGCGCCCGCATGGGTGATCTTTTCCGACAGGGCCTTTGGGTCCGTCACGCAAAGCTCAAGGTGCTCCGGCGCGATGCGGTTGCTGAGGGCTGCGGCGGCGTCGAGGTCCGCCACGGTGATAATGGCCCCGTTGTCGCGCCAGCTTGCGCCCGCGATGGCGCGGCGCTCCAAGGTCAGAAGACGCTTTTCGACCGCCTCTTCCACCGCGCGCGCAAAGGCGGGGTCGGTGGTGACCAGAATGCTCTGCGCGCTCTCGTCATGCTCGGCTTGGCTGAGCAGATCAAGGGCGATGAAATCGGGATCATTGTCACCATCGGCGATGACGAGGATCTCGGATGGCCCCGCGATCATGTCGATGCCGACTTTGCCGAAAACGCGCCGTTTCGCGGCGGCGACAAAGGCGTTGCCCGGGCCGGTTATCTTGTCCACCGGGGGGATCGTATCGGTGCCATAGGCCAGCGCCGCCACGGCCTGCGCGCCGCCGATGCGGTAAATCTCATCCACTCCGGCGATGCGGGCGGCCAGCAGGACCAGCGGGTTCAGCACGCCGTCGGGCGCCGGCACCACCATGGCGAGGCGCTCCACGCCCGCAACCTTGGCCGGGACTGCGTTCATCAAAACCGACGAAGGGTAGCTCGCCAGTCCGCCGGGCACATAAAGGCCCGCAGCCGAAACCGGGGTCCAGCGCCAGCCCAGCGTGGCGCCATCGGGGTCGGTCCACTCCGCGTCTTCGGGCAGTTGGCGGGCGTGGTAGGCGCGGATGCGGTCGGCGGCGAGTTCCAGCGCCTTGCGGTCTTCGGGGGAGACTTCGGCAACGGCGGCGTCAACCTCTGCCACACTAATGCGCAGTGTCTCGGGCGTCAGGGTCACGCGGTCGAACTTTTCGGTCAGTGCGATAACTGCGGCGTCGCCCCGCACACGCACATCGGCGATGATATCCGCCACCACGGCATCTACATCGGGGCTGTCCTCACGCTTGGCGTTGAGCAGTTTGTCAAAGGCGGTTTCGAAATCGGGGGCGGAGGCATCGAGCGTGACGGGCATGGGTGCAGGCTTTCGAATGGGGGGCAGCCGCAGCGGGCTGGCCAAAAAGTGTTACGGCTCGGAAGGACGGCGCAGACTGGGTTCGGTACGCAGGCCCGAGGTTTTGACGGCAGCACCGGGGGCGGAGCGCTGCGCAAGCCGCATAGCGCGGGTGTCTTGGGCGTTGTCAAAGATGGCCCGCGCCACTTGCGCCACAAGAATGGCCGACAAACCGCCCGAGATCAGGGCAAGGGGCACGACCAGCGTGGCGACCGATAGAGACACAAGCAACTGCGCCGCGCCGACCGCAACCCCCAACAGGATCAGCGCCCAGCCGGACACCTCTGTCAGTAAAGCGGTCAGACGACCCCGGGTAAATCTATTCTGTTTAAGTTCAGGCATCTCGCGATCCTTGCCACCGTGACGGGATGTCACTCAGGGTGAACGGGCCGTTTCTTGGAGGGGGCGACATAGGGGCGCGTCACGTCCTTGAGGGTCACTTCCAGCGCTTCGACTTCCAAGCGAATAGCGCCATCCCCGGCCAATGTCAGCGTGACATGGCCCGACGGTGCGTCGCTTTCCTCAAAAGTGATGTCGAGCAGCGATAGGATCGTATCAGCATCGCCCTTGGGCACGCCTTGGCTCGCCACACGCTGCACATTGTTGAACATCAGTATTGATTGCACACGTTCAGGCGCGTGCCGTGCAGCGCCCGTGTCTTCGTGCCGCAAGCGGTTCAGCAGCAAGGCAAAGCGCGCTCCGGTGCGATGCCAGCGCATCTCAGAGGCGGGGAACACCGCGTCTTGCGTAAGTGACGCAATCACCGTCAGATCCTCGGCATCCAATGCGCCGAGGTTCAGGGGTGCTTCGCGACCGTCTTCGAAACGTGCATCTTCGGTCATTTGCCGCTGATCCTTTCGATATCCGCACCCACGCCGCGCAATTTCGACACCACATGCTCATAGCCGCGATCAAGGTGGTAGACCCGGCTTACCGTGGTCTCTCCTGTGGCGGCCAGCCCGGCAAGGATGAGCGAGATGGAGGCCCGCAGATCGGTCGCCATCACCGGCGCGCCTTTGAGCTTTTCAACCCCGGTGACCTTGGCCGTGCCGCCATGCACGTCAATCTTTGCTCCCATGCGAATCAGTTCCGGCGCATGCATAAAGCGATTCTCGAAAATCTTTTCCTCCAACACGGAGGTCCCTTCCGCCGTGCAGAGCAGGGCCATCATCTGCGCCTGAAGATCGGTGGGGAAGCCGGGGAAAGGCTCGGTCGTGACATCCACCGCCGAGATGCGCCCGTTGCGCCGCGCGACCTTGAGGCCTGCTTCGGTCTCAGTCACTTCAATCCCTGCCGCGTCGAGCTTTTCACAGAAGGCCTGCAACAAGTCGATCCGCCCACCCAGCAGTTCGACTTCCCCGCCGCAAAAGGCAGGGGCAAGCATATAGGTGCCCAATTCGATACGGTCGGTCACCACCTTGTGGGTCGCCCCATGCAGGCTGTCGACGCCCTGAATGGTAATGCTCGGTGTGCCGTCACCTTCAATCTGCGCGCCCATGGCCCGCAGACAGTCCGCGAGATCGACGATCTCAGGCTCCCGCGCGGCGTTGTTGATGACGGTCGTACCTTTTGCCAGCGTTGCGGCCATCAGGATATTCTCGGTCGCACCGACCGAGGCGAAGGGGAAGTCGATCACCGCCCCCTTGAGCTTACCGCCCTCAGCCTTGGCATAGAGATAGCCGTCACGCAGATCGATTTCTGCGCCCATCTTCGCCAGCCCATCGGTGTGGATATCCATCGGCCGCGCGCCAATGGCGCAGCCACCGGGGAGGGAAACTTCGGCATGGCCTTCACGGGCCAGCAGCGGACCCAGCACAAGGTTAGACGCCCGCATCTTACGCACGATGTCGTATTCCGCGCGGGTGTTGATCTCACCATGGCTGGCCATTGTGATGACCTTGCCGTCTTGCATAGAGGTCACTTCGGCCCCCAAAGAACGCAGCAGCTCGGTCATTGTTCGGATGTCGCTCAGGCGGGGCGCGTTGGTCAGCGTCAGCGGCTCTTCGCTCAGCAGCGTCGCCGGCATCAGCGCCAGACAGGCGTTCTTGGCCCCCGCAATGGGAATTTGCCCGTTCAGCTCGCCGCCGCCCCTGACCAGAATCGAATCCATCGTTCAGCTGTCCTTTTCCGACCCTTGGGGGTCATTGCCTGTATCCTGCGCCACATCCTCGGCCCGCGCACGCGCCTGCGCCTTGCGCCGGCCCATATTGGCCTTCAGCGCAGCCTTCAACCGCGCCTCACGAGCGCTCGGTGTTTTTGCGGTCTTTTCTGAAGCGTTTTGCTTTGCCATGCCGCCTATCTAGCGCAGGGTGCACGAAGCGTCCAGATCAGGGGTTGCGCCCCATTTCGATTGCGGCTAATCACCCGCCCACGGCGCTGCTGTAGCTCAGAGGTAGAGCACTCCCTTGGTAAGGGAGAGGTCGAGAGTTCGATTCTCTCCAGCAGCACCATGAACCCCACACTTCATCATATAAGACACCCGTCTTGTCATATAAGATACTCGTCGCGCTGGCGATGATCTCTCGACTTACGCTCGTTGCTGCGCGTCACTCTGAGTGCGAAAGTTCGATTCTCATCCGCAGCACTGTGGCCTCTTACCCTTGTCAGATAGGTCTTCCTTCACCTTCAGTTTTGCGAAGGCAGAGTTTTTTCGGGAAATGGCACCGGGGAAACCTACTCAACCCTGCGACATCCCAAATCTCAACCTCAACCACCCTGCCCCAATCATGGGGCAAGGCTGTGCGTTCTCTAGGCTTCAAGTCGAATCAAGATGCCTCAAACACACCGCAAGCAATACGCGATCCTGCGTCACCCGCTGGCTGAGATGTATAGTCATCCGAGCCGTCGTGTATAACAAAGGCCGCGCCGTCATCGTCTTTGATCATGCTGTCAATTTCTAACAGATCAAGAAAGACTTCGGCCTTCAACACGCCATCATCACCGACAGTCATATTCGGCATGTCACCCGGATGCGGCCCACCTTCGACAAGCACGCCATGCTGATGATCGCCCGCGATATGACCGCCTGCCGATTTGAAATCCTCCGCAGAACAATCGCCAGTTTCATGCAGATGGACGCCATGAGTTCCAGCCGGAACGCCCGTCACATCGATCTTGACCAATGTCCGACCCGAAGCGGTCGTGTTTAGTGTAACACTGCCTGAAATATCATTAGAATTCCCGGCCACCTGAGCGGTTGCTGCCGTTTGCATATGGCCTTCGGCCTGCACCGCTGCGGCGCCAGTGGCGGCCAAAGTGGCCCCGATTAGGATATTGCGCAGATACATGGCTTTCCTCCGTTGGTTTCTATATCAGATGATAGCCCAACCCACCCGGCCCGCGTCGGGTTCCTCTTGATGCGCGCTAAGGCTTGCCCCTATAAGCAGGCGAGTGCTCCCTTAGCTCAGCTGGATAGAGCAGCCGACTTCTAATCGGCAGGCCGAGGGTTCGAATCCTTCAGGGAGCGCCACTTTTCATAAAGCCCGAATGCACAAAGCTATTTTCTTTGGCACCACTTTGTGCCGCGGATTTCGCCGCATTGTGCTTTCACTGGCTGGCAGCAACTTCACGAAATGCCTTATCAACCAGATTGTGAAGCCCACTCCGTCAGGGCCGAAATTCATCGGCCCAAACCTCGACCGATTGGATCATTCAAGCCGCAGCGAGCGCTTTTTCCGCAACGATAACCGAAGCGCATTCCGGCAGATCAACGGTGAACTTTGTCCCAACACCAACGGTGCTTTCCACGCCAATTTCGCCATCATGTGCCGCGGCTAGTTTTCTACTGATCGCAAGGCCCAGACCGGTGCCCCCATCGGCGCTTTTGGTCGCTGTTTCAGCTTGGATAAAGGCTTGGAAAATCCGTTCCAAGTCTTCTGCCGGCATCCCGCAGCCATTGTCCTCAACCTCAAGTCGGCAGGTATCGCCGATCATTCTGGCGCGCATTCGTATGTTTGAGGCCGATGAGAATTTCAGCGCATTGCCAAGCAGGTTAATCAAGATTTGCTTGCAGCGCCCACGGTCGGCGAAAACGTTGAACTCATCAAACTCAATTTCCAATGACGACTGTTTCTCTCTCGCCAGGCCCTGAAACTGCTCCTGCAGCTCGGCCAGCAAATCACCAGCTTGAAAGGAGGTTCTGTTCAGTTTGATCGAGTTAAGTTCAATACTTGTGTAATCCAGAAGCTCATTGATGATCGTTAGCAGGTGATCGCCTGCCGATTTGATGCGGCCGCCGTAACGCTCTGTCTGATCGCCCAAATCATCAAAGTGAACCTTGGTGATCGGCTCATTCGGTTTCAGCTTGGCTATCGTATGCCCCTTGAGATTCGTCAAAAAACTCGCGTAACCGTTGATAATGGTCAGCGGCGTGCGCAACTCGTGGCTTAGAACGCTCATGAACTCTGATTTAGCGCGGCTGGCATTGCGCGCTTCATCCCGCGCCTGACGCAACTCGTGGATATTCTCCATCCGCGTGCGGTTCTCGATAAAATAGGTGAACAACCCACCAAGAACGATCAGCGCCGCCGTTCCTGCGATGACAAGCGCCAGCAGCTTGAACTCAGCAGGGTTGCTGTGCCCAGCCATCAAATTCGTGGGTGTCACATGAAAGGCAGCCATCCCGGTAAAATGAAGCCCAATGATCGCCGCCCCAAAGGTCAGTGTCATGTTGAGCGTGGTAAATTTCCCGTTCTGCGCGCCAAAGAATAACGCGAAGGTCGAAAACAGCATGGCAAATATAACTGAGGCGATGAGGTAGTTCTCATCCCAATGAATCATCCCTTCAACCCGATAGGCGACCATCCCAGTGTAGTGCATGGCCGAGATCGCCAGCCCCAAGATCACCCCGCCGATAACGGTTGTCATCCAAAGGCGGAACATCCCGGCGATCAGAATGCCCAGTGTACACCCAAGGATCGCGATCACCAGCGATGCGAACGTCAGACCCAGATCAAAGGTTACCGGAGCATCAGGCTGATAGGCCAGAATGGCGATGAAATGTGTGCACCAAACGGAAATACCAGAGGTGACAGCGGTCATAAAATACCACAGCAAGGCCTGACGCGGCGTCTGCCTTAGCGCATGCCGGTAAAGGTTTGTGAACACCCAACTGCCGAAAATGCACAAAAGCGCCGCCAGCAGAACCAGCGTCATATCGTGGTCACCATGCATAGAATGAGCGACTGTAAGCATTCTTTAACCTCAAAATAATTAAGGAAGTGTTGCTGAAGGAATGCGTCGAAACGTTGTCAAAGACCGCTCTTTTTAACGGTATTTTCATCTCACCTAACCAGAGCGAGTATCGGTTTTCGCTCGGCCCGGCTCGTGCATCGCGATTCCGGGCTAGCGCTGTGGCCATTGATCCACCCACACCTTGGCTAGACGCCTATGCGCTTTCTAAGCCCGCATATAAGCTTGATCTTACGCAGCGCCGAAATCTCTAGCGCCCCACCTCAAGAATGTCGCAAATTTTCGCGTTGAGCCGCCTTATAAGGACATCTCTGATGGCTGACTCAAGCGCCAAACCCTCGATAATTAACAAGCCACCCCCCTTGCTTAACATCCAAGGGTTGCATTGACCTGCCACAATACGCCACTAGTCTGCCAAACTTGCGCCGCATTTTCATGCTGATCTGCGCACAATGTATTTAGCTCATAGGTCTTTTCGCCATGCTAACGTGTTTTCAAGGGCTGATGCTTGACCCGGTCTACTGGACCGTGCTCGCCGTCAGCTTGATCGCCGCAGCAGTCGCGCTTTGGACGCTTAAGTTTCAAAAATTCCAAGCCAAGGTTTACTATGCGCTGACATTCGTCGGCATGATCTGGACCTTGATGATGGTAGGGGCCGAAGCCGCGACAACACCCTATCAATGCCAGATGCGGCAAGCGCAATTGGCTTGGTTGGGGCATGGTTTAGTTCCGGTCGCATGGTCATTCTTTATCTTCGACTATGTCGGTCCTTCGAACCGCGCGCGGGGGCGGCTGAGCCTTTTGGCCCTTATCGCTATACCGCTGGGTGCATTTGGCCTCGCGGCGACGAATGACTGGCATCATCTGGTCTATACGGCAGAAACGGCGATCCCGCCGGATGGGGATCAGATTACCTTTTTGCATGGACCGGGATATTTCCTGATCCTAGCCGTGCTTTACTGCTTTGTCATGGCGACCTTGGTCTGGCTGGGCCGCGCATTTTCCCGCGCCAAGCGGGCCGCCTGGCCACTGTTGACGATGCTGCTGGTCATCACCCTTACCCCATTGGCAGCAAACGCGGCCTATGCCTTCTTTGGTTTCACGGTGTTGGGGCTGGACCCGACGGCCTTCATGTTCACCTTGGGGATATTAGCCTTCTCGTGGCTGCTGGTGACGAACAAGACCATGGACATGCCCTCGGTTGGGCAATCGACCCTGTTTGACACGATGAGCGAGCCGCTGATCCTGCTTGATGCACGGCGCCATATTGTCCGCTCGAACGCGGCGGCGAAACGCAGCGGGCTATTGTCTGAACCGGAATTCGCGACGGACCTGATCGCCGGAATCGAGGCGCAGACCAACGACGTCGGTGCGTCCCATATCACCTGTAATGGACGCCTCTATGAGCCACGCATTCACCCCATCGAAAACCCACTCGCCCCCGCAGGTCCGGCCATCGGCTGGAGCGTTACTTTTGTCGATGTAACCAAGCAGATCGCCACCACAACAGCGCTTGAGAAAGCCCTGAAAGAGGCCGATGAAGCCAACCGCGCCAAGGATGAATTCATCTCTGTCGTGAGCCATGAACTGCGCACGCCGCTGACCTCGTTGAAGGGGGGATTGGCATTGGCGCTGAGCGGGAAGTTGGGCGAGGTCAAAGGGCCGCTGCGGTCGTCCTTGGATATCGCCCATCGCAATGGGGTGCGCCTGTCACGATTGGTGGACAATATCCTATTGGTGCAAAAACTTGAGGTACAGGCGTTGTCGCTTGAATGGCTGCCCGTCGATCTGCCTGCCCTGCTGAAAGAGAGCATTGAGGAAAACCGCATGTACGCCCATGAGCGCGGCGTGCGGCTTGATATCGGCAAACTGGGCCAGCCCGCCGTGGTCTTGGGCGATGCCTTTGCCATCCGGCAAGTGGTCGATAATCTGGTCTCCAATGCGGTGAAATTCTCAAATGTGGGCGCCACTGTTGAGGGTACACTGACCACGAATAATGGCCGGGTGCGGATCTCTATTTCAGACAAGGGGCGCGGCATTCCTGAGGGGATGGAAGAACGGGTCTTTGGCCGCTTTGGGCAGCTGGATGACGACGGTCAAAAATCAACCCAAGGGTCCGGCCTAGGGCTGCATATCTCCCGCCAACTGGCGCGGCAGATGGCGGGAGACTTATTTTACGAAAGCGAAGTCGGCGTTGGATCGACCTTTCATGTCGAGTTTGGCATCGGGGCCGAAAACAATCCAGCGCCCCAAGGTGACGAAGGCACGCTGCAGCAAACGGCCTGACGGCCCCTGCCCCGCCTACAGTTCAATACGTATGTCGTGAATCCACAGTTTCGGCGGGCGTGACAGGACAAAGACCACCACATCGGCCAGATCATCCGGTTCAGTAAAGATATGGTTCGGCACGTCTTCTCCGGCTTTGGCAAACATGCCGGTATTGGTGCCAGACTGGTAAAGCCCGCCAACCCGCACGCCGGTATTTTCCTCGTCAGCCTTCAGCACTTCGGTAAAACCGCGCACGCCGTATTTCGTGGCCGTGTAGACCGACTGCCCGGCCTGCGCCACGACACCGGATTTTGACACGACATTCAGGATGATCGCTTCGTCATTGTCGCGCAGCGCAGGCAGAGCTGCCTGTGTCATTTGCATCAACCCCGTCAAATTGGTTTGCACCGTGGCTTGCAGCATTTCGGGCGCGATCGTGTCGAGCGGCCCGGCTTTGTGCCAAATTCCTGCGTTGTTGATCAGGATATCAAGCCCGCCAAAGCGTGCCACCACCTCTGAGGCGGTCCGGGCAATAGCAGACGGGTCTTGCAGATCGCACACCAGCCCCACCGCATCCGGCGCGCCTGCGGCTTTGCAGGCATCGGCGACAGCTTGCAGCCGAACCTCATCGCGGCCCAGAATGGCCAGCCGCGCGCCAGTCTCTGCTAGTTTCAGGCAAATGTGCCGCCCAATCCCGTCGCTTCCGCCGGTAACCAAAATACGTTTGTCGCGCAGTTCCATGTTGCTCTCCTATGCTGGCGGCGGCTTACCGCGAAGGGCGGTTTGATGCAAAGACAGGTTGAGGTCAGATCGTAATGATCTGCGCCCGGATCGCCTTGGCAACCGCATGGGTTTTATTGGTCACGTCCAGTTTGGCGCAGGCGTTATAGAGGTGGTGATTCACCGTGCTGTTGGACACGGTCATTACCTGCGCCGTCTCCCACGCGGTTTTGCCCACCGCCGCCCATTTCAGCACTTCTTTCTCGCGATTGCTTAGCCTCGGTGCGGGCTGCCCCTTGCCGATACTGGCCACCATATCGCTTTGAATCAGGCAGCCCAGATAGATCGCATCGGCAATGATCCCGCGCTTGTATTTGCGCCATTCGTGAATGCGCAGGTCAGAGTTCAACGTCAGCACCGCCTTGCCATGCGCATGGTCCCGAATGGGGATCGACACACCGTTTTGCCGCACGCCGAACTCCATCGCCTCCCCAAAGAAGTTGCGGGTCATCCGGTCAACCTTTGGAAGTTCGGTCCAGTCGACGGGCAAGGTGCCTTCAAGCGATCTGTCCACCACCGGATCAATAAGGTGATAGTTTTCCTCTTGATAGCGGGTCAGCCAAGCGGTGTCGTAGGTTGAATGAATAACCGGATCGCTGTCGCCCGGGTTCGTATTATGAAACCCCAGATAGGACAGGTTATTCAGCCCCATGTCCTGTGCCAAAACCTGCAACATTTCGTCTGGTTTGATGTCTGGTCGTTGTTCTTTCAATGCGAGATAGCGGTCGGAAAGTGGGGTCACCATAGGGCGGCGCTCAGATATTGTTTTGATTAAAGATTGAGCGTTCTTCTTAGGGTGCCTCAACCGATGAGGGAACATGCCGAGCGGCAATTGATTTCCCGAAATACGGGAAACCGAACAAAGCGTTGCAATTTTGACTCCATTACCTAAGGTCAAACGCGCGCATTTCTTGTAAGCGACGGGTGGCTGCAGGCTGCATGGAATAAGCGGCACGGTAGGTTAGAACGACCCCCGCCCGAAAATCTGACACCCCCTACAAAAACACAATTGTCCAAAACACCGGACAGGGGCGCGATTTTCAGGGCGAGGACCGCGACAGGGCCAAATGGCAGGCCCTGCTGAAAGGTCGCGTCAGCCGTAGCGCGCAGGTCTTATGTGGCTTCCATTCAGTGCAGCCACAAACCCGAATAACAAGATTCGCGCATCAGAACCCCAAGCATTTGTTATAATTTGATTAAATTTTTGGCGCATCTTGACTGATCGCGGCAGTTCGCATTTGTAAAGCTGGTAGAAATTATAGGGTCCGATGAATCGACGCGACGCCCCAGCGTTTCGCCCACTGTGCCGAACATCCCGGTTACAAAAACTTCACTTGCAAAATTGCGCCTAATTCCGTAATTCATGAATTATGGAACAAGAGATCCCCAATCGCCTTGCCACCCTTGGCCACCCGCAGCGGCTCGCGCTGTTTCGGCTGCTCATGCGCCGCTATCCCGACCGCGTTCCCGCAACCGAATTGGCACAGGCGCTTGGGCTGAAACCCAACACCCTTTCAACCTATGTCGGCGCGCTTATGCAGGTTGGTTTGGTCACTCAGGAACGTGTCGGCACCTCCCTGCGCTATGCGGTTGATCTGACTGCCGCCCGTGACACGATCAATTATCTACTGATCGACTGCTGCCGTGGACGGCCCGAGATTTGCACCCCTAACACCACCCCCTCCATACATGGAAATGCTCTCATGACTGACAGAAAATTCAATGTCCTGTTCATCTGCACCGGCAATTCTGCCCGCTCGATCTTTGCCGAAAGCATCTTACGCGATCTCGCTGAGGACCGTTTCAATGTCTATTCCGCAGGCACCCGGCCGCAGTCACAATTGAACCCCTACGCGGTGGAAGTCCTTAAGCAGAAGGGCCATGACGTATCGCAACTGCGCTCAAAAAACGTGTCAGAATTCCAAGCCGAAGATGCCCCGGCGTTCGATTTTGTATTTACCGTTTGCAATCAGGCGGCCAACGAAGAATGCCCCACTTGGCCGGGCCAGCCGATCACCGCGCATTGGGGCCTGCCCGATCCGGTCAAGGTCGAAGGATCCGATGCCGAAAAGAGCCTCGCCTTTCAACAAGCCTATGGCACCCTGCGCAACCGAATGTTGGGCTTTACCAGCCTGCCGCTGACCTCGCTCGACCGTATTTCGCTGCAAAAAGCGCTCGATGACGCGGGCCAAACCGACAAAGAAGGATTCTCCGCATGACCGTCTATGCCATCAACGGCCTTGGCCGCATCGGCAAGCTCGCCCTGAAACCCCTGCTGGATCAGGGCGCAGATATCGCCTGGATCAACGACGCAGTGGGCGACCCAGAGATGCACGCACATCTGCTGGAGTTCGACACGGTGCACGGGCGCTGGCAGGCGGATTTCGCCCATGATGCCGACAGCGTGAGCATCAACGGCACCCGCCTGCCCTTCATCGGCACCCGCGACCTCAGCGCGCTGCCGCTCGACGGTGTGGATGTGGTGATCGACTGTACCGGGGCTTTCAAAACCGAGGCCAAACTCGCCCCCTATTTCGAGGCGGGGATGAAGAAGGTCGTGATCTCGGCCCCGGTAAAAGACGTTGATGCGGCGAATATCGTCTATGGCGTCAACGATGGCGTTTATGATCCCGCAAGGCACCGGATCGTCACGGCGGCAAGCTGCACGACCAACTGCCTCGCCCCCGTGGTGAAGGTGATCCATGAGGCGATGAAAATCAAACACGGTTCCATCACCACGATCCACGATGTGACCAACACGCAAACCATCGTCGACCGCCCTGCCAAAGACCTGCGCCGCGCACGCTCGGCCCTGAACTCGCTGATCCCGACGACCACCGGCAGCGCCACGGCGATCACACTGATCTATCCCGAACTCAAAGGCCGTTTGAATGGCCATGCGGTGCGGGTGCCGCTGCTCAACGCCTCGCTGACCGATTGCGTCTTCGAGGTGGAGCGTGAGACGACTGTCGAAGAGGTAAACGCCCTGTTCAAAGCCGCCGCCGAAGGGGAATTGAAAGACATCCTAGGCTATGAAGAACGCCCGCTGGTCTCGACCGATTATACCAATGATACCCGTTCAAGCATCATCGACGCGCCCTCAACCATGGTGGTGAACGGCACGCAGGTGAAAATCTATGCGTGGTACGACAATGAAATGGGCTATGCGCACCGTTTGGTCGATGTAGCGCTGATGGTCGGGGCAAGCCTGTGAGCCAGAGCGCGACCCGCCCCGAGGGGCTTTCGGCCTATATCGCGGTCACGGCGGCCTATTGGGCTTTCATGCTGACCGATGGCGCGTTGCGCATGTTGGTACTGCTGCATTTCCACCGGCTTGGCTTTTCGCCGGTGCAACTGGCCTATCTCTTTGTGCTTTATGAGATCGCGGGCGTTGTCACCAACCTCTGCGCGGGCTGGATCGCGGCGCGGTTCGGGCTGGCCTCGACGCTCTATGCCGGGCTGGGCTTGCAGATCGTGGCGCTGCTGGCGCTGGCGCAGCTTGATCCGTCTTGGGCGGTCAGTGCTTCGGTTGTTTTCGTCATGCTGGTGCAGGGTGCCAGCGGCGTGGCCAAGGATTTGGCCAAGATGTCGTCGAAATCCGCCGTCAAACTGCTGGCCCCGGCTGAGGATGGCGGGCTGTTTCGCTGGGTGGCGCTGCTGACGGGCTCCAAGAACATGGTTAAGGGTCTCGGTTTTCTGATCGGCGCGGCGTTGCTGGCGACGCTCGGCTTTGTCTGGGCGGTGCTCGGCATGGCAGCGATCCTTGCGCTGATCCTGATCGCCGTGCTGACCGCCATGCCGCCCGGCCTGCCCAAGGGGCGCAAGGGGGCGAAGTTTTCTGAGGTCTTCTCCAAATCCGCCAATGTGAACTGGCTCAGCGCGGCGCGGGTGTTTCTGTTCGGCGCGCGGGATGTTTGGTTTGTGGTGGGCATTCCCATCTACTTCTACGCGGTCCTGTCGGACGGCACGGAGGAAAGCAACCGCGCGGCCTTTTTCATGATCGGCACATTCATGGCGGTCTGGGTGATCCTCTACGGCATGGTGCAGATCTACGCCCCACGCCTGCTCCGCGCGAAATCCCGCCCGGCGGAGGCCCTGATCTCAGCCGCGAAAGGATGGGCATGGTCACTTGCCGCCGTGCCTGCGGCGCTGACGCTGGCCGCCCTGTTCAGCGACGGACCGCAAACATGGCTCACCGCGATGTTGGTCATTGGCCTGCTGGCCTTTGGCGCGGTCTTTGCGGTGAACTCGTCCCTGCACTCCTACCTCATCCTGTCTTTCACCAAGGCCGAGCGGGTGACGATGGATGTGGGGTTCTACTACATGGCCAATGCGGCCGGGCGGCTGTTGGGCACGTTGATGTCGGGCCTGAGCTATCAGATCGGCGGGCTGCCCCTGATGCTGGGGGCCGCGGCGATCATGGTGGCACTGTCGGCGCTGCTGGTCGGGTTCTTGAAACCCGACCAGAGCTAATTGGGGGTCACCCTGCTTTGCTTGCGCGACCGTTGCTTTGATCGACCTGCGTATAGGCGTTCATCGCCGCGACTGCGCCCGCGTCCCAGATCAGCGTGAGCCAAGCGACAAAAGCATCACGGAAGGCTTCGGCCTGCGCCAGATCGCCATAGATGCGGTCTTGCTCTAGCCAAGCTTCGGGCCGCTCCCGCGCGGCCTGCGCGATGGATTGCAATGCGTCCCAGATCGGATCATTCGCTACGATCTCACTGCCGTTTTCACGCGTGCCCGCACACATCCGCGCCCAAAGCGCCTCGACCAAGGCCAAGCCACTGACTGAACGCCCCGCTGCGAGTTGATCCCGCAGGATTGGCAAAACGAACCCCGTGTGCCGTGCCGAGCCGTCAAAGGCGACGCGGCGGGTGGTGTCGACGATGCGCGGGTTCGAGAAGCGCTGTTCGATCAGATCGAGGTATGCCAGTGGCGTCATGCCCGGCACCGGGGCGACCGTCTGGGTGATCTCTTCGGCCTGCACGCGGTGGAACATCCCGCGGATCGCCGGATGCGCCATGGTGGCCGAAATCGTCTCAATCCCCAGCACCTCACCGACATTGGCCAAAACCTGATGGCCCGCGTTGAGGATACGGATCTTCATCTTTTCATAGTCATGCACATCGTCCGAGAAGGTGGCCCCCACCTGATCCCAATCCGGGCGGCCTGCGCAGAAGTCGTCTTCGATCACCCATTGGCGGAAGGCTTCATGCGTGACGGGGGCGGCGTCGTTCACGCCAAACTCCCGCGCCTGCGCAATCTCGGCAGGGCCGGTGGCCGGGGCGATGCAATCGACCATGGAGTTGGGGAAACTGCCGTTCGCTTCGATCCAATCGGCCAGCGCCGGGTCGGACAGCTGCGCGAGGGAAACGACCGCTTGGCGCAGAATATCACCATTGCCTTGCAGGTTGTCGCAGCTGAGCCCGGTGAACGGCCCCTGCCCCGCATCGCGCCGCAAACGGAGTGCGGCGACAATGGCCCCAAAGGCCGTGCGCGGGGTTTCAGGATTGGCCGCGTCATGGACGATATCGGCGTGAGCGGCATCAAAGCCTTTGCTCACCGGATCAATGTAATAGCCGCTTTCGGTCACCGTCAGCCCGACGATGCGAATGGCCGGATCGGCCATGGCGCGGATCAACGCGCCGTTGCCTTCTTCGATCGGCAGGTAGTCGATCATGGAGCCCACAACCTCGGCCGAGGTCTGCGCGGGGTCGAGTTCGATCAGCGTCGTCAGACAGTCCTGCGCCAAGAGCTTCTCGCGCATCGCCGCATCATAGGGGCGCACGCCGGCGCCGAGGATCGCCCAGTCATGCGCCTGCCCGTCCTGCATCAAACGGTGCAGATACCACGCCTGATGCGCGCGGTGGAAATTGCCGACGCCGATATGCACGATGCCGGGGGTCAGGGCGCTGCGATCATAGGTGGGGTGTGCTATGTCGAGATCACCGAGCGTCGCGTTTGAGAGGTCTACCAATTTATCCATGATCCACATCCTTGTAGGGCCGCGCACCGGGGAAAGGGTGCGGGGGTCGGCCTGTCGTTCCTGTCGCTTGCATCACTCGACCCGAAGGCCCTGTGCGTCGAACCGGTGCAGCTTGTCCGCCTGCGGGGTGAGGAAAATCCGGTCGCCATGTTTGACCGACAACTCCCCGTCCACACGCACGGTCATCGGGTCACAGCCCGCAACGCCGTGGATGTGCAAGAAGGTGTCAGAGCCCAGATGCTCGGCCACGCCGATGGTGCCTTCCCACGCGCCCTCGGTGGTGGACACGTCAAAATGCTCGGGCCGTATACCGATGGTCGGCGCGCCGCGGGCTTCGGCTTCGGCGCCTTTGATGAGGTTCATCTTGGGCGACCCGATAAACCCGGCGACGAACTCGTTGCGCGGCTTGTAGTAAAGCTCAAGCGGGGTGCCGACCTGTTCGATATAGCCCGCGCGCAGAACGACGATCTTGTCGGCCATGGTCATCGCTTCGACCTGATCGTGGGTGACGTAGATCATCGTTGTCGCCAGCCGCTTGTGCAGCTCGCTGATCTCCAGACGCATCCCCACCCGCAGCGCGGCATCGAGGTTCGACAGCGGCTCGTCGAACAGGAACGCCGAAGGCTCCCGCACAATGGCACGGCCAATGGCGACCCGCTGGCGCTGACCGCCAGACAGTTGGCCCGGACGACGATCAAGATAGTCGGTCAGGTTCAGCGCCTTCGCAGCCGCTTCAATCCGGCGGTTCTGCTCATCCACGGACAGCCCGGCCATCTTCATCGGAAAGGCGATGTTCTTGCGCACCGACATATGCGGATAAAGCGCGTAGGATTGGAACACCATCGCCAGACCGCGTTTCGCGGGCGGCACATGGGTCGCATCCGTGCCGTCGATGTCGATATGGCCCGAGGTGATATCCTCCAACCCCGCAATCAGCCGCAGCAGTGTCGATTTCCCGCAGCCCGAGGGGCCGACGAAGACGGTGAATTCGCCGTCTTCGATGGTCAGATCAAGGGGCGGAATGACTTCCACATCGCCGAAGCTTTTGGAAACCTGATTGAGTTTAATTTGTCCCATGTGACTGTCCCTTGCTTACTTGACTGCGCCGAAAGTCAGGCCGCTGACGAGTTGTTTCTGGCTGAACCAGCCGAGGATGAGGATTGGCGCGATGGCCATGGTGGAGGCCGCGCTGAGCTTGGCGTAGAAAAGGCCTTCGGGGCTGGAATAGCTCGCGATGAAGGCCGTGAGCGGTGCCGCTTTGGCCGCGGTGAGGTTGAGCGTCCAGAAGGCTTCGTTCCATGCGAGGATGAAGTTCAGCAGCAAGGTGGAGGCAATGCCGGGGATCGCCATGGGCGTGAGGACGTAAAGCACCTCTTCACGCAGGCTTGCCCCATCCATCCGTGCCGCTTCCAAGATCTCGCCGGGGATTTCGCGGAAGTAGGTATAAAGCATCCAGACGATGATCGGCAGGTTGATGAGCATCAAGATGATGACCAAAGCGATCTTGCTGTCGAGTACCCCAAACTGGATGCAGAGCAGGTAGATCGGGTAGAGCACGCCGACCGCTGGCAGCATCTTGGTCGAGAGCATCCAAAGCAGGATATCCTTGGTCCGCTTGCCGGGCACAAAGGCCATCGACCATGCGGCGGGCACCGCGATCAGGATGCCAAGGACGGTTGAGCCCCCGGCGATGATGATCGAGTTCCACAAGAACCGCCCGTAGTTGGACCGCTCCAGAACCGCCTCGTAGTTGGCCAGCGTCCAATCAAAGCCGAGGAAGATCGGCGGATCGGCGATGGCCTGCGCTTCGGTCTTGAAGCTGGTGAGGATGGTCCAAAGAATGGGGAAGAAGATCAGGAAACCGATGCCCCATGCGAGGGCCGTGTTGACGATCTTGCGTTGTCTGGTGACTGCGCGTGCCATGATGTCTCCTCCTCAGGCGTCCAGGTTCTTGCCGACGATGCGCATCAGGAAGATGGCAACGATGTTGGCGAGAATGATTGCATAGACACCGCCTGCCGATCCGAGGCCGATGTTCTGGCTTTCCAGCACCCGCTGGAAGATGAGATAGGTCAGTGTTTTGGTCCCAAAGGCACCGCCTGTGGTCACGAAAATCTCCGCAAAGATCGACAAGAGAAAGATCGTCTGGATCAAGATCACCACGGTGATCGCGCGGCCCAGATGCGGCAGGGTGATATAGGCGAAACGTTTGGTGGCGGGGGCGCCGTCCATCTCGGCGGCGTCCAGCTGCTCGCGGTCGAGCGATTGGATCGCGGTCAGCAGGATCAGCGTCGCAAAGGGCAGCCACTGCCACGATACGATGATTACGATAGACGACAGCGACGCTTGGCTCATCCATTGCACCGGGGTCGCGCCGAAGAACTCCCACAGATGCGCGAACAGGCCATAGTTTGGGTCCATGAACATGTTCTTCCACACCAGCGCCGAAACGGTGGGCATAACAAAGAAGGGCGCGATAACGAGGATGCGGACAAAGCCCTGCCCCCACATCGGCTGGTTCAACAGGATGGCGAGCAAGATGCCCAAGCCAACCGTGATCGCCAGCACACCGCCGACGATAATCAGCGTGGTCATCACCGAGGGCCAGAAGGCGCTCGAGGTGACGAAACGTACGTAGTTGTCGAACCCCACCCAGCCCAGATCACCGCCGCGCATCGGCAGGTATTTCTTGAAGGAAAAATAGAGCGTCATGGTCAGCGGGATGAGCATCCATCCAAGGAGCAAGACCACCGCAGGGGCCATCATCAGGCGTGCCGCTGATCGGGAATGTTGGGTAGCCATCGGGCACATCTCCTCTGCAGGCGGCGGATGCCGCGTTTAGGTGAAGGGTATCATATTTGGTGGTGGGGCGGAAAAGGGCGGCGGTGTCCGCCGCCCTTTGTGCCGGAGAAGCGGCGGCTTAGCGGTAGCCAGCAGCTTCCATTGCGTCGTTGGTCAGGTCCTGTGCCTTCTCAAGTGCCTCTTCGACGGTCTGCTGACCGGCATAGGCGGCAGAGAACTCTTGGCTCACGTCGGTCGCGATGCCTGCAAACTCTGGGATCGCGGCGAACTGAACGCCGACGTAAGGCGTCGGATCAACGGTGGAGTTCTCAGGATCAGCCGACAGGATCGAGTCGAGCGTCATCTGTGCGAAAGGCACTTTTTGGTACTCAGGGTTCTCATAGAGCGACTTACGCGCGCCGGGAGGAACGTTGGCCCAACCTTCGTTCTCGGCAACCAGCTCAATGTAGTCTTTCGAGGTGGCCCATTCGATGAACTCTTTCGCGGCATCTTCTTTCTGAGTGCCCGCCGGGATCGCCAGCGCCCATGCCCAGAGCCAGTTGGAACGTTTGCCAAGACCTGTGTCCGGTGCCAGCGCGAAACCAACCTGGTCGGCCACGGTGGAATCATCGGCATTGGTCACGAAGGACGCCGCCACTGTGGCGTCGATCCACATGCCGCATTTGCCCTGTTGGAACAGCGACAGGTTTTCGTTGAAACCGTTAGAGGCGTAGCCCGCAGGGCCGCTCTCATCCATCAGGTCTTTGTAGAAGTTGATCGTGTTGGCCCAAGCCTCGGTGTCGAACTGGGCGTTCCAGTCCTCGTCGAACCAGCGTGCGCCAAAGGAGTTGGACATCGCCGTGATCAGCGCGCCGCCTTCACCCCAACCGGCCTTGCCGCGCAGGCAGATGCCGTTGATGTCGTTTTCACGATCGGTCATGGCGGCGGCGGCTTCGCGGATGAATTCCCAAGTCGGGTCTTTCGGCATTTCCATGCCGGCTTTTTCCATCAGATCAGTGCGGTACATGATCATGGAGCTTTCGCCATAGAAAGGTGCCGCGTAAAGCGTGCCTTCGTGGCTCAGACCACCGGCCATGGCGGGCAGGATATCGTCCGCGTCATAGTCTTCGCTCAGGTTGTCCAGCGGCACCAGCCAGCCGTTTGCACCCCAGATCGGCGTTTCATACATGCCGATGGTCATGATGTCGAAAGAACCGCCCTTGGTCGAGATGTCGGTGGTGACGCGCTGGCGCAGCACGTTCTCTTCCAACGTGACCCACTCCACTTCGTGGCCGGTCTCTTCTGTGAATTTGTCGGTGTAGCCTTGCATCCGGATCATGTCGCCGTTGTTCACGGTGGCGATGGTGATCGTCTCAGCAAAAGCGCCGCCGCCCATGATCAGGGACAGGGCCGTCGCAGCGTGCAATGATTTATTCGAGAACATCAATAGTTCCTCCCTCTACAGATGATGGAATGAGACTAACGGCCCACATAACGCGCAGTCAAATTAAATTTTACGCGCGATAACTATTTTCTGAGCAACTTGCGAACTCAATGACTTACGCCGAGGCGCGCATCACCAATTTGCCATCAAACAGCGTTTCTTCGCGCTCGGTCAGGCGGGTTTCGCTTTCAATAATGCGGAACAACGTGCTTGCCGCGCGATTCGCGATAGCGCCGTAATCCTGCGCGATGGTGGTCAGAGGCGGGCAGGTGTAGCGCGAGAATGGGTGGTCATCCTGCCCCGCGATCCGCATGGCGCAATCTTTGCCGTGACCGACCCGCACCCCTAGCTCATAGGCGGCTGACAGCATCCCAATCGCCAGACGGTCGTTAGAGCACAGCACCGTATCCGTCTCGAACGCTCTCGCCGAAATCAGCTTTCCGCCTTCGGTCGCGCCGATCTCTTCAAAATTCCATCCCTCGCCCGGCACCTGATGGATATGCGGGGCAAAACCGTGACGTTCCATTGCCTCAAGATAGGCTTGGCGGCGCTTGTTGGCGTTCGGGTTGCTGGGGGTCTTCATCTCAAAGAAACAAGGCGGTTCGCCACTGCGGCAGAGGTATTCGACGATCAGTTCCACGCTTTGAAAGTTATCCGTACCCGCAAAGGCCTCACACACGCCTTCGACATTCGCGTCAAAGGTCACCACTGGCACATCTTTGCAAAAGCGCTCGATCGCCCCCCGGTCCGAGGCTTTGCCAAATGGGGCCAACAGCACGCCCGCCGGTTTGAGCGCCCGAAGCGAGTCGAGATTGGCCCGCTCCTGTGCTGGCTTGCCGTGTGAACTGAGCAGGATAGGGCTATACCCTGCCGCCAGACAGGCCAGTTCCACCTCACGGCCAATCTCTGAAAAAAACGGGTCAGCGAGGTTGGGCACCACGACGCCGATGTTTCGGGTTTTGCGGCGGTTCTGGTTCACAGCGTAAACGTTGGGGCGGTAATCATACTGGCTCAGCGCCACCTCGATCCGCTCCCGAGTAGAGCGACGCACGCTGTCGGCATCGTTGAAGTATTTCGACAGCGTAGGCCGAGAGATGCCACTGACGGCGGCGAACTCTTCCATATTGCGGATCTTTTGCCGGCCCATCTTACCCCCACTTGACGAAACCCGTCTCGCGTAAACTTTAGTCAATATAATGACAAGTTCTCGCCACGCGCAAGCGCGGTGCTTTGTTAGCGACAGGCTCCGTAGCTGCGAGTTGTTATCCGGCCTGCTTGCCTGATTGCGCCGCCGCGCGGGCAAGCGCTTCGATGGCAGCCCAATCCTGTGCGTCGATCAGCTTTTTCGGAGCCACCCAGCTGCCGCCCGCGCAGAGCACATTGGGCAGGCTCAAGTAGCTTTCAACATTATCGGGGCTGACACCGCCAGTCGGACAGAAAGTGATCTGAGGCAACGGCGCGCCGATGGCTTTCAGTGCGGGCGCTCCGCCCGAGGCTTCGGCAGGAAAGAATTTCAGCATGTCATAGCCACGTTCCAGAAGCCGCATCGCCTCGGTCGCCGTGGCGGCACCGGCCAGCAGTGGCAGGTCTTCTTCTTCGCAAGCGGCGATCAGCGCGTCGGTGGCACCGGGTGAAACGCCAAAGGTCGCCCCCGCCCGTTTCGCCGCCCGCACATCTTCGGGGGTGATCAGGGTTCCCGCGCCCACATGACCGCCCGCGACCTCTGCCATGGCTGCAATCGCATCAAGTGCGGCAGGCGTGCGCAGGGTCACTTCCAACGCAGGCAACCCTCCGGCGACCAGCGCCTCGGCCAGTGGCCGGGCGTGGGCGACATCTTCGATCACCAGCACGGGCACGATCGGCGCAAGCGCACAGATTTCTCGGGTGCGACGGCTGGCGTCTTTTGCAGAAAGGGTCATGAATCAGCCTCCAAAAATGGTTGCGCCGGTGGTAGCAGAACCGACTGTATTGCGGAACATAGCGAACAACTCGCGCCCCGTCCCGGCATGATAAGCAGAAAGATCGGCGGTGACGCTGGGACGTTCATCAAACCCTTCGGCCAGCACGTCAAGCGTACCCGCCACCGCGTCAACCCGCAGCATATCGCCATTCTGCACCCGCGCGATGGGGCCGCCGTCGACCGCCTCGGGGCTGACGTGGATCGCCGCAGGCACCTTGCCCGACGCACCCGACATGCGCCCATCAGTAACCAGCGCCACCTTCTGGCCGCGCCCCTGAAGGATCGACAAAAGCGGCGTGAGGCTGTGTAATTCAGGCATGCCATTGGCCTTTGGCCCTTGGAAACGGACGACAACGATCACATCGTCGGTCAGTTCTCCGGCTTTGAACGCGGCTTTCACCTCGTTCTGATCCGCAAACACCCGCGCCGGAGCCTCAATGATGTGGTGTTCGGGCGCCACGGCAGAGACCTTCATACAGGCTGTGCCGAGCGATCCGGCCATGCGCCGCAACCCGCCGGTGGGCTGGAAGGGATCGCTGGCGGGGCGGAGGATCTTCTCGTTCAGGCTTTCGCCCGCGCCCTTCTCCCAAACCAGCCCCTCAGCCTTTAGCTTTGGCTCAGACGTGTAATGCTCCAACCCCTGCCCGGCGACGGTATGGGTGTCGGGATGCAGATGGCCGGATGTCAGCAATTCGCCGATCATATAGCCAAGGCCGCCCGCCGCGTGGAAATGGTTCACATCGGCCAGACCGTTGGGGTAAACCCGCGCCAGCAGCGGCGTGATGTCGGAGATGTCTGAGAAATCTTCCCAATCCAGAATGATCCCCCCGGCCCGCGCCATGGCGATGAGGTGGATCAGCAGGTTGGTCGACCCGCCCGTGGCGTTGAGCCCGACGATGCCGTTCACAAAGGCCTTTTCATCCAGAACCGAGGCGACGGGGGTATAATCATTGCCCAGAGCGCTCAACGCCAGCGCCCGTTTCGCGCCCTCTTGCGTCAGCGCATCGCGCAGCAATCCGTTCGGCGGCACGAAACTGGCCCCCGGCAGGTGCAGCCCCATGAACTCCATCAACATCTGGTTGGTGTTGGCGGTGCCGTAAAAGGTGCAGGTGCCCGGCCCGTGATAGGCGGCCATTTCGGCAGCCATCAGCGCGTCGCGCCCGACTTCGCCCGCGGCGAACTGCTGGCGCACCTTGGCTTTCTCATCATTCGACAGGCCGCTCTCCATTGGACCGGCGGGCAGGAAGACAGCTGGCAGGTGCCCGAACGCCTGCGCCGCGATCACCAGCCCCGGCACGATCTTGTCGCAGACCCCAAGAAAGACCGCCGCATCGAATGTGTTGTGGCTCAGCGCCACAGAGGCCGCCAAGGCGATCACATCGCGCGAAAACAGCGATAGCTCCATCCCCGCCTCGCCTTGGGTCACCCCGTCACACATGGCAGGCACCCCGCCCGCCACCTGCGCGGTGCCGCCCGCCGCGCGCACGGCCTCGCGGATCAGATCGGGGTAACGCTCAAACGGCTGATGCGCCGAGAGCATGTCGTTATAGGTGGTCACGATCCCGAGGTTGCCTGCGCTAGTGGTCGCCAGTCGGTCCTTGTCTTCACCAGACGCGGCATAGGCATGGGCCTGTCCGCTACAGGACAAATGCGCGCGGGCTGGTCCCTTGGCGCGGGCGGCTTCCATTCGGTCGAGGTAGGGGCGCCGGGTCGCCTCACTGCGGGCAATGATACGGTCGGTGACGCGGTCAATCGTGGAATGCAGGGTCATTGGTCGTCCTTTCGTGTGATCTCGCGCCAGCGGCGGCCGTCGCGGTGCATCAGCATCAGCGCCTCTTCGGGGCCTGAGCTGCCGGGGTCATAGGGGTACGGAGGTTGCCGGGTCTCTTCCCAGCCGTGAATGATCGGGTCGGCCCAAGCCCAAGCGGCTTCGACCTCGTCCCCGCGCATGAACAGGGTCTGATCGCCGCGGATCACATCCATGATCAGCCGCTCATAGGCGTCTTGCGGAGTGGCCTGTTCGCCCAAGGCGTCAGCAAAGGTCATATCCAGCGACACTTCGGCCAAGCGCATGCCGCCGGGGCCGGGGTCTTTGATCGTGTTGCGCAGGGTGATGCCTTCGTCCGGCTGCAGGCGAATGATCAGGGCGTTGCCTTTATGGCCCTCCATTGCCGGGAAGATCATATGCGGCGGGTCGCGGAAGATCACCGCAATCTCGGAACTGCGCCCGCGCAGCTTTTTGCCCGTGCGCAGATAGAAGGGCGTGCCCGCCCACCGCCAATTGGCGATTTTGACCTTCATGGCGACGAAGCTTTCGGTGCGGCTGTCGGGATCGCCCGCATGATCGCGATAGCTGCCCTCGCCCTGCGCGGCGCGGTACTGGCCGCGGGCGATGTCCTTCTGCGCCACAGGCTCCAGCGCCTCGATCACCTTAACCTTTTCATCACGCACCGCATTGGGGTCAAAACGCGAGGGCGGCTCCATCGCCGTGAGACACAAAAGCTGCATCAGGTGGTTCTGCACCATGTCGCGCATGGCACCCGATTTATCGTAGTACTCCCCCCGCCCTTCGACGCCGAGGCTCTCGGAAACCGTAATCTGCACATGATCGATATGGGTGGAATTCCACAGCGGCTCCCATAGCGCATTGGCGAAACGCAGCGCCATGAGGTTCTGCACCGTTTCTTTGCCGAGATAGTGGTCGATGCGGTAAATTTGGCTCTCATCG
The DNA here is from genome assembly GCF_022788715.1 of Sulfitobacter sp. DSM 110093. Classification (NCBI taxonomy): domain Bacteria; kingdom Pseudomonadati; phylum Pseudomonadota; class Alphaproteobacteria; order Rhodobacterales; family Roseobacteraceae; genus Sulfitobacter; species Sulfitobacter sp. DSM 110093. Next base: position 2,912,823 of record NZ_CP085167.1, read on the forward strand.
AAATTGGCCCGCAGATCGGCGTTCAACGCCTGCGCGGTTTCCAGATCATGGCCAAAGGGCTTTTCGACAACGATCCGGCTGTCGCGGGTGGCGATACCGTGGTCATGCAGCTTGCCGCCGATCGTGCCGAATAGGGAGGGCGAGACCGAGAGATAGAAGGCCCGCACAACATCGTCGCGCATCAGGTCTTTCAGGCCCGCCCAGCCCGCATCGCCCGACGCATCCACGCGCACGTAATGCACCATGCCAAGGAACAGCTCCAAGGCGGCGCTTTCTTGCGCGAGCTTGGGGGCAAACTCCAAAAGGCTGTCGCGGATCATCTTGCGGAAACTGTCCGCATCAAGCTCGGAGCGGGCCGCGCCGACGATCCGTGCGCCTTCGGGCATCTGGCCGACGGTGAAACGGTGGAACAGCCCGGGCAGGATCTTGCGCCGAGCAAGATCGCCGGTCGCGCCGAAAATAACGAGGTCGAAAGGATCAACGGGGATTACGCGCGATACCATGGGGTCAGCCCTCCTGCCTGCTTGGGCGCCCTAAGGCACCATGTTTTAGATTGCCCAAAGCCATCACCATCCCCTTCGCGCCCTCCTCCGGGCGAACACTGGTAGCGCTAACATATCTGAGCGAAAAAGATAGGCGGTTCTTCAACATTTCATATTTCCTCTACCCAAGGCGGGTTCGCCCCCGCACGCGAGACGGTCACGGCGGCAACGCGCGCGCCATAGGCGAGCGCTTCGGTCAGCACCTCGGGCGCAAGGCTGCCGAGGGCGGATTTATGCAGTTGCCCCAGCTCGGACATCTTGGCCAAAACGCCTGCGTTAAAGGTATCACCCGCCCCCACCGTATCGACGATTTCGGCTTTCACGGCGGGGACGTGCACCTCTTCGCCATTTGCCAGATAGCCCGTTGCCCCCTCGCCCCCGCGGGTCAGGATGACAACCGACGGCCCCTTGGCCAACAACTCGGCCACCTTATCGCGCAGCGACAGGGGCGCGGGGTTGATCCAGTTCAAATCCTCGTCCGAGACCTTCACGATATCCGAGAGCGCCAGCATCAGGTCGAGCCTTTGACGGTAGCGTTCGATATCCTTGATGAAACCGGGGCGGATGTTGGGGTCGACCATCACCGCACGGCCTTCGGCGTTGCGCGCCAGCAGGTCTGCATAGGCATCCGCCCCCGGCTCGCAGGCCAGACTGATCCCACCAAAATAAAGCGCCGAGACCTCGCTCGAGAGGGCGGGCATATCCGCGGGTGTGATCATCCGCCCTGCCGAGTTTTCATCATAGAAATCATAGGTTGCATGGCCGCCGACCAGCCGAACAAAGGCCAGCGTCGTCGGACGGTCGGACAGGACGACATGGGACACATCCACATGGCTTGCCTTCAGCCCATCGACCAACTGCCGCCCGAACATGTCAGACGACAGGCCCGACAGCATACCGACCTGCGCGCCGAGCCGCCCCAAGGCGATGGCCGTGTTGAACACCGCCCCGCCCGCATGGGGCACAAAGCCATCGGGGCCCGCCTTGGTCGGGGTCGGGATCATATCGATCAGGGCTTCTCCGCAGCAAAGAATCATTAGTCAGCCTTTCAAGAATGCGTCGCGGTCGACGAGGAAACGGTCAGAAAGCGGCAGGCTCGCCGCGCCGAGCGCGCGGGCGACACTGCCGACGGTGCCTTCGCGCAACTCGGGAAGGGTCACCCCCGGTAGGGGCTGCGCGGCTAGATAGCGACGGCAGCGCGCAACGATGGCCGCGCGGACCGTTGCAGGCAAAGAACCGTCAATCATCACTGTATCGAAATCAATAAGACTAGCAGCTGCTCGGATCGCCTGCCCCAAGGCATCGGCGGCGCCATCAAGCCATTGTTCAAAAATATTCTCGGAAAAGCTCCAAGCCGCCGGGTCGCTCCAACTGCCGCGGCGCGTCTCTCCAGCATCGTGCAGCATCGCCTCTAATGTCGCCAAAGAGGCAACGTCAACCAACTGCGGCCCTGCGGCTCCGGCCAGCGGCATGGAGCCGAGCGCCCCCGCATTGCCGCTCTTGCCAGTGTAAAGCTTGCTGTCCAACACCAGCCCGCCGCCAACGAAATAGCCGATGTAAAAATACAAAAAATCGCGTGGCTTGTCCTGTGCACCAAAGACCAATTCCGCCCCGCAAGCCGCAGAGGTGTCATTACACAGGTAGATCGGCATCTTAACCACCTCAGCCAAAGCCGCTGCGATATCAAAATCACGCCAAGCGCTTAGATCGCCGCTGGCGACCTCCCACTCCCACATGCCAAAGGGTAGCGCAACGCCCAAGCCCGCAACGCGCGCCAGTTGATCGGCGCACAGCGACGCAAGCGTGTTCCGCAAGGCAAGCGTTGCAAATTTCATAACGGCGGCGGGGCTTGGATGGTCATAAACCTCGCTGCTTTGGCGCGTCACTTGGCCCTGAAAATCGGTCAAGATCAGCTCTACGCTACGCCGCCCCAGCTTTAATCCCAGAAAGAACGCCCCCTCTGGATTAAGACTGATCGGCACCGAAGGCTGCCCCACCCGACCCCGCACTCGCGCGCCTTTTCTCAGAAGCCCATCCGCTTCGAGCGCACGCATAATGACAGAAACGGTCTGCGCGGATAGGCCAGTCAGACGGGCGATCTCAGCCTTTGAGGTCGGACCACTACGGCGGATAAGCGACAGGACAAGCCGTTCGTTATGCGCCCGCATCCCGCTTTGGTTTGAGCCGCGTGCGGTTCGGTCGGCGAAAGTCTGGACGTGCTGCAAACTGGCCTCCCCTCCGGTTTCTGCGCTGCTTCGTCAGCACAAATCCCAAATGAACGGCTCTGAGTCAATAAATAAATCAATCTGATTTATTTATTGACAGCGGAAATGGCCGCCCGCGTTATGCGTGCGGCGTAGAATTGATTTACGCAGCCACCTGAATGCCAATCTTACCCATATGGGATTTCTCCAAAAACGCCTCCTGCGCGCGGCGTAGGTTTTTCAGGGGGTAACTCTCCGCCAGCAAGGGCCTGATTTCGCCGCGTTCAATATACCCTACAAGATCGCTAAACACCCCCGGTTCCTGCCGCGTGCTGCCGATCAGTGTCAGATCTTTGAGATAAAGCGTACGCAGGTCCAACTCGACAATCGGCCCGGCAATCGCCCCCGAGGTCACATAGCGCCCGCGCGTCACCAGCGCATCCAACAGATCGGGCCAGCGCCCGCCGCCCACGAGGTCAAGCACCACATCGAATGCGCCCTCGGGCAATGTGGCATCACGGTCCAGCGCCTCATCCGCGCCGAGCGCCTTTAGCGCGTCTATCTTGGCTGGGCTCGTTTGAGCCGTCACATGCGCACCGCGCCGCTTGGCAAGCTGCACCGCAGCCGAGCCGACCCCGCCTGATGCCCCCGTGATCAACACCCGTTCCGCGCCCAAACCCGCACGCTGGATCATGCCTTCGGCGGTGGAAAAGGCGCAGGGAAAGGACGCAAGTTCAAGATCAGAAAGTGTACTGTCAATCACAAGCGCATTGGTGGCCTCGGATGTGGTATATTCAGCAAATCCGCCGTCCCGCTCTGACCCGAAGGTAATTAATGCGTCAGGTCCGGCAGCCATCGGGCCACACATGGGGCGCAGCAAAACCCGCTCGCCAATCCGCCCAGCATCAACGCCTTCGCCCACGGCAACGATCTCTCCGCAGCAGTCCGCACCTTGGATACGCGGAAAGCTGAGCGCGCCAGACCACGCGCCATCGGCGTCCGATGCCCCGCCATAGCCTTCGGTTGCCGCCGATCCGGTATCACCGCGCACCGCCTTGGAATACCAGCCCGTGCGCGTGTTGACGTCAGTGTTATTCACCGCCGAAGCACCGACACGGACCAACACCTCCCCCGCTGAGGGCTGCGGCACGGGCATATCTTCGCGCAACTCCAACTTATCCAAACCGCCGTGGCCGGTCAGCACAATCGCTTTCATCGTTTTCGGTAGGGTCATTGCATGGGGTCCTTACATGTAGAATGGTTACTCTACTTGCACAGGTAGAGGGACCCCTCTACATCGTCAAGCATGACGAATACAAAGAACAAGATCGCCGCCGGGCTTGAACGTGCTTTCGCCAGCCGAGGCTTTGCCGAACCCAGTGTCGAAGACCTGCGCGATGCGGCGGGGGTAAGTCTTCGCACGTTATACAAATACGCACCCTCACGGGCCGAGATGGTATTGGCAGCCCTGGAGAATCGGCAGCAGCGTTATTTGACGTTGGTTTTTAATGGCTTGCCGGATAATCCAGCAGACGCGCTGGAGGTGATACTGTCACGCGTTGGGCAATGGATGGAGACCGAAACCTCTCATGGCTGCCTGTTTCACGCCGCCGTCGCCGCTGATCCGGGGAGCGAAAGCCTGCGTGCGCTGCTGATCCGTCATAAACAAGAGGTTGCAGCCAAAGCCGCTGCCGCCACGGCGCTGGAAGGCGCGGAGACCGAGCTGCTGGTGATTATCGAAGGGCTGACACAGACCTGGCCACTTCACGGAGAGGCTGCCGTTAATGCTGCGAAATGGGTGAGCAAGGCACTCCATGCACCGCGCTGATTAAAACGGGTCTTGCTCTGCGAAGTGAGTAGGTATACCGATCTACCTACTTACAGGAGCAACCATGTCCGAGACCCCACCCAAACGCCCCGCCTATGACAGGCTGATGCAGGCCGCGATGGTGCTGTTCTATAACCACGGCATCAATGGCACGGGCATTGACGCCATCGTCGAACGCGCAGGTGTGGCCAAGAAAAGCCTCTACAATAATTTCACCTCCAAGGCGGACTTGGTGAGCCACTACCTAGAGGCGCGTCATGCGGAATGGCTGGCACTTTATGACGCGCGGGCCGCGTCGGCAAAGACCCCGCAGGCCCGCATCTTGGCCGTTTTCGACGCTTATCAAGATCACGCGGAATTTGCCTATGAACGTGGCTTTCGTGGCTGCGGCCTGTTGAACGCGGCGGCCGAGCTAGAGGCAGGCGACATCGGACGCGCGGCGGTGCGGCGGCATAAGGAAGAGGTTGAAAGCATCTTGGCAAAACAGCTGACCGAGCTTTTCCACGACGCGCCAGAACGTGCCGCCCCGCTTGCTGCGCATATTGCTTTCCTGCTTGAAGGGGCGATGGCGCGTGCGGGACTAGAGGGCAACAGCGCACGGGTTCTGGCCGCACGGGCGATGGCCGATGATATGCTGAAAGCACTGACATGATAGAAGGTCACCGCTGGGGTGTTATCGCCATTCTTTTCGCCGCCGTGGTCTGGGGCACAACCGGGACCGCCGCCACCTTTGCCCCCGATGTCAGCGCCGCCGCCATCGGCGCGGCAGCTATGGGCGTGGGCGGCATCGCGCAGGCGCTTTTGGCCGGGCGCGGCATTCTGCGCCACCGCACGCAGCTCTGGGACCAACGCCGCCTTTTGGCAATCGGCGCGATAGCCGTGGCGATCTATCCGTTGGCATTTTATGGTTCTATGCGGCTGGCCGGTGTGACGGTGGGCACGGTCATCACCATCGGGTCTGCCCCGCTTCTTTCGGCGCTGATTGAATATCTGCTAGACCGGCGCCGCCTGACTTTGCGCTGGAGTATCGGCGCTACGGTCGGACTATTGGGTATGGGCCTTATCTGCCTTGCCGAAGGGGCCGCGCACGTCGAGATGGCGGGCGGAACATCCGTACCGGCGGGGGTTTTCCTTGGGCTGATCGGCGGCTTTACCTACGCGCTTTATTCATGGAGCGCGCGGAAGATGATGCTTCAAGGCACGCGGTCGTCGGTCGCCATGGGCGCGACCTTTGGCCTTGGGGGGCTGATGTTGATGCCAGTGCTGCTGCTTTCGGGCGGGCCTTTTCTGGCATCATGGACGAACGCCGCCGTGGGTCTCTACATGGCTGCGGTGCCGATGTTTCTGGGCTACATCAGCTTTGGCTTTGGCCTTGCACGGGTTGAGGCAAGCACGGCGACGGTGATCACCCTTTTTGAACCTGTGGTCGCGGCGATACTGGCCGTGCTGATCGTCAAAGAGCGCCTTCCCCCCCTAGGCTGGATCGGCGTGGCGCTGGTGATTGGCTGCCTTGCAATCATCACCCTGCCCCTGCCGTCATGGCTTCGCCGCGGTGAACCCGCACAACCGCCGGGCGTGGCCTGAGGGGCATGCGGCGGCCTACCACCGCATCTACAATTGGTCTGGCGGCGTCTCACCTCGAAAGAAATGGTCGAGGTTATCAAGCGCCTTGAACCCCATCGCATCGCGCGTCGCCACGGTGGCACTGCCCACATGCGGCATCATTATCACGTTGTCATGGCCCGCAAATGCCGGATTGCCGCCCGGTTCGGTGACAAAGCAATCCAACCCCGCCGCCCCCACATGGCCCGAGGACAGCGCATCAAGCAACGCTGTCTCATCCACCAGATTGCCCCGCGCAGTATTCACGATCACACAGCCCTGGGGCATCTGCGCCAAACGCGCGGCGTTCATGAAACCGGTGGTTTCCGGCGTGGCCGGGCAATGCAGTGACAAGAAATCCGACACCGCCAGCAGCGCGTCCAAATCGGCGTGATAAGTCGCGCCCGCCTCTTGTTCGGCGGTTAGACGACGGCGGTTGTGGTAGTGGATCTCCATATCCAACCCCCGCGCCTTGCGGGCAAAGGCCCGCCCCACGCCGCCCATTCCGATAATCCCCAGCCGCGCACCAGAGACCTGTTTGCCCACCAGCATCGCAGGCGACCACGACTGCCACTGCCCGCTGCGCACCAGCCGATCACCCGCCACCGCAAGACGCGCGGCACCCAGCATCAGCATTAGCGCCAATTCCGCCGTGGCATCCGACAGAACACCGGGCGTGTTCGTCACGACAATTCCCCGCCCCTTGAGGCTGGGCAGGTCGCAGTGATCTACCCCGACGGAGTGGTTGGCGATGATCTTGAGCCGAGGGTCAAGCTGGGCCACCACATCGGCGCTGAAATGCTCGGAGTGACAGGGGATCATACCATCGACCCGCGTGCTCATCGCGATGATATCTTCGGCACTGCCGGGTTCGTCGGCGGGATCCCAGATCACCTCATAATTACGCCGCGCCCGTTCAAGCGTGGCGTCCGAAAGCCTGCGGGTAATCCAGATGACAGGTCTACTCATCGGTCAGTCCCGGTTCTTTTTGCTGGAGGTAAAGAAATCATAGGCTACGAAGGCCAGCGTGACCGCGACGATGATGATCAGATCGATGCTGGGCACCTCAACAGCAAGGATCAGCAAAAAGACCGCAATCGCGGCAAAGGCGAAAAGGGCAAGTAAACGGTTCATGGTATAATCCTCATTGGGTTGCGCCATCGGCCCAGTCGAAAAGCCACTGGGCGCTGCGCATTAGGCGTCCGTCTTGGCCGTGACCGCCGACCAGTTGCACGCCCATCGGCAACCCGTCTTCCGATGTCATCAAAGGCACGTTCACACAGGGGCTACCGCAGAGCGTCCACAGACCGTTGAAAATCGGATCGCCGGTCGTCTCCAACCCGCGCGGTGCGGGGCCGGTGGCGGAGGGGCACAAAAGCACGTCGCAGCGAGTCAGCAATTCTTCCAGCGCAGCGGTCAGCACTTTGGGCAGGTCGCGGGCCGATTGGTAATCGCGGGCCAGCACCTTGTTGCCCGTCTCCATCGCCTCGCGGGTCGAGGGTGACAGCAGGTCGGCCCCATCGCGCAGATAGGGGTAATAGTGATAGGCCATCTCGGCAAAGTTGATGCGTTTGCGCGCCTCTGCCGCCCCGTCGAAGACCGACGGCAGGGGCAGTTCGAACGCCTGATCACCGAGCGCTGCGACCAATTCTTCGAAAGCCGCGTGAAGCTGCGGGTCGGCATCCTCCCACCCCGGCGGGCGAACAAAACCAAAGACCGGCGGGATCGGCGGCGCGGTGGTGGTCTGCGCCAAAAGCGCGGGCTTGGGGGCAAGTTCGGTGGCGCTGTCTTCGGGATCATGGCCGAATAGCACCTCGGCCAGCAGCGCCGCACCGGCGGGATCACTGGCAAAGACACCGATGGTGTCGAGCGAGGGTGACTGCGTCAGCACCCCGCGCCGTGGGATCGCACCGAAGGTGGGTTTATACCCCGTCACCCCGCAAAAAGACGCAGGCCGGATCACCGAGCCGCCCGTCTGCGTGCCGATGGCCAGCGGCACCATTCCATCCGCCACAGCCGCCGCCGAACCTTGGGACGAGCCGCCGGGGCTGTGCCCCGGATTATGCGGATTGGTAGTTTTGCCCGGATGCATGAAGGCCAGTTCGGTCGTGACCGTCTTGCCCATGATGATCGCGCCCTCGGCCTTGAGCCGCTCCACGATGAAAGCATCGCGCAGCGGCACGCGCCCCTTGTCTTGGGCCGCGCCGTTTTCCGTGGGAATGCTGCGGGTGTCGATCACGTCTTTCAGCCCCACCGGCAGCCCGTGCAACCGCCCAAGCGGTCGGCCCGCCCGACGATAACTGTCGAGCGTGCGAGCCTGTGCGCGGGCGAACTCGGGATCGAACCACGCCCAAGCGCCCACGACCTCCTCGCGCGCTTCGATCCGCGCGATGTAGCTTTCCACCAGCGCCAGCGCGTCCAATGCGCCGCTTGCCAAACGGTCCCGCAGCTCGACCACGCCGAGCGCTGCTGCGGCGGTCATCTTTGCCTCAGCGCCCATAGAACACCTCCGGAAGGTAGAAGACGATCTGCGGGAAGACATACATCAGCACCATCGACAGGATCACGCAGAAGAGGAACGGCATCACGCCCGCGAAAATCTGCGTGAGACGCAACTCGGGCGGGGCGATCCCCTTGAGGTAATAGGCCGACATGGCCATCGGTGGCGTTAAGAAACTGGTCTGCAGGTTCAGCGCCACAAGGATGCCAAAGAACAGCGGATCAATCTCGAACACCGCCAGCAGGGGCAAGAAGATCGGCACGAAGATGATGATGATCTCGGACCATTCCAGCGGCCAGCCCAGCAGGAAGATGATGAGCTGCGCAAGGATCAGGAACATGATCGGCGAGAGGTTCAGCGACTGTACGAACTCGGAAATCACATGCTCTCCCCCAAGGTAAGAGAACACCGCCGAGAAGGTGTAGGAGCCAACGAAAAGCCAGCAAACCATCGCCGTAGTGCGCACCGTGAGGTAGACGCTCTCGCGCATCCGCTGCCATGTCATCGCCCGGTAGATGAAGGCGAGGAAGATGCCGCCCAGCGCCCCAATCGACGCCGCCTCGGTCGGTGTTGCCAAACCAAAGAGGATCGACCCCAGCACCGCGAAGATCAAAAACGCGAGCGGCAGGAAGGAGGTGGCGATCATCAACAAGAGCCTGCCCATCGGCATGTCCGGCACCTCATCCGCTGTGGGACGTGGGGCCGAAGACGGCTGCAACAACGACCGCCCGATGATGTAGACCAGATAAAGCCCGACCAACGTCAGCCCCGGCAGAAGCGCCGCCGCGTAAAGCCGCACGATAGAGACGTTCGTCGCCGCCGCATAGACGATCAGCATGATCGAGGGCGGGATCAGAATGCCCAACGTGCCGCCCGCACAGATGATGCCTGCCGCGAAAGACGGATCATAGCGCGCTTTCAGCATCGCGGGCAGCGCCAGCAGCCCCATCAGCGTCACAACCGCGCCAACGATCCCAGTGGCGGTGGCGAAAAGCGCGCAGGTGATCAGCGCGGCCACGCCCATTGAACCGGGGATATTTTTCGACGCGATGTTGAGCGTGGTGAACAGACGGTTAACGATGTTCGACCGCTCCACGATATAGCCCATGAAGAGGAACAGCGGCACGGCGGTCAGCACTTCGTTCGACATGACCGTGAAAGTCTGGTTCACGAAAAGGTCAAATATTCGGTTGTTGAATAACCCCTCGAACCACGTGGTCCATTGCTCCCACTGGCCGGCCCCCTCATCCAGCCGGTCAAAGCTGCGCCACATACGGCGCGCGTCGAAATAGGCGTAGTAGCCAAAGCCAATGCCCATCGCCATCAGCGTGAAAGCAATCGGAAAGCCCAGGAAAACAAAGACAATGAACAGCCCAAGCATCATCAGGGCGATTTGCGGATCGGTCATGTGAGATGGCCTTTCTCGGCCTTGTTGGCTTCGCGCATCATGAGGTCTTCTGTCTCAAAGACGTCTTCCTCGGCTTCGAGCCAGTAGTTGGAACGTATGGCGATGATACAGCGGCAAACCTGCGCAATGCCTTGGATGAACAGCAGGATCCCCGCCGCCACGATGATCGCCTTGAATTGATAGATCGGCACACCCGCCGGGCTGTTGACCGACACTTCGCCATATGACCAAGACCGAGCGGCGTATTTCCACCCCGCGAGGATCAGCGCTGTGACCCCGGGGAAAAAGAAGATGATATAGAGCACGAGGTCGATCATGCCTTGGGTGCGCGCCTGGAACAGCCGATAGAGGAAATCCCCCCGCACATGCCCCCCGCGCGACAGGGTATAAGCCCCACCCATCATAAAGAGCGTGCCATACATGATGAAGGACACGTCCAGCGCCCAAGCGGTGGGATTGTTCAGCACATAGCGCACAAAAACTTCGTAGCCCGTGCCGATGGACATCAGCAAAATGAGCCAAGCGAAAGCCTTGCCGAACCATGCAGAAAGGTTATCGGCGAACCGAATGAAAGATATCATGATGCCCTCGGTATCTCGCACGAACCCCGGCGCGCTGATGCGCCGGAGTTCGCGGTGATGTTATGGGATTGCGGGATCAGAGTTTGATCTTGCCGGGGAAGTAATGCTCGTAAGCAAGACCGTAATCCGGCGAGTTCATCAACTCGTAATAGGCCACGCGGTCGACCCATTCGCGCTGGCTGTCGAGGGTCTTTTTCATGAAGGGATCGGATTCCAACTCGGGGATCAGTTCATCCCATGCCTTAAGCTGCGCATCCAAGATATCTTTGGACGTGCGCCGCACGGTCACGCCAGCCTCGTTCTGCAAGAACTGAAGGTCCGCCGAATAGCGGTCCATCGCCTTGGCTGTGTTCGCGGTCGAGACCGCCTCGACGGCATATTTCAGGATCGCCTGAAGATCTGGGTCGAGGTCTTCGAGGAACATCTTGGAGAACAGGAACTCAAAGCTCTCAGACGCTTGGTGATAGGACGACAGGTAGTAGTTCTTGGCCACGTCCTGCGCGCCAAAGTCTTTGTCCGACGACGGGTTGTTGAACTCAAAGGCGTCGATCACGCCACGCTCCATCGCAGGCACGATTTCCCCGCCCGGCAATTGTGCGACCGACATGCCCAGCTTGGCCATCAGATCGGCGGCCAGACCCACGGTGCGGTACTTGAAGCCCTGCAGATCGTCGACGGAGTTCACCTCATCCTTGAACCAGCCAAAGGGCTGCGCAAACATCGGGAAGCCCATGTAGCCTACAACGTCGAGGCCCATGATATCTTGGGTCAGCTCGTTATAAAGCTCCTGACCGCCACCTTGGTAGAACCACGACAGCATGGTGGTGGCAGAACCGCCAAAGACCGGCCCGGTGCCAAAGAGCGATGCGGCTTTGTTCTTGCCGTACCAATAGACGGGCACCGAATGCGCCGCGTCGATCAGACCGTCGTTCACGGCATCAAGCACCTGAAACGCCGCCACGACCGCGCCGGCAGGCAGCACGTCGACCTTGAGACGCCCTCCCGACATCTCCTCCACCCGTGTCGCGTAATCGCGAGCAAAGTCTTGCCAGATGTTGGCGTCGTTCCACGACGTCTGCATCTTGATGACGATCGGCGCTTGGGCCAACACCGCCGGTGCGGCCAGCATGCTCCCGGTAGCGGCCCCCCCAGCAAGTGCGGACTTCGTCAGGAACGAACGTCGGTTGAACTTTTTAGTGTCAGTCATGTTTCCTCCTCCCAGAGTGATCGCCCGTTTGCTTACTTTAAAATACGCTTTTGGTTGGACGACCCGAGATCAGAGACTAACCGAATGATCTCATTTGGCAAGAATTGTCCACTGACGGCTGATAAACTGCAACTTTATTGTGCAATTGACATACGAAACGACACTCTGCACCAGATCCTAGTGCGCCTGATTTCGCAGGGTTTGGCGGGGCAGTGGCATGCCCCGCCCCACCTCACACGGCCCAGTGAAAACCGGTCTCTTCCTCGGACCGCTGCCAGAGTTTGACCATCGTGGCTTTGTCATAGGCATAGGGCTCCAGCGATCCGCGCCCGACCGGGCCGACCATCTCCATCCGGCCTGTGGGGCCATAAAGAGCGCGCTGTTCCAGCCCGTCTTCGGTGGCGCACATGACCTCTGGATAGGCGCCCCGCTCTGCTGTTTGAACGATCGGCAGTTTCGACATGAGCCACCACGTGAACCGCGTCATCAGGCCACCGCTGGTGCTGATCAAAGAGGTGGCCGAGGCACCGGGGTGACAGACATAGACCTCAACGTTCTTTCCCGCCCGCGCGACGCGGTCCTGCAATTCATAGGCAAACATCATCTGCGCCAGCTTGCTCTGACTATAGGCTGGGTTGGCGCGGTAGTTCTTGTCCCAGTTCATGTCGTCGAACTGGATGGTGCGCAGGCCCATCTTGTAGCCAAGGCTCGCCACCACCACGATCCGGCCCGCCGTCTCTTCGATCCGGTCGAACAACAGCCCGCAGAGCAGCAAGTGGCCGTAGTGATTGGTGCCCAACTGGCTTTCATGCCCCGCATTGGTCAACTGGCGGCTTGGCACCTGCGCGATGGCGGCGTTGCAGATCAGCGCGTCGATCCGGGGAACATCGCTCAGAACCTCCGCCGCAGCGCTGCGCACCGTGTCCAGATCGGCCAGATCCATCCGAACAAAGCTGACCTGCGCCGAGGTGCCGTATTCGTCTTTCAGCTTTGCCACAGCCTCTGCCGACCGCTCTGCACTGCGGTTCAGCATCACGACCTTCGCGCCTTTGCTTAGCAAGGTCCGCGCGGCCTGAAATCCTGCCCCAGCGTTGGCCCCGGTGATGACATAGGTTTTCCCCACCAACGAGCCGATGCGCTCAGGTGTCCAGCCGTTTGCTCCGAAAGTCTTGTCTGCCATGGTCTCGCTCCTTACTGTTGAAGAGGCATCGCGCCCCGTTGACCTTGCAGATAAATCTCACCCCTACAGGCAAACAGGCCAGATCGTCGCGTTTACTTGCCCGATCCTCTCAACGCCATTGATTTGGTCAACCTTGGTTCGTTAGATGGGCGGTATGACAAAATCACAGATCAAACAGATTATAGAACGGCGCAGCCTCCGCGATGGGCTGACCGAGACAGGCATTAAAGGTGTGCATCTGTTTCGCGCGACCAGCGCCATTCCCTGCGCTCCGGCGGTTTATGAACCCTCTGTCATCGCCATCGTCAGCGGCGCAAAAGAGGCCGTGCTAGACGGCAAACGCTATGTCTATGATGACAGCCGCTATATGTGCTGCCCCATGTCGATGCCGGTCAAGGCGGGCACGCCCACCGCCTCTTCTAAGACGCCGCTTCACGGCGTTTACATCGCCCTTGACCCGTGGGTGATGGCCGAACTGGCGCTAGAGATGGAGAATGCCGGGGACCACATCCCCCCTGCCCCCGGCGATCTGCGGGCGCAGGGAATCAGGTTGGCGCAATGGGATGATGCATTCTCGGATGCGCTGCTGCGGTTGCTTACTCTGGACGAAAGCGAGACCGATCGCGCCGTGCTTGGTGATGCGCGGCGCCGCGAGCTTTACTATGCCATTCTGAAAGGTGACGCAGGCATCTTTGCGCGGCGGGCATTCGGAGCGGGCAATGCCATCGCCCGCGCCATTTCACATGTCACGGCCCATCTGGACGCGCCAATCTCTATCGACGAAATGGCCCTGCGTGCCGGGATGAGCCGTGCGGTATTCCACCGTAAATTCAAACAGGTTACGACGATGTCCCCCATTCAGTTCGTCAAATCCATGCGCCTGAACAATGCGGCCATGAAGATCGCCGCTGGGACCACCGTCAGCGAAGCGGCGCTGGACGTGGGCTATGTCAGCGCCTCGCAATTCAGTCGGGAATTCAAACGCATGTATGGGCAATCCCCCCGCCAATGGAGCGACGCACAGCTGTTGTCTATGGGGGGTGTTTAACGGTTCAAGCGGAGCGCGATTTAAACACCAGCGCCTTTGCCCCGCCGAAAATCACCGTCGAATTTCACCGTCGATGCAACACTAGAACCGCCGCAGGTAGGCAAGGGACGCTTCCGCTTTAGGAATGTAGTGATCGTGGGCCGGATACAGGCACCATCGGCGGCTCCACCCCCGGCCCAACTCCAAAGCTGCTGCGGGTCAAGAACCGCGGAAACACGGCCCCTGCAATACCGCGCCGCTTACGTCTCTTTTTGCTGCATGTCGTCGCGCAGTGGCACGGTTTGGCGCTCGATCATACGGTGCACTTCGGGCGGGGTGTCCCCTCGATGTAGCCGCCTGATCTGATCCGATAGCTCTGCATCCGCATTGGTCCGCCGCTCGTTGTGACGGACGTATTCACCCCACGTGGGCACATGGTAACTTTCGCTCCAATGCTCTGGTCGGTGCAGATCACGCAATAGCGCCCATTGCTGCGCACCATCGCGGATGCGTACCCGACGCCGGAGGCTCATCGCAGTTAGAAACTCCGGCACATCCGCCTGCGCGATCTCATAATCAACCATGACCATCACCGGCCCGCTGCGATAGCTAAGATCAAACCGCGTGTCGGGCTCTTTGAAGCGGTTGAGCGGATCAAGGTCGAGCCCGCTAAACTCGGGCAGCGGCAGCCGCAGACCGATCAGCGCACCAATCAGCAGCATCACACTGGCCCCGGCGAGCGCGGTTTCCGGCCCGCCCCGGTCGGCGACGATCCCCCAGATCAGACTGCCTGCCGCCATGCCCCCGAAGGTGCCGGTCTGATAAAGCGCGATTACCCGGCCCACAACCCATCGCGGCGTTGAAAGCTGGATCGTCACGTTAAACATCGACAGCGACAACACCCAGCACGCGCCAGCGAGCATCAGCGCAGCACCCGACAGGACGGGCTGCGCGCTTACCGCCAGCACGGCACAGCTAAGGGCAAAGCCAACAAAACCGCCACGCGCAATCATCTCGTTCCGAAACCGCGCCCGCAGCCCCGCGTTCGCCAACGCGCCAAACACCGCCCCCATGCCGAAACAACCCAGCATAATACCATAGACAAAAGCCGTTGCCTGCAATGTCTCGCGCACCACGACCGGCAAAAGCGCCAGCAGCGCGATAGCCGACAGCCCGAACCAAAAACCGCGCAAAATGACCCGCATCAGATTGGGTGACATGGCCACATAGCGCAGCCCGGCGGAGAAGGCGCTGCCCATCGGCTCACGCGGCAAATGCGTATCGCGCAGCGGCGCTTTCCACCGAAGCAAGGCAAGAATGATCGCCACATAGCTCAGCGCATTGACGGCAAAGGCCGCCGCCGCCCCCGCAAGCGCAACAATTGCCCCACCCGCGGCTGGCCCGATACTGCGCATCAGGTTGAACCCCATGGAGTTCAGCGACACTGCCGAGGGCAGTTCCTCTCGGCTGACAATATCACCCATGGTGGCCTGCCATGACGGGTTATGCAGCGCCGTGCCGCAGCCGATGGAAAAGGTAAAAGCCAAAAGTAGCCAAGGCGTGAGCCAGCCCTCAAACGCCATGAAGGTCAGCAGGATCGAGACGCCGAACATAAAGCTCTGCGCGATTAACATGACCCGGCGGCGGTCGAAATTGTCGGCGAAGACGCCCGCCAATAACGAGAAGATCATGATTGGCAGCGCCACCGAGCCCTGCACCAGCGCCACCATATTCTGCGAATCCGACAGTGAGGTCATAAGCCACGCGGCCCCAACCGCCTGCACCAGCCCGCCAAAGTTCGACGCCAGCGCGGCGATCCACAAAGAGCGGAAGGTCTGGTTACGGAAAAGGATCAGGGGTGAAATGCGGTCGGGCAAAACAAACGGGCCTATGTAGCTGTCCCTATTCGATATGTGCTTTGATGCCCGACTGTCGAGAGGTGACGCGCTATTCTCCGTCCAGTAGACTGGCGCCCTAGCAACTGTATTTCTCAAGCGCTCTGAGTGCGCCATTTCTGATCTGCTTTCACGAGCGCATTGACGATTGTGACGAGTTTTCGCGCAACGGCTGTGATGATAACCTTGTGTGATTTTCCGGCGTTGCGCAGTCGATCGGCGAAGATTCTGAGGACTGGGTTGTGATGGCTGGCAACGAGGGCAGCTTGGAACATGACATGCCGAAGCAGTCGTCGACCACCGGCAATTGCACGCTTGCCGCGCATCGCGCCGCTGTCGTGGGCAATGGGGGCAAGGCCCGTGAGCGCTGCGGCCTGCTCGCCTGAGATTTGGCCGAGTTCGGGCATCTCGGCGATCAACATGGTGCTGGCGACAGGGCCAATGCCAGGAACGGAGCGCAAGATGTTGGCGGTTTTGGCAAGCGTTTCATCCGCCGCAATGGCCTGTTCGATCTGAGCCTCAAGGTCTGCTATTTGGTGGTCGAGAAGGGTTTTCAACTCATCATCCATACTCGCAAATATGTCAGACGACCCCAACTTCCCATGCGCCTTGACCTGCGCCAGAAGTCGCTTCCGCGTTTCCACGAGCTGACCGCGTTTTGATACCAAGGCTCTGAGAACGCGTATCTTTTCGTGCGGCAGGTTGCGCCCGGCATCAGGTCTGAAGACCATGAACCGCGCGATAAGCTCCGCGTCGATCCGGTCCGTCTTGGCGCGTGTGCCACGGCTGGCGGCGAAGGCTTTGATCTGAGCGGGTGGCAATTGCCGTGTCGCGATTGCTGCGGCATCCAGAGCAGACCACAAGCGCCATTCTTGCCCACCAGTCGCCTCAAAGCACACAAGCGCGTTGAGTGAAGCCGCCAGGTCGGCAATCTGCGCGTGGCCTTCCTCAGTGTTGGGCAGGCGCTGTCGCTGTCCGCCTGGCAGGCAGTGAATATCCAGCCAATCGCGGCTGACATCTGTGCCGATGATCGCAGAGTGTGTTAACTTATCCATGTTCTCTTCCTTCTGGTCCGTGGTCCTGATTGGCCACATTCAACTGTTCGAGATGATGAAGAGAGACGGCGCTGGCTCGCTAGCAAACGTGGTCAAACCCACAAGGCTCAGACGCCATACACCGCCCCGTCAGCGACCTCGGCCAAGGCGGCTGACGGGGGCAACATAGCAAAACTGAGATACAGAAGGGTCAGGACTCGTTTTCGTTTCATCGCCAGAACATGCCGATTGCGGCGAGAGCTATGGCCGAGCCGAATACCCTCGGGCATCTATCATATCTGATTGCGACACGACGCCAGTCCTTTAGCCTGCCGAACATGATCTCAATGCGGTTGCGGCGTTTGTAGCGGCGCTTGTCATATTTGACGGGGATCTTACGTTGTTTTCGCCCGGGGATGCAGGAGCGTATCCCTTTGTCTTCCAACGCTTCCCTGAACCAATCTGCATCATAGCCGCGATCTCCGAGCAACCAGTCGACGTCCGGCAGGCTGCTGAGCAGCGCCTTCGCCCCGCTGTAATCGCTGACTTGTCCGGCTGAGACAAAGAAGTTAATCGGGCGCCCCTGACTGTCGCAGATAGCATGCAGCTTCGTATTCATGCCGCCCTTGGTGCGACCGATCAGGCGGCCACGCCCCCCCTTTTTTGCGCTCAGGCTGGACGCGGTGTGATGGGCTTTCAGATAGGTCGCATCGATCATCACTGTATTCTTCTCGCCGTGCTGAGCTGCCAGGCCAGCCATCATCTGCGTAAAGATGCCCTTGTCGCTCCACCGCTTCCAACGGTTGTATAGAGTCTTGTTTGGACCATACTCTTTCGGCGCATCATGCCACCGTAATCCATTGCGGTTTATGAAGATAATTCCACTAAGAACGCGCTGGTCGTAGACGCGCGGCTTACCGTGGGATTTCGGGAAATAGGGTTCCAGACGCGCCATCTGTGCGTCGCTCAGCCAGAAGAGATCAGACATGTCACCACGCCGTTTTCGGAGCCGTGAACCACGCAACCAATCTGAAATCAACGGGTCCTGAGCCTTCTGTATCTCAGTTTTGCTATGTTGCCCCCGTCAGCCGCCTTGGCCGAGGTCGCTGACGGGGCGGTGTATGGCGTCTGAGCCTTGTGGGTTTGACCACGTTTGCTAGCGAGCCAGCGCCGTCTCTCTTCATCATCTCGAACAGTTGAATGTGGCCAATCAGGACCACGGACCAGAAGGAAGAGAACATGGATAAGTTAACACACTCTGCGATCATCGGCACAGATGTCAGCCGCGATTGGCTGGATATTCACTGCCTGCCAGGCGGACAGCGACAGCGCCTGCCCAACACTGAGGAAGGCCACGCGCAGATTGCCGACCTGGCGGCTTCACTCAACGCGCTTGTGTGCTTTGAGGCGACTGGTGGGCAAGAATGGCGCTTGTGGTCTGCTCTGGATGCCGCAGCAATCGCGACACGGCAATTGCCACCCGCTCAGATCAAAGCCTTCGCCGCCAGCCGTGGCACACGCGCCAAGACGGACCGGATCGACGCGGAGCTTATCGCGCGGTTCATGGTCTTCAGACCTGATGCCGGGCGCAACCTGCCGCACGAAAAGATACGCGTTCTCAGAGCCTTGGTATCAAAACGCGGTCAGCTCGTGGAAACGCGGAAGCGACTTCTGGCGCAGGTCAAGGCGCATGGGAAGTTGGGGTCGTCTGACATATTTGCGAGTATGGATGATGAGTTGAAAACCCTTCTCGACCACCAAATAGCAGACCTTGAGGCTCAGATCGAACAGGCCATTGCGGCGGATGAAACGCTTGCCAAAACCGCCAACATCTTGCGCTCCGTTCCTGGCATTGGCCCTGTCGCCAGCACCATGTTGATCGCCGAGATGCCCGAACTCGGCCAAATCTCAGGCGAGCAGGCCGCAGCGCTCACGGGCCTTGCCCCCATTGCCCACGACAGCGGCGCGATGCGCGGCAAGCGTGCAATTGCCGGTGGTCGACGACTGCTTCGGCATGTCATGTTCCAAGCTGCCCTCGTTGCCAGCCATCACAACCCAGTCCTCAGAATCTTCGCCGATCGACTGCGCAACGCCGGAAAATCACACAAGGTTATCATCACAGCCGTTGCGCGAAAACTCGTCACAATCGTCAATGCGCTCGTGAAAGCAGATCAGAAATGGCGCACTCAGAGCGCTTGAGAAATACAGTTGCTAGCCCAGCTTAAGTCTTTTCAGTCTCACTTTCTATTACCTCGTAAGAGCAGAGAGCACTGCCTATGAAAGTTAGCTCACCGTGCGGCTTTGGCGGAACATCCGCACCAGCAACCAAATTGACAGTGACAACATCACAAGCGCGATGGGCGATTTCAGTAGAAACCAGGGATCGCCGCCCGAGGCGGTGAAACTGCCGCGGATCAGCCCCTCGAGCGCCGGCGCCAGCAAGAAACCGATGACAAAGGGCAGGATCGAGATTTCCAGGCGCCGCAGCACGTAGCCGATCACGGCAAAGACACAGGCGCTCAGCAGGCCAACATAGCCGCCGTCCTGCACATAGGCCGCGGTGAGCGAGACGGTCAGGATCACCGGTAACATCACGTCCTTCGGAATCCGAATAAGACGGCCCAACTGGCCCATCAGGAAACTGCCGACGCTCCAGTTGCAGAGGTTGGCGATCACCATCATCGTAAAGAGGCCGAAGGCCATGACCAAGTCGCGGTTCATGATCGTGTCGAACCCCTCGATCTCCTTGATCGGGGTGAAGCGGAAAACCTGCGGCCCGAAGGCGAAATCGCCGATGGTCTCCACCGCAAGGATGATGAAGACAGCGGCGAAATTGCCAGGAATGCCAAGGCTCATTACCGGAATGAGGTTTGCGCCGGAAACGGCCGAGTTAGCCGATTCCGTCGCCACCACGCCCTCGATCGCGCCTTTGCCGAAGGAGTCGGGCGATTTCGAGCGGCGCCGTGCGGTGTCATGCGACAGGGTCGCAGCGGTGGTGGTGCCGATCCCCGGCAGCGCGCCGATCATCGTGCCGATTCCGGCGCCGCGCAAGATCGCCGGCATCATCCGCCAACGCTCGCCCCAGCTCAGCCGCGGCCCCATTTCGGGAGCGGAGACCGGCCCCTTAGCCGCCGCCCTATCGCGGCACATGTCTTCGACCGCAATCAGTACTTCGGACAGTACCAGCACGCCCAGTACGCAGGAGGTCAGCGGCAGACCGCCGCCCAGCTCGGGGATGCCAAGCGTCATGCGCGGCCCGTCGCCCGACATCGTTGTCCCCACGAGTGAAACGAACATCCCCAGAAGGCCGCCGATCAAGCCTTTCAGGGGGGCCTTGCCGACCACGGCCGCCATGAAGCAGAGCGATAGGATGATGAGGGCGGATTTCTCGGGCAGGTCCAGCACCCGCTCAACTGCCACCGCCAGGACAGGGGCGGCGATAAAAAGCACGAGGTCGGAAAAGTTGTCCCCAACGACGGAGGCGAAATGCGCCGTCTGGATTGCCCGGCGCCCTTGTCCTTTTTGCGCCAGCGGATAGCCGTCCACCGTGGTCAGGAAGGCATCGGGCGTGCCGGGGGTGTTGAACAGGATCGCTGGCACCGCGCCGCCTACAGTTGCGCCCTTCATGATCCCCAGAAGACAGCCCAGCACCGGATAGAGCGCCTCGTTCCCGTAGCCGAAGATCGAGACCAGCACCGGTAGGGCGATGGCCATGGCAAAGGGCCCCGAGAGCCCCGGGGTGGCGCCAACGAGTATCCCGATGACGACCCCGGTCAGTACCATGCCCATAGGCAAGAGCCACAGGCCGCCATCGGCGGCTGTGAAGACGGAAGTGATTCCGAGCACGAGATATTGCAGCAATAGGTCCAAGGGGTGTCCTTCAGAGGTCGGCGTTCGGCGGCAGTTGAATGTTGTCGAGCAACCCGGCAAACAGCAGGATCAAAAAGGCCGTCGAGAGCATGGCGACCACGATGTCGCGCGTCCGCAGACTGCGGCGGGTGATGTAAATATAGCTGGCGCTTAGCGCCGTACCGCCGAGGAAGAACCCAGCCACGTTGTAGGGAAACCGCCCCGAGGCCGCTCGGTAGCCGGAAAAATCCGTGAGGCCCGCGGCGTTGCTGGCCCAGACCACCAGCGGCCCGCCCCATGTCATCAGCGCCAGCGATGCGGCGGTGACGAGACCGGCGCGGGCAAGAAACAGGACGTTGTCGAGGCCGAGCCGCCCAACAGGCTCTCCCGCCTCGCGACCTTTGGACCGCAACTCTCCCGCAATCAGCAAGAGCGCCAGCGGCACCATCAGCAGAACCAGCAGCGTGGGAAAGAAGGCGTCACCGGGAATGGTATTGCCGGTCAGGCTCTTTTTCAGGAATCCGCTGCTGATGTCCCGCGGGAACCAAACCAGAAGGCAGAGCGCGACAAGCGCCAGCGTGCCCCCGCCCAGCCAGAGGTTCCAGCGCCCCCCAGAGGGGGCGCCTTCATCGGTGTCCACGGGACCTCGCGTCATTCGGCCAGTGCCTTCATCATTGAAACGTTGGCCTCATAGGTCGAGAGGATCTGCTCGCGCAGCTCCGCGCCCTGCGTCACGATCGGTGCAGGTGGGTACTGCTTTTCGATGAACTGGCGTGTCTCGCTCTCGGGGTCGGCGAGGATCTCGGCGATTACGCTGCCGATCTCGTCGCGGATCTCGTCAGGCATGCCCGCGGGGCCGGTAATGATATACTGGTAGCCGAGGTTCAGGTCGATGCCCTGATCCATCAGCGTCGGCATTTCTGGAGCAAGAGCCACCGGACCGGTCTCGGCGGAGGAGAGGATCACAAGTTCGCCCGCCTCAACCAGCGGTTTCTGCACACCGCCACCCCAGGCGACGTTGGCGTCCATCGACACCAGCGCATTGAGCGTGCCTCGACCACCCTTCATGCGCAGGTGGTTCACGTCGATCCCGAGCGCGCGGGCAACGATTTCGGCTCCGGCCTCGACCTGCGTGCCCCAGTTGGCCCAGACGATGGGTTCATTGGCGGCAGCGGCTTTGAGATCGTCGAGCGTCTTCCAGCCACTTTCGGCGCGCGCCAGCACGGCCATCTGCGAGCCTGCGGTTGTGGTGATATAGGTGAAATCCTCGGGCGACAGGTTATCGCTGTTCATCGGCGCGAAATCATAGGTCGTGGTGATCGCAAAGCCCAAGGTCTGACCGTCGGGTGCCTCTCCCTTGAGCTGCGCCGACATCACGGTGCCGTCGTCACCCGCTTTGTTTTCGGGGATCACCTGCCAGCCACGCTTGGCCTCGATCTCCTTCGCAAGGGTCCGGCCCTGCACGTCGGTCCCGCCGCCGGCTCCATAGCCGATCCACAGGCGGATCGGGCCGTCAGGGTTCCATTCGGCCAGCGCGGGCCCGGCGGCCAGCAGGGCGGTAGCGGCGGTGGTCGTCAGAATACGTTTCATGGTCTCTCCACTGTTGATTGGGTTGTTTGTTTTTTTGGTCGTCAGAAGCCCGGTTTGCTTTCCACCAGTTCCATTGGGCGGTGGCCCCGGGGCAATTCGAAGCGTTGGATCAGTTGCAGCCTGTCTTGAGCGTCATGTTCATGAGCGTCCCAGATCATCCCCACATGAGGCGCGGCAAGGTCGAGATACTGGCACGCCTGTCGCGACAGCAGATCGGCGCGCGCCTCGTGGCGGACCTTGGCGGTGCGGATCTGGAACTGCTCCCAGAGCATGCGGTGGTAGGAAATACCGTGCAGCTCCTCCAAGGGGCGCGACAGCAGTGCCTCAGCGTGGTCGCAGCGCAGGTACATGGTGCCGAAGGCAGGTTGCGATCCGGTGACCCAGACCAGCCGGTCGATGCGGATCACCTGCTCGGCCTCGAAGCCGATGAGCAGCGGCCCGGATTCAGCGGTGGGCAGGCACTGGATATCGACCACCCGGGTATAGGGCATCTTCCAGTCGCCGGTCTCGGGGTCGCGGAAGCGGTAGACATGAACCTCGGGCACCTGATGGCGCGCATCCGCGATGAAGCTGCCGCGCTTGCGGTGGCGCACGATCAGCCCCTGCTCAACCAACCGCGACAGGCCCTTTTGCACCGTGGAAAGGCCGATGGGCAGCGCGGCGGCAATCTCGGTCTCGCCGGGAAGCTGGCCGCCGGGCGCGAAGGTGCCATCCTGAATACACCGGGTGAACGCCTCGCTCAGACGCAGGTACTTGGGTCGGCCCTTGCCATCGGGGGCCGTGTCTTCCCATGCAGCGACCAAGGTCTCGAGGGATAGTCTATCTGAAGAGCTTTCCATACAACTATCATAGAACGAGGGGTATTGCACTTGTCAACTACGTAGTTAATAATTGTCATAGGAATACATTGCAGCGTTGAGAGGGTGGAGATGAGCGAAGAATGGGCAGTGGCCACCGGACATCCCATCGCGACCGGGGCCGCGGAGCGGGTGCTGCGCGCAGGCGGCAACGCCGTGGATGCCGGGGTGGCCGCCGGGATAGCGCTGGCCGTTGTGCAGCCCGATCTGGTGTCCTTTGCTGGGGTCGCACCGGTGATCCTTTATGACGCGGCGCGCGAGCATGTAACCAGCTACGACGGTGTTGGGGTCTGGCCGCAGGCCGCTGACGTGGTGCAGATGCAGCGCGATCACGGTGACCACGTGCCCGAGGGCCTGCTGCGCACCGTCGTCCCCGCCGCTCCGGCAAGCTGGATCAAGGTTCTGGCGACCCACGGCACCCTCGGTTTCGGCGATGTCGCCCAAGAGGCCGTGCAGGCCGCGCGCGACGGTTTCGAGGTCTATCCCCTGCTGGCCGATTTTATCGCCTCGCGGAAGGAGAAATACGCGCGCTTTCCGTCCACTGCGGCGATCTTCCTGCCCGATGGCCGCCCGTCGAAGGTCGGAGAGCTTTTCGTCCAGACCGACCTTGCGAACACCCTGCAACTGCTGATCGACGCCGAAAGCGCCGCCCGTGCCGAAGGAGGTGATCGGCGCGAAGGCCTGGCCGCCGCCCGCGCGGCTTTCTACACTGGCCCGATCGCGCAAAAGATCGTTGCCTTTCACGCCGAGAACGGCGGCCTACTGCGGGCCGAGGACCTCGCCTCCTACGAGGTCCGCGAGGAGCCGACCTTCGCCGTGGAATTCCGGGGCACGCAAATCCACTGCTGCGGTGCGTGGTGCCAGGGCATCTCAATGGCGCAGACGCTTGTCATGCTTGAGCAGGCTGGCCCTGACGCCACCCGCGACGGAGAGAAGATTAACCTGCATTTCCTGCTCGAAGTGCTGAAGCGCGTGTTCGCCGACCGCGAAGCGCATGTCACCGACCCCCGCTACATGCAGATCGCCCCCGAGGCACTGCTGGACCCCGCCTTCATCGCGGACCGGCTGCGCAGCATTCAGGAGAACTCCGATCCGCTCCCCGCCCCCGCGGCCCCGGCTCTTGCGGCTTCGGGCGAACGCCCGGTGTTCGAGGTGGGCTGCGCCGATACATCCCACGTCAGCGTCATCGACGGCGCCGGCAACATCTTCTCCGCCACCCCGAGCGATCCAAGCTACGACACTGTGGTGATCCCCGGCACCGGGCTGTCGGTTTCCTCGCGCGGGTCGCAGAGCCGTGCGATCCCCGGTCACCTAAATGCGCTCGCTCCGGGCAAGCGGCCGCGGCTCACACCGAACCCTATTCTGGGGCTGAAGGATGGCAAACCTTGGCTCGCCATGGGCACGCCCGGCGGTGATGTCCAGATCCAAGCTATGGCGCAGGTGTTGCTAGGCATGCTGGACCTCGGGCAGCCCGCGCACGTGGCGGTCGAGGCGCCCCGCGTGGCTTCCTATGCCTATCCCGGCAGCTTCGCGCCACATGACGTCCATCCCAACAAGGTGCTGTACGAAGCCGATCTGCCACTGGAGCAGGCCAAGGAATTACGCGCACGCGGACATGACCTTGAAGAATGGCCCGCCCGAACCTGGATGGCGGGCGGGATCTGTATCGCCCTGCGCGGCGGGTCTGGCGTGGACGCCGTCGCCGACCCGCGGCGCGCGGGCACGGCCAAGATCGGAGCGAAACCATGACAACGGACATTTGCAAACGCATTGCCGATCAGAACACCCCGCTGGAGGAGGCTTTTGACCTCTGCGGTAAAGCTCTCGACAATGAGTTGTTCACCGCGATGCGCTTCCACGCCGCAACGATGGAGGTGGAACGCCTTCGCTCCACCCTGCCCGATAGCTATCCTGTCAGCGGTCGCAAGCCAAAGCGGGATACGGAGTGGGGCAAAAAGGTGTTGATCGACCGAGAGATCAACCTCGGTTTTGGAGCCGCCGACATCAGATGGGCATTTTCGGATTACGAAACCATTCTCGGGCTCGGACTCAATGCTGTGTTGAATGTTCCGATTGTTCGTGACCGATCGGTTCTGGGTACGATTAATTACTTGCGCGGCAATTCGGCCTTCAGTTCGCGAGAAGTAAAGATCGCAGAACAAGTTGCTGCTGCACTGGCCGAACGAAGTGAGCTGCGAGGCTTTGTTGATGGCGTGGATGCCCCGGAACATTGCCGCAACGCAGAATGATGTCAATGAAGGGGTCGTTTCGAGGTTTCACATTTATGCGCGGTGAAGGCGCTTTAGTTTCACCGACCGATCGCGCTTAGGTCTCCTCCGACCGATCCGTCGCGGGCGTCGGTTTCGGGCTTAGTTGCGAAATTTCAGCGTAGCTATCCCCGGACAAGTCCAAGCCCATCGCATCCAGTGAAGGCTGCAACTGGTCAACATTCCGGCCCGAAATAAGCGCTGACGTCACCGCCGGGTGCCGGGCAACCCACGCCACGGCAAGGGTGGTGGCCGCAATACCCAGACGCTGCGATAGCGTGGCCAAATCACGCGCAACCTCGTGCATCCATGGCTGCCCATAGCGTGCGGCATAGGTCTTGTCGTCTTGCAAACGCCCCTCGGCACCTTTGACGTATTTCCCGGTCAACAAGCCCCCACCCAAGGGCGAAAAAGGACTAACGGCAATGTCTTGGTCCGCGCAGGCCGGAAGAATTTCGACCTCTACCTGTCGTTTTACAAGGTTATACATCGGTTGGCAGACATCAATCTGGGTGCCGATCGCCTTACACACCGCTTGCGCCTTCATGATCTGCCAAGCCGCAAAGTTCGACACGCCGATGTAGCGTATCAGCCCTTGAGACTGCATCTTGGCCAAGGTGGCAAATGTCTCTTCGAAAGGTGTTTCAGCGTCAAAACGGTGTAGGTAATAGATATCCACCCCATCCACGCCCAGCCGTTTGCGGCTTTCATCCAAGGCGGCGTATAAGTTGCCCGAAGTGGCGGGCCGATCATTGGGGGCTTTCGTACCGATGATCAGATCATCGACATTCGATCCCAAGATCTGCCCCAACATGCTCTCAGACGCGCCGCCATTATAGCTATAGGCCGTATCGAAGTGATTGATTCCCGCCGCGACGCAGGTCTCAAACATCTCTTTGGCGTTGCCCACATCCGCCGTACGGCCAAATTGCATGGCGCCAAATCCCAATCGCGAGATGGGGGTTCCGTTCTTGGTTTGAATGCGGGTCATCGTCGAGCTTTCGGTTTGGGAAGGGAGCCTCGGGGGCCTAGATCAAGTGGAGGACGGCTTGGGACCACGGTCCAACCGCACGATGTGATCCGCCTTGTCACTTGGGAAGGATGACATGACCAAGGGATCATGTCCGGGCACAATCAATTCAGGTCGGCTGGCGAGCCGCTCGATCGTTGTAAAACCCTCCAGCATGTCCTGCATATCGACCACGATGGGAAAGGGTTTGCGGCTTTGGAAGTTCTCATAAAAATGCGCAGCGTCAGAGGCCAGCACGAGCCAGCCCGCCGATGTGAGCACCCGCACGGCTTGCAGCCCCCGGCTATGCCCCCCGATACGGTGGACCGTGACCCCCTTTGCGACCTCGGCATCGCCATCATGGAAGATCACCTTGCCGGAGTAGAGACGTTTGACCGCTTCACAGATATGTCCCGAAGAAAAGGGCATCCGCAGCGTATCATGGCACATGCAAGGCCCCGTGGCATAGGCCATCTCAGCTGCTTGGATATGCAATTGCGCATTGGGGAAAAGATGCAGGCCGCCTGCGTGGTCGTAATGAAGGTGAGTCACGATCACGGTCTCGACTGCTTCGGGTGTGATGCCCAAGGGCGCCAAAGCACTGCGCGGATCAAGCTGGATCGGGCGGCCGCGCGCGTCGGCTTCAGCCGCATCATAGCCCGTATCAACGAGGATCACCCGCTCTCCTTGGCGCAAAACCCAGATGAAATAATCCATCGGGTGGGCCACGTCGTGCCGGTCATCAAAAACAAAGCTGTCGCCTCTCACCCGCGCGTTGCGATCTGCGTATTTGACCGCATGAACCTCCCATTCACTCATGATGCTACAGTGCTCCAGCTCGTTACGTCTTTGCCTACCACCATATCAGCCGTGGCCGCGCTAAATGCTTTGAAATGGGCGCTGTCGCAGTGGGCATCAAAGGCCGCGCTATCCGTGTAAAGCTCATAGAGGAACACCTCATCAGGCTTATCCGCATCGGTAAGCACGTCGAAGCGGTGGCAGCCCGGTTCAAGCTTTTTAGAGGTATCGGCGTTATCAAGCATCAGAGGCATGAAATCCTCCATCTGCCCTGTTGCGATACGAAAGGTCACGCAGATGGCAAACATTATCTAGTCCTCAATTTTGCGAATGTACGGCGAACCACCGGCAACTGCCCGGCAATCAGCGCCACGTTCAGCGCCAGCAAGACTGCGGCGGTGGGTCGGGTGAAAAAGCCTGACAGGTCGCCATCGCTCAGCAGCAAAGAGCGGCGGAAGGTTTCATCGAATAGTCCACCCAGAATAACGCCGATGACCAGCGGTGCGATCGGATATCGCATCAGGTTCATAAAGTAAGCCAGCGCACCCACGCCCAGCATGAGGTAGAGATCATTAATCCCGCCTCCCACGCTAAAACTGCCAATGGTGGTCAAGATCAGCACGACGGGCAGAAAAACAGTCTGCGGCAGGCGCAGGATCTGAATGAAAACCCGCGCAGTGAACAGGCCCATGATGAACATGGTCAGCGACGCCAGCACCATGATCGCGCAGACCCGCAAAATGATTGAGGGATCAATCGTCGGCCCGGGGATGATGTTGTTGATCTTAAACGCCCCCATCAACGCTGCCGCGGGAGGAGAGCCGGGAATACCCAAGACCAGCAACGGGATCAGCGCACCGCCGATGCAGGCATTATTTGCCGTCTCAGACGACAGTAGCCCTTCGATTGATCCCTTGCCGAAGTTCTTGCCATCGTGGCTGGCTGATTTGCCAACACCGTAGCTGACCCAACCGGCCACGTCCTCGCCCACGCCCGGCAGCGCACCCACTCCCGTGCCGATCACGCCAGAGCGGGCAATGGTGGGCATATGCCGCCGGATGGCTGCGAGGTTGGGCAGGATACGTCCCTTGAGCGCGATGACTTTGCCCGCATCAATCTGACGCAGCCCATCAATGATCTGCGGGATCGCAAAGGCCCCCATCAGCACCGGCACGACCTGAAACCCTGACAACAGATAAGACCAACCAAAGGTATAGCGCGGCTCGCTCAGCAACGGGTCAAGCCCGACCATCGCCATCGCCAGTCCCGCAAGCCCTGCGATCCAGCCTTTAACCACAAGGTCTTCGGACATCAGTGTACCGGACAGCAGAATCCCAAATAGCGCCAACAGCGCCTTTTCAGGGCTGGCGATGGATTGCGAAATCAACAAAAGCGCCCAGACAAAGACCAACAGGGCAGCCGTCCCGATGAGTGTGCCGATGAAGCTGCCCGTGGTGGTCAGCCCCAAGGCCTCTGCCCCCCGTCCCTGTTTGGCGAGTGGGTGGCCGTCCATCGCCGTGGCCGCGCTGGCTGCCGTGCCGGGAATGTTCAGCAATATCGAAGGGTAAGACCCGCCGTAGATTGCGCCCACGTAGGCGCCCAACAGGGCAATCAGCGCATAATCGAGCGGAATTTTATTACCAAAAAAGCCGGTGAGGATCGTGACCGCCAAGGTCGCCGTCAGCCCCGGCAACGCGCCAAAGACAATGCCCAGAAAAACCGAAATGATGATATAGGGATAGGTAATCGGATCCGTGACGAGGGCAGCAAAAGCCCCACCGAAACCTTGCAACTGTGATAGGAAGAATTCCATCAGTTTCTCCAAAGCGGACGAAGAGTGACGTAGTAGTGATACTCAATTTTTGAAAACAGCAGCCCGCCCCGGTTTGGCACGTTCTGCCGAAACCCAAAGGCCATGGCGGTCACAAGTATCAGCGGGGTCAGCACCGCAACCCAAGGTGTCGCCCGCGCGATGCGGCTGCGATCATGTGCAAACATCCAAAGGGTCAGTAGCACCCATGCGGCCATCACCAGCCAATCGTCATCATGAGCTTTGTTCCACTCTGCCTGCGGAAAGTGCATGAAGAGTGCGTAAATCCCGGGCAAAATCACGGCAACTGCCGACTGCAGCATCCGCTCGACCCGACCCGCGTGAAATCCGTAAATCAGCGCAGTAATCACCAGACCACTGGCAAGGATGAAATCCACACGCGGAACGAGAGCAAAAATGAACATGCCCATGATGACCGCGATTGAACCGATGCGGATGGCCTCTTGGCGGTCCCAGCCAAGGCCGACGGCGGAAAATGCCCGTTTTGCGCCCCCTGCCTTGATCGCGATGCGCAGCAACACCAATCCCAGTAGGAGCATTGCAAACCAGATGCCAAAAGGAACGATTGCAGCGGAGTTATACCACTCTGCCCCGCTCACCCCGGCGCGGTTCTCTCCCAGAAAGGGAATGAAACTTGTGCGCCAGAGAAAGAAAACCGCACAGCAGATCAGCGCAAGAGCGCCCCAGAAATCGCGTGCACGCAGCATCTCTAGATCTTTGTCCAGTTCTGCCTGCAGTTTTTCGATACCCATCTTGCTCCCCCTCAATCGGCGAAACGGGGCGCAGATGCGCGCCCCGATCCATCTTGTTTTCAGTGATTGTTAAGGCTTTTCAATGCCAAGGCTTTCCGGGTCGACAGTGGTCGAACCGAGTTCTTTCAGCGTATAGGCAAAGGTGCTTTCCAGCTTAGAGAAAATTGCCTGCGCTTCATCGCCGGACTGGCCACCGATATCGTAGTAGTTCGCCGCTGCCCACTCAGCCACTGTATCTGACGCCATCGCCTTATCGAATGCCTCGGTCAGCGTGGTCTTCACGTCGTCGGATGCAGAGTTCGCAACGCCAAAACCGATAGATTGCTTGAGCGGAAGATAGGCTTCTAGCCCGTCATACATGTCAAATGCGGATGGGATTGTGGTCTCGCCCAGCTTGCCTTCTTCGGGTGTCAGCATTGCCAGCGGACGCAGCTTGCCACCTTCGATCAAGGGCGCCTGCTCGGCCAAGGAAGTCACGACCAGTTCCACTTCACCCGCCATCGCGGCTTCTTGGCCCGCAGCGGAGCCTTCATAGGGGATGAACTTGAACGATACTTCCGCGCCTTTTTCGATGGCCAGCAGGTTCAAGTGGTGGATCGACCCTGCGCCCGAAGCGGCGGCGGGAATAGAACCCGGCTCTGCCATCGCGGCATCCATAAGCTCTTGTAGCGTGCTATAAGGGCTGTCTGCGGGGACCGAGATCAGATCGGGCGAGCCACCGATGATGAAGGGATACCAAAAATCAAACTTCTGATCCCAGCCGCCCTGAACGGCAGCTGTCACATTGGATTCAGAGATGCCCGCAAGTGTATAGCCGTCGTCGGGTTGGTTCTGGACAAAGACCATACCGTTGGATCCAGCCACGCCACCTGTCTGGTTGGTCACGTTGATCGAAACCGGCAGATGTTTCTCCATCTCGGCCATGATCATCCGGTTGATGCTGTCGGTGCCGCCACCCGCGCCCCAAACGACAACGTCGGTAATATCGCGGAATGGGTATTCTTGCGCCTGCGCCGAAGCGGTCAGCCCGGTGCTTAGCGTCGCGGCAAGCGCGACCAGTGCAAATTTGGTTTTCATCTCATCCTCCCAATGGATACGGTGCCTATTGCATTTATCTGCGTATGCATTAACAAATGTGTTGTCAACTCACACGTCAGACTAAAGGGGCGTTTCTACACTTTTGCCCAGCCCGGACTTGGTCGCGAGACGCACCTGAAATCTGCGGTGCTAACAAGATTGGGCGTAACCGACGCAATGGGTTAAGCAACACCCAAAGGCCGCGCTGAGAAAGAAAAGGGAAGAATGACATGACTTTACGGATCGCTTGTCTGGGGGCTGGCTATTTCAGCCAGTTCCACATCAGCGGATGGCAACGCATAGAGGGCGTGACCCTTGTTGGGGTCGCAGATCGTTCGCCCGAAAAAGCAAAAGCCTTTGGCGCCCCAGCCTTTGACAATATCGACGCCCTTTTGGCAACAAACCCCGATATCGTCGACATCATCCTCCCCCCCGTGGGGCACGCAGAAGCCATTCGCAAGGCGCTCGCCCGAAGCCCGCAAGCGATCATTTGCCAAAAGCCCTTCTGCACATCATTGCAAGAAGCCCGCGAAATCACCCAACTGGCGGAAGAGGCAGGCGTGCCACTTGTCGTGCATGAGAACTTCCGCTTTCAGCCGTGGTACCGCAAAATCAAAGCTGCTCTTCAGGCAGGACGGATCGGCACCACGCTACAGGCCAGCTTTCGGTTACGCCCGGGTGATGGGCAGGGCCCAGACGCCTATCTTGCCCGCCAGCCGTATTTCCAAAAGATGGAGCGCTTCTTGATCCATGAGACAGGCGTTCATTGGGTCGATACTTTCCGGTATCTCTTTGGCGAACCAAGCCATGTCTACGCTGATCTGCGCCGCGTGAACCCGGTGATTGCGGGCGAGGATGCGGGTTACGTTACTTTTGACCATCCCGGTGGAGTAAGAGCCCTCTTTGACGCCAACCGCAGTCTGGATCACGCTGCCGATAACACCCGCCGCACCATGGGCGAGGCGTTGATTGAAGGAACCGAAGGGGCGCTTACGCTCTATGGTGACGGATCAATCTGGGTCCGCCCTTTCGGCGCGCTAGAGGCTGAAGAAATTTCGCCCCCCGACCAGCATGAGGGATTCGGCGGGGATTGCACAAAAGCCCTGCAAGAACATGTTGTATCGGCGCTGCTGAACGGCACCGCACTAGAAAATGAGGCCCGCGATTATCTGCGTGTGATCGAGATTGAGCATGCAATCTATCGCTCTGCCGACGAAGGCCGCAAATTGGAGGTCTAGGCTTGCCGCATCTCAGGCGATACGCCTGCCCAGCGTATCGCTTTGCTCAAAACCGCGACAGGTTGTTCTGTTCTAGCAATGAGATCAACAATGCTTTCGCCTTCACCCGATGCTCATGGTGCAGGTCGCGGGCACGCTCAGGCTCCGCGTTGCGGATCGCATCATAAAGCGCGCGGTGGTTTTCGTTCGAGGCGTGGGGCAGCGGGCGCATATAGAGGGTCAGCAACCGCACGCGATGCACCTGCGTGCTGTACATCGCAATCACCTCCTCCAGACGTCGACTCCCCGACAGGGACACCAACCCCTGATGGAAACGATCATCCGCCGCCGCCCATTCTTTGCGGTCTTCTTGCAGCAGAGCGCTTTCCATTTGCGTTAGGCTCTCATCCAACCCACGCAGGTCCTTTTCTGGATAAGCCAACTCAGCGGCCTTAAAGGCGGCCAACGGCTCAAGCTCAATCAAGATGTCATAGATTTCTACCATGTCAGCGATGGTCAGAGGCAGAACGCGGATACCATGCCGAGGCCGGATTTCGACCAAACCACGGGAGGCCAAAATTACCGCAGCTTCGCGGATCGGGGTGCGCGAAACGCTCAACATCTCCCCAAGTTCGGCTTCTAGGTAATTGGAGCCGGGCGGCAGCTCGTTGTTCGTGATCATCCCCTGAAGAATGGCCGCAACACGAGCAGCCTGCGAGACCGGTTTCTCGGCCTCTGCCGATTTGACCTTGCTCGAATTCATTCCAACCGCTCCCTCTCGTTCAGCGCCACGAGAAGATAACCCGAAACCCATTGACTATCAATGCATCAACGCATACGCAGATCAATACGTGGCGAAGTGATGCCGTGCGAATTGCAGACTGAGTGGGAGCATTACAGCGTGTTTTGTCGAACCAGAGCGGCACAACGAAAGTGCATGGTTTGTCCCTCAGCTGTGGCGTTCGTCAGAGGTGCACGCACGTTCGTGTGGGCTGCCTTCGACCAAAGTGAAATTTTAAGTCCAAGGAAAATGACATGGCTTCTGGTTTGAAAATCGCCCTTATCCGTGGGGATGGGATCGGTATTGATGTCGCAGATGCGACCATCGAAGTCGTCAATGCAGCCTGCGAAATAAGCGGCGCCCCTGCCCTTTCCTATGACGAGATCAACGCAGGCGCGGGCTACTATGCTGAAACCGGCCATGACATTGAGCCCGGTGGCGAAGAACGCGCAGGCGAGGCAGATGCCATCTTCCTAGGCGCGATCGGCCTGCCCTCGATCCGCCATGATGATGGCACAGAAATCTCACCTCACCTGCGCCTGCGCGACCGCTTTGGCCTTT
This sequence comes from Sulfitobacter sp. DSM 110093, assembly GCF_022788715.1. Taxonomy (NCBI): domain Bacteria; kingdom Pseudomonadati; phylum Pseudomonadota; class Alphaproteobacteria; order Rhodobacterales; family Roseobacteraceae; genus Sulfitobacter; species Sulfitobacter sp. DSM 110093. Next base: position 2,946,420 of record NZ_CP085167.1, read on the forward strand.
ACGCTGGCATTCGCCCCATCAAGGCCTACCCCAACGCGCCCCAACGGCTAGCCGATCCTCGTGCGGCGCATATCGATATGGTGATCCTGCGCGAGTCCACCGAAGGGCTGTTCTATTCCGCCGCGGCCCATAAACGCAGCGAAGTGATCGGCGATACAGAGGTGCGCGACACCCTGCGCATCACCCGCGCAACTACAGAAAAGCTTCACAACTTCGCGTTCAAACTGGCCCAGAAACGCAAAGAGCGCGGCAAGCCGGGTCGCGTGACTTGTGTCGATAAGGCCAATGTTTTCACGTCGATGGCTTTCTTCCGCAAGATCTTTGACGAGATCAAACCGAACTATCCCGACATCGAGGCAAATTATAACTACGTCGACGCCCAAGCGCTTGATCTGGTGCGGCGTCCTTGGGATTTCGATGTCATGGTAATGGAGAATATGTTCGGCGACATTCTGTCTGACTTGGGCGGTGGTTTGGTCGGCGGCATGGGCATGGCGGCCTGCGCCGAGATTGGCGATGACAACGGTCTTTTCCAGCCAGCCCACGGCAGCGCCCCCGACATTATGGGTCAGGACAAGGCCAACCCCCTTGCCGCGATCCTCAGCGGCGCTTTGATGCTGGACTACCTTGGCGAACGCTCTGGCGACAACCGCTATACTGACGCGGCAGCCCTGATTGACGCGTCAGTCGACAAAGGTTTTGCCGCCAATGCACTGCGCCCGATGGAGTTCGGCGGCGACATGGGCACCTTAGCAACAACACGCGAAGTCGTGGGCGGCCTCAAAGGGTAATCCGACGCGGCCCGCGCTGCGGATGTGCGGGCCAGCAAGCGCGTTACCCTGCAATTGTCACGATCGGCCGCGCCTGCACAGGTCTGCCTATCGCGGCTTGCGCGTCGCGCTACTGATTTGAAAGGATATCGAAATGCCCATCGTTCTTGGCGCCATTGCCGATGATTTCACCGGTGCCACAGATCTTGCCAATACGTTGGTCGGTGAAGGTATGCGGGTGGTTCAGATCATCGGGGTGCCCGGCCCCGAGGCGTCCTATGGCGATGCGGATGCGGTTGTTGTCGCGCTGAAATCACGAACGGCGCCGGTAGAGGATGCAATTGCCGAGTCCTTGGCCGCGCTGAAGTGGCTCCGGTCAGAAGGCGCTGAACAGATCCTATTCAAATACTGCTCAACATTCGATTCGACACCGAAAGGAAACATCGGGCCGGTCGCCGATGCGCTTCGCCAAGCGATGAGCTGCGAACTCACATTGATCTGCCCTGCTTTTCCTAAGAATGGCCGCACGATCTACAACGGTGTGCTCTTTGTCGGAGAGCTGCCCTTGGCGGAAAGCTCAATGAAGGATCACCCTCTAACGCCAATGCGCGATTCCAACCTTATGCGTCTTATGGAGGCGCAGTCCTCCGGCAAGGTAGGGCTCATCCCTGCCCCAATCGTTCAGCAAGGCGTGGAGGCGATCCGCGTAAGCATGGAAGCGCTGATAGCCGGAGGCCATTCATACGCCGTCATCGACGCGCTAGACGATGCCGAACTGAGGACCATCGGCCAAGCTGCGGCGGATCACAAGCTGATCACCGGCGGCTCAGGTATCGCGCTCGGCCTGCCGGACAATTTCCGGGTGCGCGGCCAAATGACCCTTAGGCAAGACATCAACTTCTCGGCCACCAACGGCCGTGCGCTGATTTTGGCGGGCAGTTGCTCGGCCGCCACGCGCGCACAGCTCGCACAGGCCAAGGCAATGTGGCCTCACGCAAAGGTGGATATCGATAGGGTCGCAGCGGGTGAGGATATGGTGACTGAATTGGCAGAATGGGCAAAAGCTCAGCCTAGCGGTAGTCCAGTGATCATCTACGGGTCGGCTGATCCAGAAGAAGTAGCAGGCATCCAGAAACGCTACGGCGTGGCCGCCTCTGGGCAGATGATGGAAGATACCCTAAGCGCCCTTGCCCTGCGTCTCGCCGAGGCGGGTTTTCACCGGCTGGTAGTCGCAGGAGGAGAAACCTCCGGCGCGGTCGTCTCGGCCCTGAATATCAAAACGCTCGAAATTGGCCCCGAGATCGCGCCAGGCGTGCCGTGGACCCAAGCATTGGACCGCCCCTTAACATTGGCGCTGAAGTCTGGGAACTTCGGGCAGCCCAGCTTTTTCGAAGATGCCTTAAAGGTGCTGCCATGAGTGATGCGAAAATCCGAGAAGACATCGTGCGCCGTGCAGCGTCGCTTTATAACCGGGGGCTCAGTTTCGGTTCCTCTGGGAACATCAGCGTGCGGGTCGACGACGGTTGGCTGATGACCCCAACCGGTTCCTCCATGGGAGACCTCGATCCAGCGCGCCTGTCATTGCTGGACACCGAAGGCCGCCACATCTCAGGCGATGCCCCCACCAAAGAAGCGTTTTTGCATATGGCCATGTATGCCAAACGGTCCGGCGCATCGGCCATCGTACATTTACACTCGACCCATTCTGTCGCCGTAAGCTGCCTGAAATGCATTAACCACAAAGATGTCCTCCCGCCTTTAACGGCTTACTACGTTATGCGTGTCGGCAAACTCCCCCTGGTGCCCTATTTCGCTCCGGGGGATATGGAATTGGCGAAGGCAGTCGGCGAAATGGCCTCGGACCACCATGCGGTTCTGTTGGCGAACCATGGGCCGGTTGTATCGGCGAAATCGCTGTCCGACGCGGTCTATGCAACCGAGGAGTTGGAGGAGACCGCAAAACTGTTTCTTGCACTCCAAGCGATGGAAACGCGGCCTCTCACAGCTGAACAGGTTGCGGATTTACAGCGGCGGTTCCCGACGCAAACCTGATGTCGCTATCGAGCAGTGCTCCAATCGCATCTTTCTCGAACCTAAGTACAATAAGCGGGGGCGCAGAGCATGCACCCCCGCAAAACCACTATTCTGCGGCGTAGAAACTTTGAACACCGTTCTTGTCGCGAATGGCGTCACGAATGACCGCCTTAATTAGCGCGATGCACATCAAGAACATAACGAAGCTGAAGGGCAACGCCCCGATCACCATCGCTGTCTTGATGGCATTGAGCCCTCCAACCAGCAGCAAGCCGCCTACGACAAGGCTGAGCGCCACGCCCCAAAAGACGATGTGGGCACGACCCTTTGGGTTTTCCTCCCCCGCCGCGTTGATCGTGTTCACGATCAAGATCGCCGAGTCTGCTGTTGTAACTAAATAGGTCAGCAACAAAACCACAACAATCGCAGCCATCCCCCATGCCAATCCATCTGCCAGGATGAGGTCGAGCATTACGAAGAGTTGGCTTTCCTGACCAGCACCTGAAATCGCATCTCCTGCTGTGGCATTTAGGGTAAGATCGATCGCTGTGCCGCCGACAATTGTGAACCAAACGAAACACATCAACGAAGGGATAACGATTGCCCCCAACACGTACTCACGAATGCTCCGCCCCCGTGAAATACGCGCCAAGAACACACCGACGAAGGGGGCGAAGGCGATCCACCATGCCCAATAGAAAACAGACCACCCCCCCTGCCATGCGGCCAACGCGTCACCCGTCTCAGTTCCATCCGCATGCCAAACGGTGAACAGCATTCCGGGCAGCTCTACCAGATAAGCAGAAAGCCCAGATAGCAATGATCCGAGACCAAAGAAGGTGGACCCGAAGAGAATAAAGAATGCCAATAGGAAAAAGCTCAGCCCCATATTTAAGTTAGACAGCCACTTGATCCCCTTCCCGGCCCCTGAAAGGGCCGAGAGCGTGGAGGCCCCGAGGATAACAATCAGTGCTACCACGATCCCCATGGCCGACGGTTTGCCATTCTCAGATATTATCCAATCGCCAAATCCGATACGACTAAGCCCCGCGACAAACTGCTCAACGCCAAAGCCCAAGGTCTGGGCTACGCCGAGGATCGTGGCAACCACAGCGACAATATCGACGATATGCCCACCAATGCCGGATAGGTGCTTTCCGAAAAGGGGCGTGAGGCCGGAACGGACTGTAAGCGGCAAGCCGCGGCGATAGGAGAAATAGGCCAACGACAGCCCAACCAGCGCATAGCAGGCCCAAGCCGAAAAACCCCAATGCAGAAAAGACCAGACGTAGGCCGCCGTCACATTGCTGCTTGCCGAACCAGTCGTCTCGCCCATGATGACATTGGGATTGTTTGCGAAGTGGTACATTGGCTCAGCAGTTGCGAAGGTCAGCATGCCAATGCCAATTCCCGCGCCAAACATCATTGAGAACCACGAAAACCGCGAGAATTCAGGCTTGTCATCAGGCAGCCCGAGCACCAGGCGGCCGGTTGAGGGCACAAGCGCCAAACCGATGCAAAGCAGTAAAAAGAGCGCGACCACCCAAATGTACCAACTGGCAAAACTGCTCAGCATTGCGCCATTGAGCGCGTTCAGTACAGAAGCAGCATTCTCTGGGACGGTTATCGCCCAGACGATAAGGGCGCTCACCAGAATTTTCGATGGAATAGCGACACTGCGGGTAAAGCCGGAGTAGAATCCCCGGCGTGTGGTTGCGATACGCAAATCCATTAAGGGTGGTTTGTAGGCCATATATCCTCCATCATGGCAATAAGATCCAGACAGCCTCCTCCACTTGCCGTACACCGGTGCACGACATGACTGGTCCGAACCCTTCGGGTAACGCAGCACCTCGGTTGTCCGAATGCGCCGCAATAGAAGGGCAGCCCGTTCAGCGCCGCCCTCATTTTTTGCTAGCTAGGTAGGTATTCTCCGCTCCAGCTTTCGCTGATCTGCCCCGATTTCAACATCCGCTCGATCGCGCCATCGGAATAGCCTAGCTCGGCCAGAACCCTGCGCGTGGAGGCTCCGAACTTCTCGGTTGGCGACAACGCAAAGACCCGCCCCCGCGCCGGTCGCACGGCATAGGGGTCAAGTTGAATGACCTCATGGCCGCTGGGATGGTCAGCATACTGCGAAAATGAGTAACTGCCCCGTTCGGTGCCCGGCGAGCCGTCCGGCTCGCGCATATTTTCGGAGCGTAATTCGTCGATGTTATTGCACAACGCACAGCCGATATCGGCACTGCGCAACCGGGCGATCCATTCGGTTGCGGAGTGGGACTGGAAAGCTCCCGCCAGAAAAGCGGCACGCTCATCCGCAGGCACATTGGGCAGTTCTTCGAGTCCTTCCACAGCACAAAAACGAGGGACGTCTGCTTCATAAGCGCTGAGCAGGATATAGACCCCCGAAGCGGTACTGTAAAAACGGCTGAGCGGGTCATAACCATTCACTTCCGGCCCTGAGGGCTCATCGAAGAGGCCCCGTCCCCGGAAATCATAGGCGAAGGGGATTTGCAGCAGGCCGCTGTTTGAACTAAGCGAGGTACGCCCCCGCCCGATCCGACCGAAACGGTGTTTCTGGTAAAGCGACGCCGCCACAGCCAAAGCCCCGCCGAAGCCGCACATTACGTCAATGGTACCCACATGGGCGTGCTCTTCGGGCCGGTCCATCGCACCGCCAAAGCGCAGCATGATCCCCGTTGTAGCCTGTACGAGGTCGTCATAGCCGATGTAATCGGTCCGCACACCGCGCTGAACGCCGCTGAAGCAGTCAAGTTTACAAAAGATCGCTTCGGGATTCAGCTTACGCAGGCTTTCAGCATCAAGGCCCATCCGACGGATCTGACTGTCGGGCGCATTCCAAAAGATCACATCAACCGATTTCACAAGGTCTTCAAAAACCTTGCGGCCGTGCTCAGATTTGATGTCCGCCAGAATGGATTTCTTTCCCCGCCCTTGGCTCATCCCGTAAATCACGGTGTTCCAGCTGTCGTAAAGCGGCGTGGCCGGGTCCAATTTGATCACTTCAGCACCGAACCGCGCCAGATAGCTTGCGGCATGCGGCCCTGCGATCACGTTACACATGTCCAATACTCGAACGCCCGAGAGCCAGCCCTCCTGATCAATGCCCTCTTCCGGTTCGGGGATATCAGTCCGAAGTTTGCGCAAAGCCTTCAGGGCCACATCGAATTCGACCCATTGGCGCGGTGCGGGGGCCAGCGCCTCTTCGCCGCTTTCCTCCATCCACACTACAGGACCGGGTTGGGTCATCTCTCCGTAAATCGGATCATCGACGTCGATCATCAGGCCGGAAGCTTCGGCGTATTCGTCATTAATCCACTCTTGCAACCAACGTTGCGGTGCGCCCGGAATTCCAGCCCGCCCGAACATGCGTTTCCACTCATGAGAGGTCCGGGTCATAAAGACCTCTTTCATCCGAGCAGCGATCTTATCTGCCCAAGGTTTCGGCATCGGATAGACACCAAGTGAGGTATCCGTCTCCCACTCTGCCTGCGGCTTGTAGGTGTCGTCTTCTTCCTGAAGCCCCTCCTCAACCATTTCGTCATAGAGGCCCAACACCTCAAGACAGCGCCGGGCATGGTGTTTATGGCTGGGGCAAACGACGTAGAACATACGCCCGTCCTTGCACATGTAGCTGCGAAAAAACGGATCCAGCAGTTCCTGCAAATCCTCATATGAAACGTTCATTGGCAGACCTTCGACGCGGCGGCGTTCAATTTCGATCTCGCGCTGCGTCAGATAGCGCTGCGGCATATCTGCGACCTTGATTGAACTATAGCACAGTCCTTCCATCACCGCGGCGGCCAGCGGCACTTCGATATGATCTCCCAAACCGGACAATTGCCGCGACTGAAGCGCCAGCACGGTGGCCGAGGCTGCAATTTGCGAGGCATAGGCCGACGACAGCGGCAAGGGAGAGAAGGACGGGTTCAACCCCATAAGGACGCGGTTTAGACCCATGTCCGTAAAGACGCCGGAACTAGCCGCAACGACGCTTTCAAACGCGCGTTGTTCGCGTCGTTCGGCATCGTTGGAGGCAAACCCGGGGATAGACACGGTGATCAACTCGGGCCGCGCGGTGCGCATCTTGGTAAAGTCGATTCCGAGTGCGGCCAGTTTGCCGGGCCGGAAGTTTTCAACAATGATGTCAGCCTCGGCGCAAAGCGCCCGTGCCTGCGCCAGCCCTTCTTCTGATTTCAAGTCAAGCGTCACAACCATCTTATTGCGCATCAGCGCAGCATTGGCGGGGCTGTCCCACATCGGTCCATCCGGGGGATCAATATGTACGACAGTTGCGCCCAGATCCCCCAGCAACATCGCCACAGCAGGACCAGCGATATATTGGCCGAAGTCGATAACTTTTACCCCGGTCAAAGGAAGGTTGGATTTAGTGTTTCGCATATTTCCTCCTCGGGAAATGGGGTGTCTACTGGCCGGCAAGAATCCAGCGTGCTGCTTTTTCCGCGATCATCAAGGTGGGCGAATTGGTGTTTCCGCTGACTATTTCCGGCATGACGCTGGCATCGACCACCCGCAGCCCTACTACACCTTTCAGTCGCAGGTGCGGGTCGAGAACGGCGCTATCATCGTCAAGCCTCCCCATTCTGACCGTACCGGCAGGGTGAAAGATCGTATTGGCGATATCTCCCGCGAGTTTGGCGAGATCTGCGTCGCTTTGATATTGGGGCCCCGGCTTGTATTCCTCCGGCTCATAAGGTCGCATCGCGGGCTTCGCCATAATCTCGCGCACTTGGCGCAGGCTGTCCGCGGCAACTTTGCGGTCGTCTTCTGTCGCCAAATAATTTGGCGAGATCATCGGCGCATCGCGGAAATTTGCAGACCGAATCCGGACATGCCCGCGACTGGAGGGGTTGAGGTTGCAAACGCTGACCGTAATTGCCGGAAACTTATGAAGGTCGTCACCAAAGGCTTCGAGGCTCAGAGGTTGCACGTGATATTCGAGATTTGCATAGGTCCGTTTCGGGTCCGAGCGCGTGAACGCCCCGAGCTGACTGGGGGACATGCTCATCGGGCCAGAACGCTTGAAGAGATATTCTGCCCCAATGGCGGCCTTACCCAAAAGGTTTCCCGCCAATGTGTTCAGTGTTCGTGTCCCCGCCACTTTATAGACCGCACGGATCTGCAGGTGATCCTGAAGGTTTTCCCCCACAGGCACGTCTCGCACCACCTCGATGCCATGCGTCTTTAACAAGTTTGCCGGGCCAATACCCGATAGTTGCAATATCTGTGGGGAGTTAATCGCGCCAGCTGATAGAACTGTCTCACGCCACGCGGTCACCTCAACCGTCCGCCCTTTACGTTGAACCCGCGCGCCGTTGCAGCGTAGCTGTCCTTGCGGATTAGTTTCAAATACCAGCTTCTCCACCTGAGCTTCAGTCCAGACAGTCAGGTTCTGCCGATCCTTGGCGGGCCGCAAGAAAGCTTTAGACGTATTCCACCGCCAACCAGAGCGCTGGTTCACGTCAAAATAGCCAACACCTGCGTTGTCACCAGAATTGAAATCTTCTGTCTTCTCGATTCCTGCCTGTTCTGCCGCATCGGCAAAGCTATCCAAGACGTCCCAGCGCAGCCGCTGCTTTTCAACTCTCCATTCCCCGCCATGCCCATGCATGTCGGAAAATCGGCTGTTGTCGCCCGTGGTCGGGTCGGCGCCCTCGTCAAGCTTTTGATGATCCTCATGCGCCATGAAATCGCGCAGCGAGCTTTCCCAGCCCCAGTCCTCGTCCCCGCTAAGGGACGCCCAATTGTCGTAGTCTCTGGCCTGCCCGCGCATATAGATCATGCCGTTGATAGAAGAGCAGCCTCCTAAAGCTTTGCCGCGCGGATAGCGTAAGACCCGGCCGTTCAGCCCAGGATCGGCCTCGGTATTGTACATCCAATCGGTACGTGGATTGCCGATGCAATAGAGGTACCCGACAGGAATATGGATCCAGTGATAGTTGTCCCGCCGCCCCGCTTCGAGCAGCAGAACCCGGTTGCTCGGATCCGCGCTTAGCCGATTGGCCAGAAGACACCCTGCGGAACCGCCCCCAATGACGATAAAGTCGAATTCACTCTCGGCTTGCGACACCGCCCGGCCTCCCCTTTGTCATCGCTGCAGCATTCCTGCGAGGGGCTCGCTGCGATCGAACCGCGCAACTCACTACTCCAAAGGCCCCAGGCCGCTGCAACATCCGCCTAGGTTTAGTTAGCCAAGCGCAGCTTTCCTAATGACAAATTCCTTCACCTGATATTAAAGATTTTAATATGGACAGGCTGACGAACGTGAATGGAATTCTGGCTTTCGCAACCGTTGCGCGTGAGGGCAGCGTCTCGCGTGCAGCCGAGGTGCTTAACCTCACCCAACCCGCGCTCAGCCATCAGATCAAACGACTAAGCACGGACCTAGGTGTCACCCTGTTCACCCGATCGCCGCGCGGCTTGGTGCTTACGCCTGATGGCACGGCACTGTTACCGCTGGCTGAGCAGGTTATCGCTGCCATGTCCGATTTCCATCGCCGCGCGAGCACGCAGTTTGGTGAGCTGTCAGGCAAACTGAAAATCGGCACGATTGTCGATCCCGAGTTCATACGTCTTGGACGGTTGCTAAGCCAGTTGGGCAAGGCCCATCCCAAAGTGACTACAGAGTTGGTACACGGTATCAGCGGGGACATCCTGCGCATGCTCAAGGGACGCCAGCTTGATGCAGGCTTCTACCTCACCGATCCAAATGAAGTGGATTCGATTCCTTCGACACGGCGGTTGCATACCAAAACGCTAGCTGAATTCTCCTATCGCGTCATTGCGCCCGCAGGCTGGGAGGCGCAGCTCGCCTCCGACGATTGGGCGCAGCTTGCTGCTCTTCCTTGGATCGGCACCTCGCCCGCTTCGGCCCATCATCGTCTTTTGGCAAACATCTTTGCGCGCCATGGGTGTCACCAGAAGGTGGTCGCCCTAGTAGATCATGAAGCCTCTATGCTGGAAATGGTCCGATCTGGTGTGGGACTAAGCCTATGCCGAGAGTCCATCGCGCTACATGAACGTCAGAGTTCTGGCCTGTCCGTCAGCGAGAGACTGCACGTGCCCGCTTGTCTTGCACTCATTGCCTTCGAGGAAAGGATGCTAGACCCCGTGGTCGCGGCGCTTTTCGAACAGGTGCAGAAAGTATGGTGAAGTTAATTTAAGACGGGCTTTATCAGTGCGTGGAGGCATTTGCCCGAAGCCCGGGTGATTATCCTAAAGGCCTTAACGGGAAGTCGATCAAATTAAGATCCCATAAATGCCGCGCGTCGTTCCTACAGCGCGCTGCAAAGGTAGTCGACGAAGAACCGGACCCGACGCACCCAGCGCAGATTGCTGTGCAGGAGAACCCAGGTCGAACGCCGCTGGTCGAGCTCGGTACCGGAAACGCGTTGGAGCTCAGGGAAGACCGCGGTGACCTAGGTCGCAGGGCCAGATACTGTCGCTAAAGGACATCGCTGCACCATATATAAATCACGGGAAAATCTTAGGTATTTCTTACACCCTGTAAAACTATACCAAGTTTTTCCCGCCACGAGAATTTGCCCATTTTTATACATAGATATCAGCACCTTAAAAACACGTAAAAATGTCAAAACTCTAAGTTTTTCCCGTAACAAAGCTAAGTTCTTCCCGCCCCTTTGGACTGCCCGAACAAAAAAAAGGGTCCGCAATGCGGACCCTTGGCAAAAATCGTTAAAATGAGATCAGATGGCGCGGCGCGCGATGGCCTCCAGAGGAGAGAGGACGATAGCTGCCAACCCACTTTTGTCAGGCAGTCGAAACGCAGAAAGATCGCCATCTACGATGGCCTTGACCACTTCGGCAGTCGTGCCGCCTCCACGCTGACAGGTATATGCAATAGAATGGAGACCCTCGACCTGAGATTGGTCCACTTTCGGCAATGCTTCGAAAGGCACCAGAAACGTGTCGAGATGCCGCTTGGCGAAGACCACATTCCGGACCGCGCCCCGGGAATTGCGCGGAACCAGTGGCAAGAGCAGGTTCGCCGCATAGAGAGCCTGCATTTGAGTGAGAGAAGCGCCGATATAGTCGGGTACGTCTGACAGTGGGACAGCAGTTTCGAAGTCTGACACCAGTGTAGCAATTTCGTCTGCTTCGAACCTGAGTAATCCACTCTCTGCATCAGTGGCCCCCTGCGGAACGCGGTTCAACTTCTGAAGGAGGCGTGACATCCGGGTGCGATTGATACCAAGGGTTTCCGCGAGGCTCTGGACACTGTGATACCGCCGTTTCCTGACCTCCACGCCAAGGACTTTTGTACCGATGTCCACGGCGTCATGTTTGATGATATGATCCCTCAGGATATCGCGGATCGGACCCGGTTCGTACCCTTTGCTCCGACGGTCCAGCCAATCGAACAACAGGCCGTAGTGCGCCAGTGGCCCAGCTTGGACAGCGCGTGCTGGAGAGTTCTCACGGATCTCATCCAAGGCCATGGTAACCCCCTCCGGTCCATGGATGAAATGATCAAAGCCAACCTGGATGGCCGCTTCCTGCTTAATTGGAGAAAGCTTCTTCGCCGGCTGCCGGTGGCCGTGGGTCAGCGTGCTCCCCACCATCAGACAGGCGTCCAGCACTTGCTGTATTGACTGCTCGTCGAGCCAGGGGTCCGTTGTGGCTCCCGCCCACAGACGGGCCTCAAGCCAATGCAGGTAGGCCGGAGACTTCCCTTTCGCTTCTCTCACCTCCCAGTCCAGCTGCCCCGCAGCTTCTTGAAAGGTGCGGGTGGGCGTCGACAGGCGGCTCAGGAAGACTCCGTGGTCAGGGCAACGATGCACAGGTGCGAAACACCAATTCAGACGCTGCTTCCACCCACGATGAGACCCATCCTCGGCCAAGCAAACCGGGCAGTACTTGTCCGCCGCGCGGACAAGAAAGGTCTTTTGCACACGCTCTTCGCGGAACATGACATCAGGCCCCATCGCGCGCATGTTGGACCGCTGAAGGAGTGCCAAGTCCACATCCACCACCTCGGCGAACTGCGCGACGGCATCATCGCGACCGAGGGTGAAATGCTCCGAATTGATGCGCATGTCAGCCAGAAGCCGGGTGATACCCTGCCCCGTGTGGATCGCCGCGAGGCGCCCCGCGTAGGACAAGAGAGTTTCGCGGGGCGCGAACGGAATGTAAGGGAGCAGCTGTGTCACCGCGACCAGCCCCCATCAAGCAGGGCCTGCCGGACGTTAACCCACGATCCCTGTGCAAAAGGCGACATGGGGAAGGCACCGTATTCCAGTTCGAACTGCAACCTGGCGTCCTGAAGTGTTACTTCAGCGCGCTCTTCGTCCAGCGCCCTGCTGAGCACCGCTTTAGCGAGCCAAATACACCGGCCCACCACGCCCCCTTCAGCGAAGACGATACGTTCGGGCAAATGCGCATCCTTTGGCAGTGACAGGCCAACCTTATCGGCACAAAGCTGCATGCTGCGCGCAAATGTCTGCGCCTCACGTGATCCTTCCAAGATGGAAGTCAGTTCGAACTTTGGGAAACGACGATCCGTTTCCGGGTCAGTCATGATGCCGTTGCGCAATTTATGGACCCCAGCAATAATTACTGCGACCGGCCATTCACCCTGCAGAAGGGACTTGAGCGTCTGTACCGCACCTTCCACATCGCGACCGGACCCCCTGCGCAGCAGGTGGTGCGTCTCGTCGATCACCAGCAAGCGGATGCCACGTTCGTGCATGCGGTGACGCGCCACATCCCAAGCCTCGTAGGCTTTCGCACGCGGGTTGATTTCAATGTAGCCAAGATCCTTCGCGATCCGTCCTGCAAGGCTCTTGATCGTAGCCTCGGGCGGCACCGTAACATAGAGAGTGTTGCCCTCGCGTTCGCGACCGGCCAGTTCGAACATAGGCAGGGCACGCAGCGTCCGCATCGTCAGCGCGGACTTCCCGGTGCCGGAATTGCCGACCAGCATCAAGCCGCGGGTTTCGCGGGTCAGCGGGTCGACGCGGGGCTCGGAAGTCAGTTCGCCGTTCTCATCAGACGCGAACAACATATGGAGCCTGCTGATCAGGGCGTCGTCGCGGTCGAGGCGAAAGTAGCGATCCATCAGCCACGCGAGCTTTTCGGGCTTGGTGCTGGCGGGCGTCAGAGAGGTGGACAAAAGGGTCGTCATGGGAGGGTACTCCTTGGGGTTTTCTGTTGTAGGGCGGAAATATGAGGGACTCGCGAAAGAACTCAGCGGTTTTTCAGGAGTTTTGTAAATTTCGCGCAACTTATTAATGATGCTAACATTATCGGCCCTCCCACTTCGCTCGGCGGCAGGAGGGCCGCTAGGTCACTCCAGAAGATCGTCGTCGGCCGGAAGCCCAACCGTGTCAGCAGCGTCCAGTGGCGAAGCCCCTGTTTCCTGCCCTGTGACTTCGACTTCATCTGCCAGCAAGTCGCGGTGAGGCCCGGCGAGGTGCCGGCGCTCTGCAGTATCCGTGTACTGTGCAAAGTAGGTGTCTGCCTGTTCCAGGCCCTTGGCATCACGTGGCCTAGCCAGCAGCCCATTCATGGCCTTCAGGGAGCGTGAACGCTGGTCCATTTCGTAGACAAGTTCGAGCCGTGTAGCCTCCGCCTCCGGATCAATCTCCCGGCGGGATACCAACCACTCGCGCACGTCCATTTCAGTCTTCCCAATCCAGCGCTCATCGGCAGCAAGGATTGTCTTCCACTCTCCAGCATCGGCACGCACGTCAATTGTGCCGATATCACCGTGCCAGTAGCAAACCTCGAGGTGTTTATTGTCGCCATCAGGGCCGAACCAGAGGTTGTCCAGATACTTTCCCTGGTAATTTACCCGGTTGATGGTTACGCCATGCCGTCCCAGTTTCCGCTTGACCCTAGTACCAAATGCAAGGCGCATTTCTGAACTGCTGAGTCCCCTTACAGGCGCATCTTCGGTCGCATCTTTCCACGCCTGAAGTGGCGTCATGCCTAGACCTTCCTGGCGCCTGTTGTGATATCCGTCGACCGTCCACCGGACCAGCCAGCTCAGGAATTCTTCCAACGTAAGCGTCGCCCGCGCTGCCGGATCATTGCGGCCACGTTCAACGACGTTGGAAAAATTGCGGCCAGAGAACCTTTGCAGGAAAGTCTTGTGCATCGTGCCGAAGACACGCTCGATGAACGGCCGCAACCAGGGTTTTCCGGCTGGGGTACCGAGGTTGGTGATCCCGAGAGACGCCAAGATATGATAAGCTTCATCCGAGATGTAGGATCCGCCACGATCCATTACGACTTCCTCGGGCGCTCCGTGCTGGAACCAGTCATATTTGCAGCCAGCGGCATCGGAGATCGTAGTCTTGTCTGTATAGATCATCTCGAGCGTCTGCTTCAAAACCCCCGTGATCCCTTTCGGCACGATCTGGAGTGCCAAAAGGCAGCGTGTATGTACGTCGATTGCGGCAGAGATCACCACGCGTTTAGGCTGTCCGTCCATTCCAAGGACCTTTGCCTCTGCCGGAGTCAGCAGCTTGAAGATCCCCGTCAGCCGCAACAATAGTGTAAGGTCAATGGTGTACTCATCGATCTCGACACGTTCGAGCGCCCTGAGGGTCGTGATACCGACACCCAAGGCGTGCATGTCCTTATAGGCCTCATCAAAGCCGCGCTGCCGCGTCACTAGTGCAGCCCGCCCGAGGCGCGCGGCTTGTTTACGCACAAATGCTTTGCTTACGCGGTTAGACAAGGTAGGTAGCGGCAGTTCTGCGCTGACCCGCCGCTTGTTTTCATTGTTGATCGCAGCCAGAACACTGTCATGCAGCGAGTTGATCTCTTGCCGTTCCTGATCGATCAGGTCGTCGAGCACTGACGTGACAAAATCCGCCAGCTCTTCCGAGTGCCCCGACTTTCCACCGCATTTCCGGAGCTTGTCATACAGTCCGTCTTCTCCAAAACGATTCAGCTTTCCAAGCCATTTGTAGATGGAGGCTCCTTTTGACGTCGGATCTCCGTTCTTAACAGTGAGGTCAAAGACAAAAGGCTTTCGCACTGCCTCTTGGCCATACAGCGTCGGCCGGGCTCCGCGCCTGGGTCGACTGGCGAGGACCTCCTGCACGAGCCGGGCATGCACAGTCCGGGCCCGCGCAATGATCAGTTCGGCATCTTGCTCGAAGGCTTGACGCGTCATTCCGATCCGCTCTTCGGCCATCAACTCCTTTGCTCCGAGCGCGCACGCTTTGCGGACAAGCATCCGCGAAGTTTCCTTGTGAGTCCGCCAATGGCGGGGAATGTAGGACGGATCAGCATCCTGCACTCCGGGCCGGCTGAGGATCACCAACTGGCCATGGCTATTCTCGGTTTCAACACGCGGATAATTCAGCAATTCGTGGACAGGGTCATTTACGACACCTGTCTTGGGATCAGTCCACTCCTCCCAGATGACGACATACCCCTCAGGGCGTACGGCAATTACCTCAGCAGGGCGCGGGCCGATGCGGAAACGGCACCCTTCCTCCAGCAGTTTGCGGCGGGGCTTCAGCGAGACTGGCATTAGATATTTTCCCCGTGCGCGATAATAGTCCAGGGCGTGATGCGCTCCGCCGCGAGGACCTTGACAGCTCCGGAGTGGATCAGCCGGATCACACTCCAAAATCCAGTCGAACCAATGCCGCACGCGCCAAGAAAATCGCGGATCGACATAGGCTCCGTCAGTGCGTCCAGCGCCGCAGTTACTTTCTCATCCATGTACGGATCAGGGTGCCGCGCAGCATGAAACAACTTGGCATTCGCCAGTTCGATTGGGTCGACATTGCGCTCTGTCGCGACGCAAACCCTATTGGCAGCCTCCATCGTCGCGACCCTGGTGACAGCTTCCATCTTAGCGCGAAACACATGGCGCTCGGCCTTACGCTGCGGCTTTACCGAAATGGCGGTACGCTGCCCGTTCCGATGGGTCAGCCGCAAGTCAAACCAGTACGGGGTCGCCTGCACTGTGCCGTGACGTACCATGATAGGCGCGATCTGCTCTTCAACATCCACGACGTCCGGCCGGTAACGGCTGCAGATCGCCACGTGATATTCCAGCAGACTGTTGTACTGCATTGCCTGCGATTTGCCGTTCGCATTCAGGAAAGTCATCTGACCAACGAAGTGGAACGGAGATTTCTTCAGGATGGTCCGCGTGGCGCGGCTATGAAGGTAGGTGTCGTCGAAACTCATCTTGTCGTCTTTCGTTTAGGCAAGCCTCCTCCGTCCTCTGAAACCGAGGTTTCAGAGCTATGGCTGGGACCGCCGATTGGTTTTTCGAGGCGCGGTAGAACGCCGTCGTCTCATAAGGATGGAGGTACGAGGAGGTTGTGAAAAAACTCAGAGATTATTTTTGAAATATTTTCAGACCAATCTAAAATTCTGTTATATAATGACTTTTTCATCACCGATGGTCGGCCATGTTCTTGCCACCAGGGTCAGCACCGGGACCAAATCATCGAATCCTAACTCAAAGGCCTGTTCGGCCATTCGATCTGGACGCTTATCGGTAAGACGCCTGGCGAAACGCAAAGGAACACTAAGGACATCGGGCGCCAATATTGCGCAGTACCCCGCAACCGCGGTTTCTGGAAAAGCATTCGCGGTATCTGTCGCAAGCGGCGCTCCGAGACGGTACCAGCGCGAAAGCGTACGCGCCCATTGGTCGCCCTCAGAAACATGGATCAACGGTGACGTGACAATCTGCGTCTTTCCGAGCGCCGGATGGCCTTCCACATTTCCTGCCAGCGACAACTGGGCGCCGCGCAAGACAGGCGTCCATTCTTCGAGCCTCGGTGCATCCATATCCGTGCCTTCTGGATCAGTGCCGGAAATCACCGCCCGAAACGCGGTTAGATGAAGTTCAATAAAAGCCCGGAGGCTAGCGGCTGCGTGCATGTTCATTTCCTTTAAGCAGTCGAACCTGCCCCCCATTGGGAACGGAGAGGCAGAGATTGAATTGGTAGGGTGAACGCGCGTGTTCGGCAGTTCGCTTAGAGGCTTGGCCGGAGCATGGGAAACACATAGCTTTGCGAAAACAGTCACTTGAAGCCTTTTCGAAAAGCGAATTCTCCAAGCAGGACAACCCGAAGCGACGGTTCAAATGACTCTTTCGCACGCCCGTTGAGCTTGGAAACAAACTGTTTCCTAACTCAAAGGGGCGGTTTTCACCCCGTCCAAACGAGCGAACAGGTGGACCCGATCCGGGAAACAAGGGTATCCACCTCGGGGAAAGCGAATCGCTGAGCAAAGTTCGCGCTTGGCTTGGAGATCACGAACGTCGCGACGGCCCCGCACTCGGCTGACATTCATGCTCAATTCTCTGACGGGCCTCGTCCGGGTTTTAGGTGCCGGACTCAGCGATATCTGACTGACAACACCTTTTGGCAGGAATGGGCAATATCGCTGACAGCGGCGAAACAGGCATTGCTGGATGACTTTGCTACGACACGATGATGGTCAGTGGAGGGGACCGGGGCCCAAACGCTGCGTTCAGCGAACGTCCGATCTTCGAGCCCCTCTCGAAAACGAGGCCTACGTGGACCGATGCCACGAGTGATCCTTCCGACGTAACAGAGACCCCATCACACCGAACCTGAGAAAGGAGAAACCGCATTGGAAATGCGGATACAGCGCAGATCATTAACCGAGGTAGATCTAAGATTGAGTTCCGCTTCGGGTTCCGGTTCCTCTTTAGGCGGGAAGTCCCTCAACACACTGAATCGATGAGTATAAATAACCTCTTGGCCCCGAAAACGGGCCTGTTTGGACCGTTAGGAGTTCTGCTTTCCAACCCTTCCAATTGCCACAAGAGACTTGCTGCAAAATAGTCCTCTTCCCCGGTGGCATTGGCCGCGCTATGCGACTGCAAAGGCAGACCTATTATGTGAGCCTTCGTCCAAATGGCTGAAACTTGCCTTTCAAGGGTCAAATGACCCACTTTGGTGAGCTTAATAATGTGAACGGCCTACCGGCGGGGGTTCAGCACCTTGAACAAAATGAGTGCTTCACACTCGATGATTTTGAATGGGCTTTGTTCATGTTTCCTTTTGCAACATATCGTCGCGCAGTGGCACGGTTTGGCGCTCAATCATCCGATGCAATTCGGGTGGTGCGTCGCCGCGGTGGAGCCGCCTGATCTGATCCGATAGCTCTGCATCTGCATTGGTCCGTCGCTCATCGTGGCGGCCATATTCGCCCCAAGTTGGCACATGATAGCTCTCGCTCCAATGCCCCGGTCTGTGCAGATCGCGCAACAGCGTCCATTGCTGCGCACCGTCGCGGATGCGTACCCGACGTCGCGGGCTCATCGCCGCAGGAAGAAAAATGCACTGCGTCAAACTCCTTGGCCAAGGCCTTATGGCCAGAGACTTCGACCGACAGGTCGCTGAGCTCCAGGTCCGGATCGCGTTGCTCAACCGCGACACCGCTCTGGGCATACCCACGCAGGATAAATCCGTCTTGAAAAGGGGAAGTCCGCTCAAACCCCGATTTGTGCGACAAAGCCGTTCCTGCAGAGCAGTGTCAATAAACAAACTTACATTAGCGATGGCAAATAGGTCACGATATTTGGGAATGCAATGAGAAGTATTAGTAGCAGTACATCCCCGAACAAAAACGGCGTGACACCACGAAATCCATCTTCGACTTTGGTGTTTGTCGCGCCGCACGCAACGAAGACATTCATTCCAAGTGGTGGCGATACCAAACCCATCTCGGCTGTTTTAGTTACAATGATACCGAACCAAATAGGGTCATAGCCGAGCGACATCACCAACGGAAAAATCAGCGGCAGGGTAAGGATTATGATGGCGATCTGATCGATAAAGAAGCCAAGTACAAGGTATAGCAGAATAATGATGATCAGGATGCCCCAATTCGGCAAGGGAAGTTCCGAAACCCACAGCACTAAGTTCTGCGGCACTTCGGTGATTGCTAAAAAGTAACTAAACACCATTGCACCGATCACGATGGCAAAAATCATAGAAGTAGATCCGAGCGTGGCCCGGAACGCTTCGACAAAGCCGCCCCAACGGAGGCCCCCGACGGCAATTGAGATAACCATCGCGCCGCTTGCGCCAACAGCTGCCGCTTCGGTGGCAGTAATTGCGCCTGAATATATCCCCCCCAGAACAAGTAACACCAACGCTATTGCGGGCCATGTCTTAGGCAGGCTTCCCCAGCGGTCAGACCACGAGTGTCGCTCTGTCGGAGGCGCTATTTCAGGATTGCGTCGCACCTGAATGATAATTGTCACTACATAAACGCCAGCTGTTAACAAGCCGGGGATGACACCTGCTAAAAACAAACGCCCAATCGAAGTTTCTGTGAGCACGCCATACAATATCAATGGAAGGCTAGGCGGTATCATAATTGAAAGTGTGCCACCGATGGCAATGACGCCAAGCGCGAAGCGATCGCTATAGCCGTACCGCCGCATTTCAGGCATAGATATGCGCGACATCGCTGCTGCCGCGGCTGTTGACGAGCCGGAAAGCACCGCAAACCCGACACTTGCTGCAATCGCCGCCAGTGCAAGACCGCCGCGAATATGACCCATCCACAGATAGCATGCGCGATATAGGTCTCGCACGACGGCGCCTCGTGCCAGAAGTTCAGCCATTAATATAAATAACGGAACGGTCGATAGTAAAAAGCTTGCCGCTGTGCGATACGGTGTTGTTTGAAGAACGCTAAGCATCGCTCCAGGGCCCGCTTCGATGTACAAGCCCAGCGCGCCGCATATGATCAATGAAAACGCAATTGGCATCCCCATGACGATCAGGACAACTAATATCAGCATGATGACTAGGGCTATCATGTATCACCACCATCGGCTGAGTGCGGGTTCACGTCGGCCACGCCATCATCTCCTTCGCCAGATGTAAAAAGGATTTCGACCGCATCTATACACAGCCTCACGGTAAAAACCGCTGTGCCCAGGGCCATAATAAGCCATGAGGGGCCAGTTGGAATTGCAACCACTCCGGTTGTCCAACGGTTCAGGGCAATATTCTTCAAACCGTTCTTTGCCGCAACATATGCAACCAAGCCGAACACGATGGCAGCGGACACAAGATAGGTGAATTCGAAAATGCGCGCCGCTGGTTTCGGCAGTCGTTCGAGCACGAAATCAACCCGTACGTGAGCACCCTTTCTTTGAGTATGCGCGAAACTTAGGAAAACGATCGAAATCATCAAGTAAAACTCGCTGATTTCGTAGACGCCGGAAATAGGAGCGTTAAGAAAATACCTTCCACCCGCATCTCCGGCCACCAAAACCATAAGTAAAAACAATGCCAAGGCTCCAAAAATGACTAAAACATTTTCGACAGCCGCAAGGAGACGCTTTATCGTTTTCATTTGTATTCTCCGCCCGCCACAAATGTGCCCAATCATGAATGATTGAGCACTGCTGCTTATTTGGTAACCAAAGCAGACCAGCGATCCAAAATTGCCTGTGCCGGTTTACCCTGTGCTTCGAGGCTGTCTACCCACGCTTGGCGCACCCCGCTCAACTTGGTATTCCAATCTTCTAATTGCGAATCTTCAATCTGATATAAGCCGCCGCCGTTCTCAATGAGACCATCGGCGAACTCGGAAATCCGATCTTTGTCAGCCTGAACGACCGCAGGAATTACTTCCCTAGCGGCTTCAATAATTGCCACCTGGATGTCTTCAGGCAGAGATCTCCAGACATCTTCGTTAATCACATAGAGGGCAGGAAAAAGACCAAGGTTGATATTGTCGGTGGA
Source organism: Sulfitobacter sp. DSM 110093 (assembly GCF_022788715.1). Taxonomy (NCBI): domain Bacteria; kingdom Pseudomonadati; phylum Pseudomonadota; class Alphaproteobacteria; order Rhodobacterales; family Roseobacteraceae; genus Sulfitobacter; species Sulfitobacter sp. DSM 110093. Next base: position 2,967,007 of record NZ_CP085167.1, read on the forward strand.
ATAATTGATCTGCTCCTGCAACTTATAACCAGCAGCCGTCGGTAGATTAAATAGAGTTCCGTCCACAGTACCTCGCTGCAAAGCGGGGTATAGATCAGGTGCGGGGATCGCGACTGGAACCGCGCCAAGCGCTTCGACACTGCGTTCTTGAACACCGCCAGAAGACCGCAACTTCACGCCTTGAAGCTGTTCGACTGTATCGAACTTCTCCCCACGGCTCATAACCTGATAAGGGGCAGTAACCAGCGAACGAATTGCCCGAACACCCAGCGGCAAAATTTCGGTTTCATTAAGGTCGGTAAGAACGAGTTCGTTAAACGCATCATTAAGCGCCTGTTGATCCGTGACATTGCCCACCAAAGGCAACGCTGTAACTGTAGACAATGGTAGGCGGTCGGACAGATAGAGCGGTGGAGCATAGACGATATCTGCAAGGCCATTTTGTGCTGCATCCAGCAGGTCAGCGGATTTTGCCAATTGTTCTGCGGGGAAGTATTTAAATGCGATCCGGCCATTGGTTTTTTCCACCACCAGGTCCAACCAGTCTTGAGTATTTTTGGAGTATTGGTGTGTCGTCGGAAAACTATCAGCGACACGCAAAGTGAAATCCTGAGCGAAGACCGAGCTCGCGATCATAGGAATGACGAACGCGACCAATCCTGACATTATTTTAATCTTTTTCATTTTTCTCTCCCTAGTTGTTTTCTGTCAGCTGCGCTTTTCAACAAAGCGAACTACAGCTTCTTGATGATCTTTTCCCGATGTCACGATGGCATAGTGGGACGAGATCATATCCAGATGGGTTCGCAGATCACTTCTCATCCCTGCGAGCACGGCGCGCTTTATCATTCGCACGGATTGTTGTGGGGACGCGGCAATTTTCCGGGCCATCGCATACGTCACATTCATTAGATCCGCATCATCGACGACCCGGTTGACCATGCCTATTTCTTCTGCCTTTTCAGCGGACAGAAATTCTGCTGTCCAAAACAGCTCAAGCGCCTTGGCAGTGCCAACTAACCGCGGTAGGAACCATGCCCCGCCCGCCCCCGGAACGATGCCGACCTTAGTGTAAGTCTCGCCGAACTTGGCGGATCGGGCCGCAATTCTTAAGTCACACATAAGCGCTAGATCCAGACCCGCTCCGGCCGCAGCACCGTTCATTGCTGCGATAACGGGTTTGTCCATGTCTTCCAAGGCGAGGGGGATGCGCTGAATGCGTTCAAACAGTTCGGCTTTGCGCTGGGCCGGTGTTTGATCCAAACGGTCCACCATTTCGACAATATCGCCGCCCGAGCAAAAAGCCTTACCTGCGCCAGTTATAACAATAACTTTGACCTCAGGATTGCTTTTAGATTCCAACAAAGCGGCATGCCAAGCGTCGATCATTTCAAAGGTAAAGGCATTCAGGCGCTTTGGACGGTTCAAAGTGATCAGCGCGACACCATTTTCATCTATGTTGAATGTTAAATTGTCTGACATCGACCTTACTCCCTTGAAGGCGCGGTTTCGCCAAAAGCGTCCATGCCGATTTCGTTTAATATTTCAATGGTATGCTGACCCAATTTAGGGGCGTGCCGTCTGACCGAAAACTCGGATCCGCTAAATTTTATTGGGCTCCGAATAGCTTTGTAGGCACCTTCCGTCGGATGATTGGCTGCCTGAAATAACTTTACCGCTTTGACGTGAGAATCTTCCACGATGTCTTCGAATGACAAAACGGGCATACACGGTATACTTTTCCTGTCACAAAACGCTACCCAGTCTGCAGTACTTTGCCCAGCGGCATGTTTTTCAATCAGGGCATAGAGGTCGTCTATGTTCTGAACGCGAATGCTCAGCTTGCTGTACTTCGGATCTGCAGCAAGTTCTGAGCAGCCCACAAAATCATAGAAGTCCTGCCAGTTGCGATCGCTGTAAGGCAGAATACAACAGTGACCATCAGAGGTGCGGAACGGTTTACGGAATTTACTGAGTATTCGAGAGAATCCGGGCTTCCCGATGCTTGGTTCAAAACTAAATCCTCCCATATGCTCAAGCATCATGAACTCGATAGAGGTTTCGAACATTGGCACTTCGATATCCTGCCCGCCAGCACCTTTTTCACGAGCGAACAGGGCGGCTAAGATGGCATACGCGATAGCCTGCCCCCCCAGCTTGTCGCAAAGGACGGTTGGAACGAAAGCGGGCTCCCCGTCTGCGCTGACCCGCGCTGAGATCGAAGCAATACCGGAGCCTGCCTGTATGATATCGTCGTAGGCGGCCTTGTCTGCGTAGGGGCCGTCAACGGAAAAACCATATGCCCCACAATAGATAATTTCGGGATTCAGAGCTCTTACCTCTGTGGGCGAATAGCCCAAACGCGTGATCGCCTTGGGTCGCAAGGCGTGTACAAATACATCGGCGCCTTCAAGTAGCCGATCCAGTGCGGCACGCCCGTCCGCAGATTTCAAATCCAGTACAATTGATCTTTTGTTCCGATTAAGATGCATGAAAGCACCAGACATGTCGTCGGAACGCGCAGGGCGGTAACCGCGCAAACTATCCCCGGCGGCACTCTCGACTTTGACAACGTCTGCACCCATGTCTGCTAGGATATGTGTGGCGTAAGGCCCCATGATAACATTGGTTAAATCTACAACGCGCACGCCACTTAAAGGGCCCTGATTGGGAGTAACAGTCATGCCGTTGCTCCCTTGGTCGCGGATATGATCGTGTCCCAAAGGTTTACGCCTCCCGCCTTACAAACCTTACGGCCGAGATACTCCTCCCAGACGGCTTCGCTTCCGAATTCGTCTCGCCAAGACCACAACCTGCGCGAAAAAAAATTCAGATCGTGTTCCTTGGTGAAACCAATGGCACCGTGAATCTGATGCGCAATCTCGCTTAGCTTTCCTGCAGCTTGTCCGGTGCGTGATTTTGCAAGTGCTGAGCAGAAGGTGAATTCAGGCGTACCCCAAGCTTCAGCGGCGTTGTCCACAAGAGCGCTCGCTGCTGCGAATTCTCCTGCGGCGTCGGCGAGCATATGTTGGACCGCCTGAAATTTTGAAATTGGTCGACCGAATTGCTCACGCTCCAGTGCGTATGAAACCGACATTTCAAGCGCTCTTTGCATTGCACCCCGCATCTGGGCAGAACGCACTAAGGCCCCGACGCTTTCGAGGCTTCCATGTTCGAGCCACGATACTGGTTCATGCAGTTGGCCAGTTTCCACTATTAACGCGTCACGTGGCTCTCCAGCTAGGTTGATCCCGCGTGTCGATGTGATGGATGAAGAAGGTGCCAGCAGCCACTTTCCGTCTAAGGCAATAAGCAAATGATCGGCGTCTGCGCCATAGGCTACCCTGGCATGCTCCCCAGCGGCGCCGCTAGACAGCGTTGCGACTCCCCGAAAGGGCATGTTCAACAACCCTGCAACTGCGAGTGTTTCCCCAAACGGCAGAGGCAACCCAAAATAGCTGGCTGTGGCGATAAGTTGGAAAGCTAAGACTGGGTCCAGTCCAATGCCACCATTTTCTTCCGATACAAGAGCCAAGAAGAAGCCGGACTCCTCAATAATTCCCCACAGCTCATTAAGCGTCTCTTGGCCATCAGCCTTTTCAAGCACGGTGCGATCAACGTGCTTCTCAAGCAGCTTTTTGAATTGACCCTGTATGATCTCTCCGAAATCGTCGTTCATCTCTAGCTCTCCAGATATTATCAACGCAACCCAAGTCCGCGCGCGATCATGCTTTTGAGAATTTCGCGCGTTCCGCCGCGCAGTGTGAAAGAGGGAGCCCGCAGAATGGTATCAGCCATGACTTCGACAAAATCGTTTTGTGCGATCTGCCTTGGCTCCACAGAGACCATTCGGCGCGCAATTTCTGGAACTGAACGCTCGAAAGCCGTGCCAAGCTCTTTGACCATCGCTGCTTGAACGACCGGTTGTTCGCCCTGATCGAGCATACCCGCAATCGCCACAGACATTTTACGTAAGCTTGCAAGCTTACTGACCATCGCGCCGATTTGAACTGCATCGCTGCGATCCGGCGTAGTGCCTGCTTGATCTACCAAGCCACGGAACAGTTGATAATCGGAAAGAAACCTATCCGGACCTGAACGCTCGAACGCCAATTCGCCCGTTACCAAATTCCAGCCTTCATCGACTTCGCCCATGATCATCTCATCAGGAACGAAACAATCATCAAAAAACACTTCGTTGAACTCGTGGTTTCCAGCAAGATCATGGATCGCGCGGGGCGAGATCCCGTCTGAAGTCATGTCCACGATGAACTGGGTCAGCCCTTCATGCCTACTTTCGCCGCGATCTCCGGTTCTTGCCAGAACGATGAGATAATGCACACGGTGCGCGTTACTCGTCCAAATTTTCTGACCCGTGATTGCATAGCCACCGTCGACTTTGACCGCCTTGGTTTTCACGGACGCTAGGTCAGATCCCGCATTGGGCTCACTCATACCAATCCCGAAAAAACAAGTCCCTGCGGCTATACGTGGTAAAATATGCGTCTTGGCGGCGTCCGAACCGTATCTGAGCATTTGAGGCCCTGACTGCCTATCCGCGACCCAATGAGCACCACAAGGAGAGCCTGCAGCGAGAAGTTCCTCCGTGATAACGAAACGTGTCAGTGTTGATGCATTCCGCCCGCCGTATTCCTCAGGCCAGGTCACCCCAATAAACCCCGCTTCACCTAAGCGCCGACTGAAGCTTGCGTCAAAAGAGCTCCAAGAGCAGCGATGTGGTTCGAACCTCCTTTCAGCAATCTCGCTCCGTAAGAACTCGCGAATTTCAACACGCGCGACCTCTGCTGCTTCTGGCAAAGTGACAGACTGAAATTCGAACACCGACATCTACGATCCTCCCCGGTCGAATTTGACGTTAATCGAGATAACGACGGATCGCCCCAGTTGACAATCCCCATCACATACTAGATATAATAAATCACATATATGATTTGGAGGCGCCGGTGGACCATAAATCAACGGACAAGGTATTCCAGACAGCGCCGAGCGCAGGTCCGGCTGATGTACAGACGTCAGTTAAATCCGCTCTCCGCACGCTTCATGTATTTGAATTTTTCTTGCAGAGCCGTCGCTCTGCTACCGCAAAAGAGATCGCCGCCGATCTAAATATCCCCCAATCATCTATGTCGATGCTCCTACGGAGCCTGAAGGACCACGGGTACCTCGACTACAATGAAAAAGATAAGACCTATCTTCCCACCCCGCGCGTTACGCTGCTTGGCGCATGGCTGGACCGCGGGCCAATCCGAGATGGCCGACTCATTGATGCTCTGAACTGGCTATCAGAAGAAACACATGAAGCCGTTGTCGTCGCAACGCGGATCGGTATTTACAGCCATTATATCTACGTCGTTCCCGCAAGGGGTAACTTGCGATACCATATTCCTATTGGCTCCAGACGTTTGGCAGCTACCTCCGCGACAGGTCAGATACTTCTGAGCCACTTGGATGACAGAGAAGTATCTGCAATTATTAGGCGCACAAATTCCGAGATCAAGGACGCTCAGATTGATTTGAAAAAGACGCTAGAGACGATAAGCGCAGCGAGAACGAACGGGTATGCCTTCTCGCGTGGGAAGGTGACATCCGGAGCAGGTGCGATCGCTGTCACGCTTCCTCACTCAGTGGAAACAGCCGGACGGCCACTAGCGGTAAGCATCGCGAGCTTGCTGCCTACGCTGGAAAAGAAAGAGGCCGAATTTGTGAAAAAATTAGGTATGGTAAGTGAGCAAATTGCAGGTTGAAATTGTTGCGGGTTTCATAAGCCCGCAAAATCATTATTAGGTGTTCAGTCCCGGCATCTGGTGGATCGGGTTTAGGATGAATCTGTCTGGCTCGGATGTCCAGATCTTGCAGATGTATTCTTAGGGCGTGAGACCGCCGAGGGTCTTGACCCTGCGCGCGAAGTTGTAGGCTGCCATGAAGTCCGCCAAGTGGGTGCGCAGTTGGTCGTGGTCATCGTAGTGGAAACGCTTGACCGTCGCGTCTTTGTTCGTGCGGTTCATGCGCTCTACCTGACCGTTGGTCCACGGATGGTTTGGTTTGGTAAGGCGATGCTCTATACTATTGGCCTCACAGATCATGTCGAAACGCATTGGCCTTGAATATACGGTGTTGCGATTGCGCGGTTGCTCAGCGAACTGGATGCCGTTGTCGGTCAAAATGGTGTGGACGCGATAAGGCACTGCTTCGAGCATGACCTGCAAGAACTCCCAGGCGGTCTTCCTGTCTGCCTTCTCGACGAGTTGGGTCACCGCAAACTTGCTTGTGCGACCAATGCCCACGAACAAGTAGAGCTTGCCTTCAGCGGTCTGAACCTCGGCAATATCGATATGAAAGAAACCGATGGGGTAGCGCTTGAACTTCTGTCGCTTTGGCTTGTCACCTTCCACATCAGGCAGTCGAGAGATGCCGTGACGCTGAAGGCACCGATGCAAAGCAGAACGCGTCAGATGTGGGATCGTCGGTTGCAGCGCATAGAGGCAGTCGTCCAGCGGCAACAATGTATGCCGTCTGAATGCGACGATGGTTGCCTCCGCGGCTTCCGTCAAGACAGTTGAGCGCGGCTCCCTCGGCCCGGTCTTGAGGTCTTCGACGGTCTGGCGTTTGCGCCATTTTGCCACAGTTTTGGGATTGATCCCAAGCTCCTTGCTCAGCTGCGCGAGCGAAGATTGCGATCGCTGTATTGCAGCTCTGACAGCGTGCGTGGTCGTGGCGCTTCAGTGACGAACTTGTCCCATAATGCTTCCTTCCATTCCTGCGAAAGGATCGCACCATCAAACCATGGGATCAAACACCTAGGTCAGCCATCCAATAACATACTGAAGGGATTGAGGTTAAGAAGCTCTTGGTCGCGAGAACCGGCCCGTTGGTACCGGTAGGAGTTCCGGTTTCCCACCGTCCCGTCGGGACCTATTTTAGCGGGAGTATCAGCTTATTTTCCGGTTAAGGAGGGGGCACGATGATAGTCGTCTCGTTGAGACCGGGGGGAACCTCCCCCCGGTTTGAGCAGCCTTATATTGTCTTTACGAAGCGACCATCCTTCATGATCGCATTGATGTGCTCGCCCTGCCCGTCAAGCACTGAAAGGTCGTCCAACGGATTGCTCCGCACCATGATAAGATCCGCATGCGCCCCTTCTGCGATGCAGCCGATCTGCCCCTCCATTCGCATCACCTTAGCGGCATCCAAGGTTGCTGAGCGGATCACGTCATGGGCCGGGAGGAAGCGACCGCGCAGAGGGAATTCGCCCGACTGATACTGCTGCATGCCCCCCAGAAGATCTGAGCCATAGCCCATCAGCACTCCTTCTTCATGAAGCATGCTCAGGGCCTCCAACCCTGCGTCCCGCACGTCAGCGACCTTTGCGATCGATTCAGGCGGCAGACCGAAATCGGCGCCCCGCGTACCAAGGAGTTCATACGTGATGTTGGTCGGGACCACGACCGCCCCTTTTTCGGCCACGCGGCGGGCAGTTTCGCGTTTGATCAGGTTTGCGTGCTCGATCGAGTAAACACCAGCGTCCAAGGCCCGGTTGATCGCCTCATCGGTATATAGATGGCCTGCGACATAGGTTTCTGCGTTGGACGCCTCTTCGACCGCTGCTTCAAGCTCTGCCACAGAGAAACCCAAGAATCCGATAGGATCAGTCGGTGAAGAGACACCGCCATTGGCCATAAGTTTGATGAAATTTGCCCCGCCCTTGATCTCTTCGCGGCAAGCGCGGCGCAGGTCGTCGACGCCATCGACGATCCTCCCCATCGCGCCGATTTGATCACGATAGTAATCCACACTGCGTGGATTGTATCGGCCACGGTAGTCCGTATGCCCCCCGGTTTGCGACAGTGCTTTTCCGCAGATCACCAGACGGGGCGCGACCAGCAGACCTTCCTCAATTGCATCAACGATGCCGACATCTGCGCCGCCCAGATCGCGGACCGTCGTGAAGCCACGCGAGATCATGTTCTTCATCAGCGCCATCATGCGGTAGGCAAGCAGTGAGTTGGGCAGGTCGGCATTCGCTTTGAGGTCAGCCGTCGTGGCGATCACATGCACATGGCAGTCGATCAAGCCGGGCATCACGTAGTGATCTTTCGCATCGATCTCATTGTCGCATTGCAACGAGACCTTGTCCGATACTTCCTGAAAAATGCCGTTCTCGATGACGATGTCCTGCGAGTCTGTTGCACGGTCCCGCGATCCGTCAATGATGCGGGCGTTTCGAATAATCTGCATAGTCATGCGAGTTCCTTTTTTCTTATTGGTAGCGTTATGAGTCTTAACGATCCGCCATCAGCGGATGCCTGGAGCGAGGACGCATTCGGTCATTGATAGAGCAGCGACGGAAGCCAGAGTGACAATGCGGGGATCAGGATGATCAGAAGCAAGGCGACGAAGTCCATTACAATGAACCACGCCACTCCACGAAACACTTCGGGCAGGGTCACAAGGTCGCCCAGGGCACCCTTGATGACATAGACGTTCAGCCCGATTGGCGGTGTCACCAGCCCAACTTCGAGCAGCTTGATGACAATAATGCCGAACCATATGGCATCAATCCCCGCGGCATCTACAAGCGGAAGGATCAGCGGCAGGGTGAGCAGCAACAGCCCAATGGAGTCGATTAGCATCCCGAGGAGGAGATAAATCACTGCGACCGCAAAGAGGATCCACCACTGGCTGTCGCTCACCGAGAGGATCATTTCGGAAAAGGCGGTCGGCAAGCGCGACATGGCCAAAAACTTGGTGAACAAAACCGAACCGATGAGGATCAGAAAGATCGACGCGGTGCTCTGCAAGGCGCTGACCACGGCGGCCTTGAACTCGAGCCAGTTGATCGATCTGCGTATCAAGGCGATGCAAAGTGCAAAAAATGCACCCAACGCGCCTGCTTCAGTGGGTGAGAAATAGCCGCTGAATATCCCGCCGAGAACCAAAAGGATCAGGGTCGGCAGGGGCCAGATTTCTTTAAGCGCCTCAAGCTTTTCCGCCCGCGTTGCCTCGACCACAACAGTCCCGGCGAGGCTCGGCTTTGCCTTGACGCGCGCCACAATCATCATTCCATACAGCAAGGCCGAAATCAGTCCGGGAATGAAACCGGCCATGAACAACTGCCCGACCGAAACCTGCGCATATACGCCATAAAGGATGAGCAATACGCTGGGCGGAATAAGCGAACCCAATGTGCCTGAGGCCGCGATTGTGCCAGTGGCCAATCCCTTATCATACCCGTTTTTGAGCATCTCAGGCACAGCGATGCGCGACATGGCCGCCGCTGTGGCAACACTGGAGCCTGAGGCCGCCGCGAAAAAGGTGCAGGCCCCGACACTCGAAATCGCCAGGCCACCGGGGAGCCGCGCAAGAAACAGCCTGAGAGCGCCAAACAGCCCGCTGGTCAATTTCCCTTCCGTGGCCAGATACCCCATGAAGAGGAACATCGGCGCTGCAGTCAGTTCCCATTGACCGATGAAATCGAACGGGGTTGCTGACACCACACCCCATGCGATGCGCATATTGGTGATCTCGGCAATGCCCGCGATTGAGACTAGTCCCAAGACGACGCCAATCGGAAAGCGTAGTGCGATGAGCAAAAGCGTGACCCCCACGGCGATTACTCCAACAGTCGTATTGTCCACGTTACAGCGCCTTTCTATGGCGAATGGATTTCAGAAGGTTGGAGAGCGATGCCAACAACAACCCAAAGAAACCGATCGGCAAAGCCCAGCGGCTTGGCCAGATGTAGAAGATGAAATTCGACATGATGGTTTCCATTCGCTGGGTCGAATTCAGCGCATCATAGAAACTTTGCCAGAACATCATTGCAAAGAAAGTCATGCTCATAAGGCAACTAAGTACGTAGAGAATAAACTGGAGTGGAGCGGGCATCCACTGAACAAAGAGATCAACCCGTATATGTTCATTTCGCAGTTCAACAAAGCCCATCGGCAGCATGACCAGCATGATCATATAGTAGAAGGACACGACTTCTAACGTGCCGATCATGGTGAAGGCACCGGTCGCACGGCCCGCGACCTCAACAGTGACATGGAACATCATCAGGATGAGCGCCACAGCTGCAAAAACGAGAAATCCCCGGTTCAGCAGGTATATACTGCGGTCAAGAACGGAGAGCGTGCCGCCTTCTCCGCGTGTTTCCACCCCGCTCATGACGCGCGCTCGGAATTTTGATGTTTACGGGAAAGCTTCAGAAGCCCTTTCCAGTAATTGATCGTCGCGCGGAAAAGGTCGGGGTCATCGCGCCAGATTGTCTGCGTTGCCATTCCACGCGCCAGACACATGATCGCGGTAATTTCGACTTTTTGGCGCATCTGCACAACGGGGTCATCGGACGGCCCATCGATCTTCTCCCAGATACGACCGTAGGCCTCATTAAAGTCTTGCCCGACGGGGACCAAAGCAGCCTTTATTTTATGGTCGGTTCGTGCGGCGTTAACAAACTCCATCGACACCATGTAGAGATCTCCGGAGAAGCGTTCCCAGACGAAGTCGAGGAATTGGTCAACGGTGAGTGAATCCTCCACGACAGAATTCGCCGCACGTTCGGCTTCTTCTGTCTCACGTAAAAGTAGAGATCGGAGCGCCTCGGCCATCAATTCTTCTTTGGTTGGGAAGTGATGCAACAGCGCACCCCGTGAAACTTTTGCACGTCGTGCCACCTCAGTCGTTGAGGTGTTAATGAGCCCCTTGTCCTTGATACACGCCAGCGTGGCCTCAAGAAGGCTAGAAGTCGTCTCATGAGACCGTTCGGCCTGAGTGCGTCGTTTTCGTTCTGCCATGTGCCCGCGCTCCATCATAAAGGCGCGCGCGATCGCCACGCGCGCCCCCTTCTCAGTATTATTGAATGCCGTAAGTGGAGGCGTCGATTTTGCTGTAGATCTCGCGCAAGGCCAGTTCAGCAACCGCGTTTTCATCAGTACGGTCAACGCCGGTCAGCAAGTCTTCCCATTTTTCATAGGTCGCGATGAAGTCATCAATGACCTCTTTGCCGTTGCTCAGCCCATAGGTCTCTTGCGAGGTCTGGTAAGCGGTTTCCACGGAGTTCGCGCGGTACTCCTCAGCCGACGCAAGCAGGTCTTCGCCCGGTTCATAGACATTGTTGCCCTTCTCCTTGGCCAAAGCGAGCTTTTCTTCGGCGCTGCCGACATACTCGACAATCATGCGCGACATGGCACGTGCGGTTGCTTCCAACAGAATTTCGCGATGCTCGGTGCTAAGCCCAGACCAGAATTCAGGGTTGAAGCCCCACTGTGGGCCCGTCCAATACATGCCTGTCGACAGCATCGTCGTATGTTCCGCGACTTCCCAGAGCGACCGGTCAATGAGATCATTTGCGGCATTCGAAGCACAGTCGAGTGTCCCGCGCTCAAGGCCGGTATACATTTCGCTGGAGGGGACGTTGACGGGGATGCCCCCTGCTTTTTCAACCCACTGCGACACGCTCGATCCGGCCGTGCGGATACGCTTTCCTTTGAATTCTTCCAGCGTACGCACGGGTTCACGGCAGAACAGGACATAGGGCGGCGTCGCATAAGAACCAAGATACACGACCCCCTTTTCGGCCCATTCCTGAAGCTGTGTTTCGTTGTTCATACTAAAATCGGTCGAGGCTAAAATCATCGTCAGCGGATCGGAATAGTTAAAGCCCAGTTCCTGGATGCTGTTTGCAACAGGCATCTCCGAGGGGGTGTATACTGCCGCATGATGCGCAACCTGAACCACGTTGTCGCGAATACCTTGCAGGTTTGCACGCGGCGCGAGCAGCACGGTACCGGTGTAGACGTTTGGCTTCAGTTCTCCGCCAGACATTTCTTCAACCATTTTGGCCCATTCAATGTAGCCATACTTCGAATGAGGATGTTCGGCCGCGTAGAACGAATTTGCTGTAAACTCCACTTCGGCCGCCGCGACTCCGGCTATGCCCGAGATCACCATTCCTGCGAGAAGACGCTTAATCATGTTTATGCTCCCTGAGATGTCTATTTGGATTCTTATGTTTAGTTAGGTTGGGAGCTTTTTTAAAAGCAGTCAAGATTGTTTGTTTTTTAAATGCTCAGCGGAGCTGCATAAGTGCCGTCCTGGCCCGTCTGCATAATTTACGCTCACATTTGCGGGAAACGGAGCGCATTCCAGCCGCCGAAAGAGGCAACAACTTCCCGTCTTTGGTTGGCTTTGGAATATATGAGCGTCACTTAAGCCCGAATAGTCGGACGAACTCTGCAACGCCGGTTGGCACGAGCTTTCAGATAAGAGCATCAATACGCGATTTCTACTCGCACCATAGTAGCCGACAACCTTATTAACCTGCAAAATGAAGTCGCCATCATTTGCAAGGCGCACAAAAACAGGTAACGTCGTTTGTATGTTTACCGCCGGGAACAGAATATGAGCGCCGATACCACGTCACTCCCTTCCGCACAGACCCGGCGTACGCAAGCAGAGCGATCTCAAGAAACCCGGAACAAGGTATGCGAGGCGACGCTTCGGGCATTGGTAGACGTTGGCTATGCACAGATCTCGACTCCCCTTATCGCCAAAAGGGCACAAGTGTCACGGGGGGCGCTTACACATCAGTTCCCAACTCGAAATGACATGCTGGTTGCAGCATTCGAAAAATTGGTCAGTGAGTGGAGAGACGACTATCCTTTCGCGCTCGACCCTGACAAGAACCAGCTCTCTGTGGATGAGCTAGTTGACGCGCTGTGGAGTACTATTTTTTCAAATAGCCACTACATAGCCGCGATGGAGTTGATGTTGGCCTCTCGCCAAAACAACGAGCTGGGCCGCGCACTTCGTGATATTCTAGTGAAATGGATCCGAGAGCGTGACCGGATCGCCGCGCGACTGATTGGTGAAAATGCAGACGATACGGACGCTGGACTTAAGGTACAGCTGCACCTCTCTGTACTTCGAGGAATCGCTATACACCAAAGTTTCGATTCAGATCCACAGACAGCAAAAAAGCTAATTGAGCTTTGGAAACAAATGGCCAGAAAGGCCTGACTCCGGTCATTGCAGTCGTTCCGGATAAAGACGCCCATAAATCAGCCGCCAAAATGCTAAACTTTTCAGTTGCTTAACGTAAATTCAAAGCGGAATACGCTTTTTTTTGCTTTCAAGGCCAGTTTTCGCATGTCCCATCTTGATTTACGAACAGTTCTGACTGCATTCTGCGAACAGCTCTGCTCGTAAGCGTCCAACCGCATTGTGAGCGAGGTGAAGAGACAGCTCGGTCACATGAACACAACAAGGAATATCACATGTACAATGGAACCCTACTTGGAGCCCTAGCAGGCCTCAGCCTTGCAACCGCCACATCAGCCTTTGCCGCCACCTGGGATCTGTCCAGCGAATATCCGGTCAGTTCACTGCAGGGGAAAACCGCTGATTACTTCGCTAAGGCTGTGGCCGAAAAGACCGGTGGTGAAGTCGAAATCACCGTCCACCATGGCGCAGCGCTCGGATACAAAAGTGTAGACCATTTCGACGCCGTTGGTGATGGCGCTTTGCAAGCAGCGTCTTCGGCCTTCGTATTTTGGACCGGTATCAACCCCATATTCCAACTGTCATCGCTGCCGTTCCTTGCTCCGACGTCTAAGGATGTCCATGATCTTTATGAGCTAGCGAAGCCGGATTATGAAAAGGTTCTCGAAGAAAACGACCAGATGCTGCTGCTGGTAACACCCTGGCCGTCTTCGGGTCTCTGGGGCAAAAAGCCCTTCACCTCCACCGCCGACCTCGAAGACGTGAAGGTCCGCACCTATGATGTCGCTTCCACGGAGACCGTTAAGAACGCTGGGGGCTTTCCGATCCAGATTTCCTGGGCAGATGTTCCGGCGCAGCTTTCAACCAATGCGATCGATGCCGTCCTTACCTCCGCCAATGGTGGCGTCGGCGCGCAGTTGTGGGAAATGCAGTCAGATTTCACGAATGTAAACTATGCGTCTTCGCTGCAAGCAATCCACCTTAACCGCGATGCCTGGGACGATCTGAGCGAAAATGAACAGGCCGCTGTTAAAGAAGCTGCGACCGAGGCGGAAAACTATGGGTGGGGGCTTCTCGCGGATGCGACTGCCAACGATTTTGCCACTATGCGTGAAAATGGCATGACTGTGACTGAAGAAATCCCTGCAGAGTTTTCTCAGGCCCTGTCCGTCGCCGCACAACCTTTCATCGACAAATGGCTCGAAGAAACTGGTGAGCGTGCCCAGTCGATCATGACTGCTTACAAGGACCGCTAATTCCTCCCCGACTTGCGCGGGCAGCCGTCAGTGCTGCTCGCGCATATTTTTCTCTTGGAGGTCCGCATGACCCGCTTTTTTTCGATCGTTTTCGGCCTTTCGCGACTGGCTGCGGTAATCGCCGCATGTGCGCTGCTCTATATGGTAGGCCACATCATATACGAGATCATTCTGCGCAGCTTCTTCGCTACCTCAACGTTTGTCCTCGACGAATTTGTTGGCTACGCGATTAGCATCTGCATCATTTGGTCATTGGGATACGTTCTGGAACACGGGGATCTAATCCGTGTCGGCCTCGTACTCGACCGCTTGCCTGAGCGGGCACAACAGTTGCTTACCGCCGCATCAGCATTGATGGCCGGTGCAATGTCTGCAGGGTTGGCTTGGATGTTCTGGATCCGCGTCGCGCGGGCGTGGTCCCGTGGTACGGTGTCTTCGTCTGTCGCCGCAGTGCCAACTTGGATTCCCGAAGGTGCAATTATGGTGGGTCTGGCCCTGTTTGCGCTGGCGGCAGTCGCGCACGGTCTGCGTCACATCACCGGACACCCGTCACCCGCCCCGCATGCGCCGCTTGCCACGCCGGTCGAATAAGCCGACCCCTCGGAGATATCATATGGACACGTTATTAACCGCCGCTGCCACGCTAGGCTTTCTTTTACTATTTCTCGGACTTGGCGTTTGGGTTTTCATCTCGTTGGCTCTTGTGGCAACGGCTGCGTTGTTTTTCCTACACGGCATGGAACTATCGCGTATCGGCTCCATCGCTGCGGGTATCATATACCGCTATTCCACCAGCTGGGAGCTTTCGGCCATTCCAATGTTTATCTGGATGGGCGAGATCATCTTCCGTACTGACATCTCATCTCGGCTGTTCCGTGGATTGTCCCCGTTCGTCGATTACATTCCCGGTCGCCTTTTACACACGAACGTATTGGGATGCACACTCTTCGCTGCCGTCTCTGGCTCATCCCCTGCCACAACTGCCACCGTCGGCCGTATCACCACCCGTGAGCTAGGGGCGCGTGGTTACGACGACCGGCTGTCGCTGGGCTCACTTGCTGGCGCTGGCAGTCTAGGGTTGCTGATCCCGCCCTCGATCGTAATGATCGTCTACGGCATCCTTGCCGAGCAATCGATCTCGCGCCTCTTCGCCGCTGGTGTGTTGCCAGGGTTGATGATCAGCGCACTTTATTCGGGCTATATCATGCTCCGCACCACGCTGAATCCTTCATTGGTTCCAGCAAAGCGTGAGACGCGCAATGCGCTAGACTTCCTGCGCGCGATTTGGGACCTAGTTCCGCTGGCTGTGTTGATGACTATCGTTCTAGGGTCGATCTATACCGGTATTGCCACCCCCTCAGAGGCCGCAGCCGTCGGCGTCATTACTGCCATCGCTATCGCCTTGTTGACACGTCAGTTCTCACTGGTTTTGCTGCGTGATACTTTGTTGGGTGCATTACGGACCTCAACCATGGTCTGTTCAATTCTGATAGCTGCAGCCTTCATGTCCACCGCGATCGGATACCTGCACATCCCCGCGGATGTGGCAAAAGGTATTGCGTCGCTGCAGCTGCCGCCTTGGGGGCTTTTGGTGGTGCTGTCGCTTTTCTACCTCGGTCTCGGCTTTTTCCTCGACGGTACGTCGATTGTGGTGATGAGTTTGCCGATCTCGCTTCCGTTGGCGCTGCAGGCGGGTTTTGATCCGATCTGGTTTGGTGTCTATCTCGTGTTGATGGTTGAAATGGCACAGGTGACCCCGCCTGTGGGCTTTAACCTCTTCGTTCTTCAGGGCATCTCGGGTCGTTCGATCAGCTATGTAGCCCGAGCAGCGCTACCATTCTTTGCATTAATGCTGCTCGGGGTGTTGTTGCTAGCTGTCTTCCCGAGCATCGCCCTGTGGCTCCCAAACTTCCTATATGGATAAAATAATGACTTTATTGAACACCGATCTCGCTGTGCTTTTGCGTGCGCAGACCCACCTGAATCAACCACACACCCTGTTTAGCGCAGTACAGGACACTTGCGAGGCTCGTTTCGGTTTCCGTTTCTTAACCATCCTAAAGAACCTCCCTGGTACCGGAAACGTCATGCGGATGCATAGCTCTGAAGCCGATTACCCGGTTGGAGCGCTTAAGCCTATGGGCCTGACCGAATGGGGCAAGGTGGTACTGGATAGCGGCCGTAGTTGGCTCGGCAACTCGCGGGAGGACGTGTTCTGGGCTTTCCCCGACGCCGAATTGATCCTCTCCAAAGACTGTGAAGCCTGTGCGTGCGCCCCTGTGCTCTGGGGGGGGCGCTGCCTCGGAGTGCTGTCGTTGAATGCGGCTAGGGATAGCTATGCGCCGGAGGACATGGCTGAAATTGCATCAATCGCGCAGACACTCGCACCTGCGCTGATCTGACACCAAAAGGATAACGTAAATGACCACTCTGCTTATCAAGAATGCCCGTATAGTTGACGGCACAGCTCTTCAACCGACCGAACCAATGCAGATCGCCATCGAAGATGGCCGCATCCGAGAAGTGAGCCCGCAAGTATCCTTCGACGCGGCAGAAAACTTAGACCTAAATGGTCTGACTGTCATGCCAGGCTTGATCGACTGTCACGTCCATACGATCGCCACGAACGCGAACCTTGGTCTAAATGCCTCACTGCCATCTTCACTGGTGGCGGCGCGCGCGGGGACCTTAATGAAGAACATGATCATGCGCGGCTTTACCACGGTGCGTGATCTTGGCGGTGCCGACCGCGGTCTGCAGCAAGCAGTAGAAGAAGGCCACTTTACTGCGCCTCGTCTCGTGATCTGTGGGAAGGCCCTGTCGCAGACCGGCGGTCACACTGATTACCGTGGTCCATATGACAACCGCGATGTGGGCTGGTACGCTCAGGCGCTCGGCACAATGGGGCGGCTCTGCGACGGTAAACCCGAGTTGCTGCGTGCCGCACGTGAGGAGTTGAAGGGCGGCGCGCAGTTCTTGAAAGTCATGGCGGATGGTGGCGTATCCTCGCCATCGGACCCAGTCGGCTATCTCGTCTATTCAGTCGACGAACTAAAGGCGCTGGTCGAGGTCGCAAACGGCTTTGGCACTTATGTCGCCGCGCATCTGTATGCCGATGAAGCCATCGTGCGTGCGCTCGATTGCGGCATCACCTGCATTGAACATGGCAACCTAATAAGTGACCAGACAATCGATCGTGTGGCTCGTGAAGGAGCCATCGTGGTGCCGACGAACATCACCTATGACCTTCTGGCCCGTAAGGGCGCAGAGTTCGGCCTTCCGCCGGAATCGGTCGCCAAGGTTTCTGACGTCCGTGAAGCGGGTCTGGAAAGACTGGTAAAACTGCACGATGCGGGGGTGACCATGGGCTACGGTTCGGACCTGCTCGGCGGAATGCAAACAGAACAGTCGGGAGAATTCCCGTTACGCGGCCGTTATATCCCTGCGGATGCAGTGATCCGCTCAGCCACCGTGGATGCCGCTAAGGTTCTGCGGATGGAAGGTGAAGTGGGAGTGATCGCTGCTGGGGCTTACGCCGACATCATAGCTGTTGACGGCAATCCACTTGAAAACCTCGACTTGCTAACTCGACAGGGTGCTCACCTACAGCTGATCATGCAAGGCGGGCGGGCAATTAAAAAGGCGGCGGACCTCTAAGGATCTAAAAAATTGACCTTAGCGCAGGCAGCTTAGGCTGCCCGCATTTCACTCCTCGAGAAAGCCAAGGCTCTTCTGGACCCGCTCACCCATGTGAATGGCGATAGCTACCGCCCGAACCAGGTCCGCATGCATCTGCTTGGCAGTTCGCCGTTCCATCCGTGAATTACGCTGCTCAGACAGCAACCAGTCTGTCAGCTTCTCAGCATTAGGGGCCAAATTGCTCAGTCGTCGAAGGCCGCGCCGATGGCGGCTGGGCAGCCCCCTTACAGCATGTCATGCACTTTTCTGCAGCTTGGCTTTGCCGTCGCAGTCTGGGAAGCGGACACAGCTAAGAAATGCTCCATAGCGGCCGCGCCGTTCTACAAGCCATCCTGCGTCGCAACTCGGACAAGCCGGCTGGCTTTGCCCGCAATCTCCGCAAACCAGTTCTCCACGGGTCCGAGAACGGACAGGGAGGCCGACACCGCAGGCCGGACACGCGGGCATTCGACTGCCGCACAGCTTCACATGTTCGCAGCGATACCAGTCGCGCCCATCCTTTCCAGCCATGTGAAGCAGACGCCCGCTGCAACCCGGACAGGTGTGGGTGTGATTTTGGGCCTCCGTGGGCACGACCACGCCGAATTCGGGCTCTTTCATCAGCTCCTCGACGAAGACCGAGGGGCGCGCTTCGGATGCCAGGATGGTCACTGTCCGTCGGGCCCGGGTTACGGCGACATACATGACGCGCCGCTCTTCGGCATTCGGGTAGGGCTCGGCTTCGGGCGATACCAGACTAAGCAGAGGGTCGTCCACGATCATTGACGGAAAACCCATCTTGGCGTTGTCAGCGCCGAGGATGATCACGTGATCCGCTTCCAGGCCCTTCGAGGAATGGATGGTCTTGAAGGTGATCGTCGCCCCGGGGTTCTGGCGCTGAAGCTGGACGACATCGGGCCTTAGGAACTGATATCGACCGAGGATCAGGATGGACGGTTTCCCGCCGCCCTTCCCTTCTGTGGCGGTAAGAGCAGCAACCGCGTCGTTCAAGACCGACTCCCCGGTGTCGCGGCGCGTCCAAGCGATCCTGATTGACGGCTCGTCCGTCTCGCCGGCGGGGATCACCGTCTTGGTGATCTGTGCTGGGTTGCGCAGAACGAAACGTCGTGCAGCCAGAGCGATCTTGTCCACCGATCGAAAGGTCCGACCGAGGTCGACGGTCCGATGGACACCGGCGCCCCCTGCATAGGAGCCGCCGAATTCCGCGCCGAAGTTGCGCATGATATGGATGTCCGACCCGGCGAAGCGGTATATCGATTGCCAGTCATCACCAACGGCAAACACCTTGGCATCGGAATGCTGGCGTTTGAGGGCCTGAATCAACTTCGCCCGTCCGGTCGAGATGTCTTGGAACTCGTCGACGAGGATGTGCCGGAACGGGCTCTGGTAGCGTCCGCTTTGGACGAGGGCGGTGGCGCGGTTCACCATATCCTCGAAGTCGATCCGATCGCCCAAGCGGTACTGATATTCTCGGAACACGGCCCCGAAGATCGTTAGGAAAGCCTCGGCCCGCTTCCCCATCTTCAGCGTCCGTGCTTTGTCGGAGCAGTCCTCCACCCGGTAGCCACCGTTCTTGAAGTGACGCAGGAAGGTGCCCATCAGCGATGTGAAGCTGTCCACCACCCCAACCTCGGCTACACGATCATAAATCTCGATGTTCGGGATCGGCCGCAGCGTGACATGCGGTTCGAGCTTTTCGGCAAGCGCATCGAGCAGCCGCCCTTCCTCTCGCTCCCAACTGTAGGTCTCGACCAATACCGTCTCGTGCTCGGCATGGACCTGCCGTTTCCAGTCCATGCTTTCAAGGTATTCCTCGCGATCGACGTAAGGCGCGGTGGTCAGCTCCTCTACGCCGTCCCTGCCGCGTTTCTTTCGCACACCGAAATGTTCGATGTAGACGCCGCTTTCTGTCAGCCGGAAATCGGGCGTGTAGACGCGGCGACCGGTCTTCTGGAGTTTGTGTTCGTAGGTTGGCTCGTATTCGTAAGCGATGCCGTTCCGGAACAGCCAGTTGGCGATCAGAAGCTCTTCGAAGCTGTTCACTGTCTCGCCTTGCAGCGTCCGCAGGTTGCGGCTTTCGATCTGCGCATACCATTCGTGCTTCGTCTTGAAGTCCCATTCTGTCGGAAAGTCGTCGAAGAAACCGGCGAACCAACCAATCACGGTCTGCGCGATATCATTGGCGGTCGCTACGACGTGCCGCAGGATCTCCTTCATCAGGGACAAGAACGCCTTGTCGTCTGTTGCGGTCGGCGTCAAGGGTGGCTTTTCGCCTTCTACCTCGCCGATGATCTCATAGGCCAATGCATGGAAGGTGCGGGCCGCCACGGGGACCCCACACCGCGATTCGATCCGCTCTGACATCTCGGTCGCGGCGTCTTTCGCAAAGGCCAGCAGCAGGAGCTCGCTCGGTTTCCGTATCTCCGCCTTGACCAAGTATGCGGCCTTGGCAGTGATCACGCTTGTTTTGCCGGAGCCCGCCCCTGCCAGAACCAGCGTCGCATCTTCGTCGACGACCACCGACAGGCGCTGCTCCAGCGTCAGTGGCATAGTCTCGACCGTGCCGAAAAAATCCTTCCAGCGCAGGAGCTGACCCTTCACAAAGGTCTCGATAGAGACGTTACGGACGGCATTCGGATCGGATGCGAACGCAATGATCGGGGCAATTCGGGACATGACTTCGTCGCCAACGGCCTCCGAATTCAGCTTAGAAAGCACCCGGCTGTTTAGATCGGCAGCATCGCGCTGCAGCGGCGCGACGTGGCATGCTGCGGGATATGCGTCCGGCACCTTGAGCGCATCGAGCGCGTGCAGGATGCGCAGAACCGCCGCCTCCTCATTTTCCAACTCCGCCCGGTTAAAATCCGTCCAGGCGGTGGCAGCCGCATCTGCAAAATTTCTTGCTGCGGACGCGTCCACCGCCGGCAAGGTCAGATTCCGGCCGTCCCCGAGATCGAACGACAGAGACGAAGAGAGGAAGCCATTCCTTATTGAAGGGCGCGTCGCGATTGTGTCAAACCCTATCCAGGGCGAACCCGCACCAAGCGCGGCAATGCCCCTGTCTTGCAGGGTCAGGGACCTTGGATGTCGGGCGAGAGGATCAACTAAGAACCCCAGGAAGGATTTTGAGACGAGATTCATGTGCGCTGAAGTGTCAGTCATTTCCGAGGTGTAGAAAATACTGTAAATCGGGGAACCTCAAGGGACGCATTTCGGACGCGCAAGGGCGGATTGTGTTGGAAAACTCTCCTACAGCGTGCTGAAGCCGAATTTGGCAGAACAAAATTCCAAACTATGGAAATTTTAGCGCCACCCCGGGCCCCTATTGTCTCATCGGAGAACAGCTTCCCACATTTTAGTATTTTGAAGTTGCAGCAAATAGTTTTTCAACGGAATTGGCGGAAACCGGACCTTCGCTGCAACAGCGAGTGTGCTCTATCGAAACGATCAAAGCTGCCTTTCTCGGGGCGGATGGTCGGCCACATATGCTGCACCATCCACCAGGGTCAGCTACGCGCAGATTGCGACCTTTGAAAAGTCCAGGCCGCTGGGCCTCGCTGAATGGCATGGAAGGCCCATTGCTGACGCTTGTTCCCAAGGCGGCAAAAGTGCTGTTTGGGCACAGGCCTATGATTCCGACCATCGACAACACACGCATCTATTCTCTGATGAAAATTCTACTGTGCTTGTCTGTTTGCCCGCCTCATAAGCGTGGCAAGCTCGCTGCCCGAAGCGAAAAATTTCGTCGGCGTGTGGATATTGAAGTCACTGCTCCGAGCATAAATTTGCTTGGTCGAATATCTGGCAATGTGGGTGTTCGCATCAGCAACCTGCAATGCATCATAGCGCATGACAGGTGGCAAATTCTCGAATGTACCGAGTAGGAGTAAATCACTGGACAAGGAAAAAGTTATCAGAGTGTCCATGAGCCCATGACCAGGCCCGTAAGAACCTCTTTCCTTCTGATCTCTCCATGACAACACAACTGGATCGTCACAGGTAATGAAAATATGGCCATCCGGTGGCGATACGAAACACCAGTTCCGGTTCCCAAGCTCGGTAAGTACTGTTTCAACCATCTTCATTTCGAGTTTGATCAAATGGGTCTGATCAATCGCGATGTCGTAGTTTTTATCGTCATGAAATTTCTTAGCCTGCTCGTACGTGACCTTCGTATTGAATGCCTTGCCAGCTTCTTGCATCCGCTTTCGTTGGCTCTCCCAAATCTCCCTGGTCGAAACGGAAAGGCTTGCAATACGTTCCGCAATGTCCTTGTGGAGTTTCTCCAACTGGCCACGCATGCGCGGATTTCGCACCGAGAGCTGCGCGGCCAAATTCATGGTCCAATCGAAATGTTCTGAGGTTCGAAAACGCTTTTCACTAACTACTTCAGCGAGGAAAGGTGCGAGTTCACCCTCCATTTCAGCGAGACCATCTTCCAAATAGTTTGGATCAACTCCATCGATCTCTATGCGATTGAAGTGTCTCTTGCTTGCAACGTTTCGGACCGAGGTTTTAAATGTCTCGTTGGTGGTGGAATCAAAAGTGAAAACCCGTGATTTACGACCAATTCCATCCGCAAAGTTCCGCAAATAGAGTTGGGGAACATAGTGATGGTTAGCTTTCTCTGCCACGGCGTACCTTTGGGTTAGGAAGCTTTTGGTTCCTCTTACAAGTTCAGAAATGAAACTCCTATGTCAAGTTGTTCGCTGAGCAGACCTCGGTTCGGAACGCAGCGAATGCCTGCAATCCGCCCGACCTGCATGTGCCCGCCGGTACAGCAACCTGCTAGATTTGGGTCCGCATAGGGCTGACAGCGGTCATCGGAGCAACTCCAAGGGGGCGCTGAGAACGCAAAGTCGAGTGCTGCACCACCGCAATTCGGCTTAGAGCCCAATTTTGACCAATGCTGCGCGTTGCACGAAGGGCGGCCTTCATTTAAGAAGGACACCATTTTATTAGAAACTAGCCCCTGTTTTTCGACGTTGCATGACGGGGTAAAGTACTGCCGCAATAACAAGAGCGATCAATGCCAGTGATAGCGGGCGGGTAAAGAAGGTTGTGATATCCCAATTTGAAATTTGCATGGACCGACGGAAATTTACCTCAAGGATCGGGCCCAAGATCAGTGCGATCACAAACGGGGCAGCTGGATAACGCCAGCGTTCCATGAAGAAACCGATGAAGCCAAAGGCCAGTGCCAGTCCGACGTCAAACATGTTATTGCGCAGCGCATAGGTGCCGAGAACACTGAAGGTCATGATCATCGGGCCCAGAATGCCGCCCGGTACGCGAGTTACATGCACAATATATTTGCCCGCCAATAGGCCAAGAACGCCAAAAAGGATATTGGCGATAAAGAGGGAAAAGATCAGAGTGTAGGTCACATCGGCAAACTCCGTGAATAGTTTGGGACCAGGGATCATACCGTGGATCGTCAAACCACCGATAAACACAGCCGTTACAGCGTTTCCGGGAATGCCAAGCGTTAACGTGGGAATAAGCGTACCGCCGGTAACCGCATTGTTTGCGGCCTCAGAAGCGGCGACACCTTCCAGTTCACCTTTGCCAAATTTTTCAGGGGTCTTGGATGTCCGACGCGCTTCATTATAAGAAATGAAAGCTGCGATGCTGGTGCCTGCGCCTGGTAAGATACCAACGATAGACCCAATAACCGACGATTTCATCATGGTACGGAAACAGCGGCGTAGATTCAGCCAGGCAGGCAATCCGCGCCCCGTAGCCGAAAGGGATACATCATCTGCAAGAATACCTCCCGTTTTAGGCAAGCTCAGCGCGATGGCCTGAGAGACAGAAAAAAGGCCGATTAGTGCTGGAAGCAAAGGAATGCCGTCAAACATCTCGCTCATGCCAAGTGTGTAGCGTTGACCGCCAGTGAAGTTATCAAGGCCAACTGTTGCCAGAAACAAACCTGCAAACGCAGTGATGGCTCCGTTCAGTGGGTTCTCAGACACAACGCCGACAATCGTCACCATGCCAAAAATCGCGAGAATGGTGTATTCTTGCGGTCCAAATGCGAGCGCCACCTTTGAGAGTGGGGGTGCGATTGCAATCAACACCACAACACTGAATGTCCCGCCAACAAGCGAGGCCACTGTTGCCATTCCGAGTGCTTCTGCCCCACGACCTGCCGCAGCAAGCGGATAGCCGTCAAGCGCCGTAGCTATAGACGCATCGGTGCCGGGCGTTCGCAATAAAATGGCCGTGATTGACCCGCCATATACCGAACTGACATAGACAGCGCCAAGCAGGATAAGAGAGTTTTCAGGAGACATGGAAAAAGTTATGGGGATCACCAAGGCGACACCCATTGTGGATGAAAGCCCCGGCAAAGCGCCGATAATCATACCGGCCACGGTTCCTATAACCAGAACCGTCATTGCCTCTATGGTTAAAACATTGAGTAAGCCTGTAAGAACAGCGTCCATTGTCGATCCTATCTGATGATGCCGTCAAGAATTCCGACAGGTGTTGGAACCTCGAGAAGTAGTTCGAAAACGAAGAAGATCGTGGCGGTAAACAGGACCGCTATGAGCGCTGCTGTGGTGATCTTAAGGTGGGCGAGGAATTTAAGCACCGCGAACATGAAGGCCGGGATGACGATGAAGACGCCCAAAGGTTCAGCTAGGATATAAAACAAAACCGCGAAGACTGACCAAAGCAGGAAGCGGTTCCAATTGATGGATTCCAACTCTTCCTTTTCGATGTCTGGATTTTCACCCGGAAGTATTAGTTTTAGTAGGCAAACCACGGCCAAGAGGCCGGCCATGGCCATTGGGAAGACGTACCCGTCTCCCCTGAAATCGAGGGCAACCCAGATTGCCAACAAGCTTAGCAAAATCAGTGTCGATGCTATTAACCGGTCGCGCAATGTCTGTGTCATGACTGCCCTCGCGTATTTAATTTTTAAGTTTGATTCTTACTGTTCCAACCAGGGGTTAGCTTCCCACATGGTTCTCAGCGTCTCGTGGCTATTGTTGATATAAGCTACAAAATCATCACCCACGATTGGTACGACTGGCATATTTAGCTCAGCTAACTCTGCAAGAAAGCTTTCGTTCGCGACGACTGATTGTGCGACCGCAAGAAGCGGTTCATACGCTTCTTGCGGTATACCTGCTGGTACCGCAATGCCCCGAGAAGCGGCACTGATCACATCATAACCTTGCTCTGCCCCAGTTGGAATATCAGGGATTTGAACCATCCGCTCAGATGACCATACTGCCAATGCACGAACAGTACCTTCTGAGATTTGTGCTGCAGCTTCCGACATGTTGCCCTCAAAGGCATCAATATGGCCGCCTAAAAGGGCTGCGGTGGCTTCGGCATTACCGTCGAAAGCTACGAAGTTCACTTCGATTTCAGCCTGGCTGGTCAAATTCAAAGCAGCAAGATGGTCGTCCCCGCCGACACCTTCATGTGATATGGTGATGGTGTTTGGGTTTGCTTTGGCTGCAGCCACGAAGTCTGCCAGTGTTTCGTAAGGGCTATCGACAGCCACGGCCAGAACGCCGGGATCAGTCACGACATTGATCAGGGGTCTAAACTGGTCCATCTGATACCCAATCGTATCCGCACGGGTGATCGGATAGGCCTCGATGACAGGAGAGTTGATCAGGCCGATTGTATACCCATCTGCCGGTGAGTTTGCGAGTGTCACCCAGCCAATTTCACCACCAGCACCTGTGCGGTTTTCAACGACAAAACGTTGACCAAGTTCTTCACCCATATATTTAGCGAAAATCCGTGCCATTAGGTCAGTGCTGCCGCCTGCACCGAAGGCGACGATCATTTTTACCGGTTTCTCCGGAAAGTCGGCCAGCGCTGGCGATGCTGCCGTAAAAGCAGCTAATGTCGCCACGATGGCGGATTTCTTGATGGAATTGAGCATGATATCCTCCCTTAGCTCTGCGAGTTAATAGTTAGTTGTGCGTCTGATTGACGATCTCGTTTATTGCACCCAACACTTGAGCAACTTCTTGCGTGGTGTTGTAATGGCACATGGAAATACGAATGCAGTCCGTCATATTTAACGGCTTAAGAACGTTGCCGCTGTAGTGGTCTGCTGAGCGGGCGTGCGTGCGAATTCCCTGATTTTTTAAGATTGTTACAATCTCAGGGGATGGGTGTCCGTCGATCACAAATGAAACCGTACCCTCACGGGCTGGATTATCTGCACCGGACAGAATTGTAACACCGTCCATAACCCGAAGCCCGGGAAGATTGCCTGTTCCATTTATCAGAGCATTTGTCAGATGAGTTTCGTAGTCGTGAATAGCCCGACCCGCAGCTTCGATCCGCTTTCGAGGTTCGGACTCGTTAGAAACCTCTCCTCCCAACCAATCGAAGTAGGCGACAACATCCGAGATTGCTGCAGAAGCTCCAGCGTCGCGTGTGCCTAATTCCCAGCCAGCAGCAGGCGCACCCATGAGAACTTCATGCGACATCGCGGTCATCTTGTCCGAAATCCACGCGATGCCATGTCCGTGGCGCGAAAAAACCTTGTAGGGCGCAATCGCATAGCCATCTACATTGTAAGCTGCCAAGTCTAACTGACCATGTGCAGCATGTTGAATGCCATCAACAATGATCACACAATCTGGTGCCACTGAACGGATCGCTTTGGAAATTTCGGCCACATCCATTCCCGTGCCCGTTACAGGTGAGGCATGCAGAATTGTCGCTACCGCTACGTCTGGCGTCATCAAGGACGCATAATCTTCAGCGGTGACAAGACCGTTGGGAGCATCATGCGGTACATTCACATAATCCATTCCAGTAATCTCAGCCCAGTGATATCCGGCGCTTCGGCTGGCGGGGTGTTCAATAGAACTGCCGATGATCTTGGACCCCTTCGGTGCATCAAGACAGGCGACACGGATCATACGGAACAAAAGCTCGGTTCCGGTTTCACCAAAAATGAACTGACCTGAAACAGGATTCATCAACAAGGCCAGATCAGCCTTCGCCTTTTCGATCACAACCGTAAGTGCCTCAGCCGCCGGATTATCGCGCCCCTGATTGTCGGGAATCAGCGCGTATTTGGCCGAGGTCTCACCCACTGATTTTAGCGTCAGCGCACCACCTGCATTCTCGAAAAAGACGCGTGGTCCCTCGAACGGGCAACTGTCGACATGGGCAAAGCGACCACGTATTTCTGCGATGAGGGCGAGGTTATCTTGGATCATTTGGCTTTCCTGTGTTGGCTTAATGGGCGGCCGGCGCATGTGTAGCCAAAATCGAAACGACTTGGCACATTATTGCCTGATTGATGATCAAGATTGCCTCGTTCAATAAATTAAGTATAATGATGAATTAGCATGAGATAACATCGAAAAAGGGAATGTAATGGGTGTTACGCACAATCAACTCATTGCGATGCTGGCAGTTGTTGACTGCGGAACCTTTGACAGAGCGGCGGGAAAGCTAAACCTTACGCAATCAACGATCACCAAAAGGGTTCAGGAGCTTGAGGCTTCGATGGGCTTCTCGGTTTTCGACCGATCCAAACGACAAGCTATACTGACGATTCAGGGTGAACAATTTGTCAGCCTCGCGCGCGACACCGTGGCCAGTTTTGAAAACCTGACCTCATTTAACCCAGATAAAAAAGCGGCCTTCTCGCATATCAGACTTGGCGTGACCGAGCTTTCAAGCCTGACTTGGCTGCCAAAATTCCTTGAGAGTTCTTTTGCGGAAAATCCAAATATCCAGTTCGAGCTGACCATCGACATGAGTCGAAGTTTATTAGGCAGCCTTGAAGATGGAGAACTCGACATCATTGTGGTTCCGGAAATGCCGTTTCAGTCCAACGCCCATGTGCAGCAGATCGTCGGCGTTGAGATTGCACTGATAGGAAAACCAGGGCTTGTTCCGACAGGAAGAAAAATCGAGGTTTCAAACCTGCGGGAATTTGAAATCATTACACAAGGAAAAACATCTGGGTTCTCGAAAAGTATCCGCGACTGGTTTTCCAGTTATGGGCTGTCGACTCGAAACAACGTTCGAGTGGACAGCCTTCACGCGATGGTTGGATTGGCAGCTGCAGGTCGAGGTGTTTGCATAGCTCCCAGAGACTACCTTGTACCATTGATTGAAAGTGGGCGGGTGGCGGAGATATTGACCAAACCCAAGTTGCCAGCAGTGAATTATTGCGTGATGCATTACCCTACAACACACGAACAGTTGTTTTCTCGGGTTGAGAACGACATCAAGTGCGCAGTGGATTTCAGCACACCATATTTCATATAGTGTAATTCGTCAGAGGCTTTGGGACAGGCTGAGTCGCTTTGGTAGGCGAAAATTATTTAGCTCGTGAGTATGCGCAAGCGGCACGGCAATACACCAGATCACAAATGATTAAAATCTAGCTGAGCCAGCCGAAGCAGACATTGGAGTGGTTGTCACAGAAGTCCGTTAAGTCCGCTCTGCCCACAATCACCCTGCAAGAATGCTGCGCGATGCACAAATGGCTGGTTTGGTGAAGCTGCACTGCAGCAAAGGCGTCATTGGTGAACGGCAGGAGTGGGCCGTGATCTGTAATCAGCAAAAAGCGCGGTGGGCGGTTCGCATCAATGAACGGTCTCCAAATCAGCAATTTTTCTTACCGCATCTGACCCATTGATCTGACTAGACAGAATTCGAGCCTCTGTTTCGCCCTCGCATCCCTCTCGCTGGTTCGGAGCATAGTCTATCACTGCTTCAAAACTGTCAGGCTTTAAAACATGCCTAAACCGCCTGATACTATACATTGACGCAAAACGGCGTCCAAATACCACATATTGATCACGGGAAGAACTTAGCCTCCCACGGGAAAATCTTAGGTATGTCTTACACACCCTCAGTGCGTCCACGCCCCACGACGCCCGGTCGCGAAATTCTCACCGTAGCCGCCCGCGCGGATGTTAGGTTTGCGCTTGTTCGGCAGTTGCACCTGCGCATCGATCCCGTGATCGCGGGCGTATTCTTCGGCAGCTTCGCGGGTGTCGAACTGCAAGCGCACTTGGCTTTGCGTGTCATCCGACGATGTCCACCCCATCAAAGGATCAACGCTGCGTGCTTCCGCTGGCGAAAACTCAAGCAGCCAGACACGGGTCTTGGCCGTGCCGGAGGACATCGCTGTACGGGCGGGTTGGTAGATACGTGCACGCATTTCGGGACTCTCGCTTCAGGAACCACGCGCTTTATCTAATATTCCACGCAAAGGAGCAAGGGAATGCAAGACAATGCAAATAGAACCTACCATGCTGCAGTGCAGAGACCACATTACTAGAACCCCATTGGAGCATTCTAGATGAACCCCTTCGCCCTTTTCGCTATGCAGAGCCAGCTCACCGCGCTGGCAGTTGAAACCCAAATCGTCATGTCCTTGCGCATCTTGGCCATGGCAGGTGCCCTTCCGGCCCGCCCCGGCGAGAATAACCGCATGGTCGCCGAGAAAGGCCCGGCCATGGTCAAAGCCTTCAGCGCTGGCACACAGGCAGCGATGCTGGGCAAAAGCCCGGATCAGATTATGAACGCTTCGCTCGCCCCATTGGCCCGCAAGGTGCGGCAGAATCGCAAGCGGCTGATGAAGTAGAGCCAAAAGCAACCTTCGCAGCCCCCTGCCCCTTGAACACGGCGCGAAAGAGGGCACCTATGGGGAGCCCGACGAAGGATACCCGTGATGCCCTATGCCCAGACCGATAAATCAGAGGGGATGCCGCTTTTGGCAAACCCCGCCCCTGATGTACGCAGCCGCCCCAAGCTTGAGGGCGGGCATAGCTTTAAACTGGTCACTGAGTTTGATCCGGCGGGGGACCAGCCGACTGCGATCAAAGAGTTGACCGAGGGCGTGAACGCGGGTGAGCGCGATCAGGTGCTGCTGGGCGCCACCGGCACGGGCAAGACCTTTACCATGGCCAAGGTTATTGAGGAAACGCAGCGTCCGGCAATCATCCTTGCGCCCAATAAAACGCTCGCGGCCCAGCTTTACGGGGAGTTCAAAGGGTTCTTCCCCGACAACGCCGTGGAATATTTCGTTTCCTACTACGACTACTACCAGCCCGAGGCCTATGTCGCGCGGTCGGATACTTTCATCGAGAAGGAATCCCAGATCAACGAACAGATCGACCGGATGCGCCACTCCGCCACCCGGGCGCTCTTGGAGCGTGACGACGTGATTATTGTCGCCTCGGTGTCGTGTATTTATGGTATCGGTAGCGTCGAGACCTATGGCGCGATGACCCAAGATCTGAAAGCGGGTGAAAGCTACGACCAGCGCAAAGTCATCGCCGATCTGGTGGCGCAGCAGTACAAACGCAATGACGCGGCCTTCCAACGTGGTTCATTCCGGGTACGCGGCGACAGTCTCGAAATCTTCCCTGCCCACCTTGATGACCGCGCATGGCGGCTGTCCTTCTTTGGTGAAGAGTTGGAGAGCATCACCGAATTCGACCCGCTCACGGGCGAAAAGACCGACACTTTCGACCAAATCCGCGTCTATGCGAACAGCCACTATGTAACGCCCAAACCAACGATGTCTCAGGCGATCATCGGCATCAAGAAAGAGCTGCGCACACGGCTGGATCAACTGGTCGCCGACGGCAAACTGCTGGAAGCGCAGCGGCTGGAGCAACGGACGAACTTCGACATCGAGATGCTGGAGGCCACCGGCGTCTGCAATGGGATCGAGAACTACTCGCGCTACCTCACAGGCCGCGCGCCGGGCGAGCCGCCCCCCACCCTGTTCGAATTCATCCCTGACAACGCCATCGTCTTCGCGGATGAAAGCCACGTCTCGGTCCCGCAGATCGGCGGCATGTACAAGGGCGACTATCGGCGCAAATTTACGCTCGCCGAACATGGCTTCCGCCTGCCATCCTGTATGGACAACCGCCCCCTCAAGTTCGAGGAATGGGACGCGATGCGCCCGCAGTCGGTCTTTGTCTCGGCCACGCCCGCGGCGTGGGAAATCGAGCAAACAGGCGGGGTATTCACCGAACAGATCATTCGCCCGACAGGTCTGATCGACCCGCAAATTGAGATTCGCCCGGTTGAAATGCAGGTCGACGATCTGCTTGATGAGGTGCGCAAAGTCGCCGCCGATGGCTACCGGACCCTGTGTACCGTGCTAACCAAGCGGATGGCCGAAGACCTGACCGAATACATGCACGAACAGGGCATCCGCGTGCGCTACATGCACTCTGACATCGACACGATTGAGCGGATCGAGATCCTGCGCGACTTGCGTTTGGGCGCCTTTGACGTGTTGATCGGGATCAACCTGTTGCGCGAAGGGCTCGACATCCCCGAATGTGGGCTAGTGGCCATTCTGGATGCAGACAAGGAGGGCTTCCTGCGCTCTGAAACCTCGCTCATCCAGACCATTGGTCGGGCCGCGCGAAACGCCGAAGGGCGCGTGATCATGTATGCCGACCGCATCACCGGCAGTATGGAACGGGCGATGGGTGAAACCGACCGCCGCCGTGTCAAGCAGCTGGCCTACAACGAAGAACACGGCATCACGCCCGCCACGGTCAAAAAGAACGTCGATGACATTCTGGCCGGGCTCTACAAGGGTGATGTCGATATGAACCGGGTCACTGCCAAGGTCGACAACCCCCTAGCGGGCGGCAACCTTCAAACTGTGCTTGATGGGCTTAGGGTCGACATGCGCAAAGCTGCCGAGAACCTTGAGTTCGAAGAGGCCGCAAGGCTGCGCGATGAGGTCAAGCGACTGGAAGCAGTCGATCTGGCTGTGGCTGACGATCCGATGGCCCGCCAACAAGCGGTAGACCGCGCTGTCGATGCCGCTCAAAAAGCGTCGGGGCGCAGTACCTCTGGCCGAGGCGGCATGCGCGGCGGCAACGTGAAACGGCGCAAACGGTAAACGCATCGGGCCGCCATTTTGGGGTGGCCCGCGCATCTCACTCGTGAAAATTATGCTCTGCTATCGCCGAAGCGCTGCGACAAGCGCCAGTACCAGCGCTGCACCAATTGCCGCAACAACCAGCAGCAACAGCAAGCCCCCTGCCGCCACGACCGTCACACCGAGTGCTGCAAGGATGAAAGGCAGCGCCACCGCGCCAACCACCCCCAGAATAAGATACAGCAGACGGTTCCGGCCTGCGACAGCCCCGGCAATCGCCCCGGCGGCAAGCCCCACAACCACAAGCGCGATCAGCGCCACCGCGCCAAGCGTATCAAGAAAGGCTTCCATCAACGGGTCTCCTATAAATTTGGGCAATTGGCCCGATTAAATCAGCGGGATGAATGGCACGCCGCACCCTGCAAGGGTGAGCATCATACCCATAACGATCAAACAGCGCATCGGCGGCCCCTTTTAATAAACGCGGCTGACAGTCAACCTTCGTCATGAGACCTGATCTGCGCTTCAAAAACAATGGGCTGCGCAATGAACCGCCCAGCAAAAAGGGAGGCGCCGCGGCCTCCCTCCAGATGCCTAATCTGACCGGTCAAAGCCAGTAATAAGGCACCCCGTAATGATCAAAGGTACGTTCTTGCCATGCGCGGTCGCTGTACCAACTGTCGGTACGCTCTGGTGCGCCTTTGACTGTCGTCTCGTCAATGTTTGTCATGAAACCATCGCGGGCTGGGTCATAGTCCAGCGCGTTCCATGGCACAGGATAGTGTTCTTCGCCTATGCCCAGAAAGCCGCCGAAACCCATAACGGCATAGGCGACTTTGCCGGATTTCTTATCGATCATCAGGTGGTCGATATGGCCGATTTCGGTCCCATCCGCGCTGAAAACGGCAGTGCCGTTCACATTGTTTGAGGAAACCAGCGATGCGGGTGCTGTGGTGTCGGTCATGGCCTGTTCCTTTCTTGGTTGATGTAGAAACAAAACCCAAGGCAGGCACCGCCAGTTCCCGCATAGCGGGCAAGCTGGCGGGTTCTGGCTCATCCAGTCAAAGACAGGCCCCCGGAACCAAAGAGGCCGTAGCTGGGTTGAGCATTTAATAGGAAATACACGCTTTCATGAGGAGACACAGAATGGAATATGGACTTTTAGGGCTTATCGTCCTCATCGCCGACATCTACGCCATCTATCAGGTCATCACCTCCAGCGCCTCGGGCGCAGCCAAGATTGCTTGGGTATTGGGGATCATCATCCTGCCAGTGCTGGGCTTCATCGTCTGGCTAATTGCAGGCCCACGCGGCAACAAAGCCCACGTGTGATACGACTTACATAGACGACCCTGAAACCCGGTGCTCTTGGTGCCGGGTTTTTCCGTTCGACCGACCGAAGAAACGATTTATTAACCGCTGTTAACCAAGATCGCTGCAGGAGCCTGCTATGCGATCTGCCCTATGCCTAACTCTGCTGGCCTACCAGTTCTGCGCTGCAGCCGCCCACGCTGGGCCGTGGCTGCGCGAAGAGGGGACAAGCTTCCTTTCCACATCATTCTCTGCAACCTACTTTTACGATCTCACCCAAAGCACCTACATCGAATACGGACTGCGCGAGAACCTGACCCTTGGCTTTGACCTCAATACAGGCCAAAGCCGTTTCGGCCTGCAAAACGGCAGCGCCACTGTCTTCCTGCGTTTCCCTTTGGGAGAACCGACCGAGCGGGGCCGCTGGGCCTACGATCTTGGCGCCGGAGCAAGCTGGACAGATGAGCTCATCTCGCCGCATCTGCGAGCCGGGCTGTCATGGGGCCGTGGCTTTACGTTCGGCGAACGCAATGGCTGGCTGACCATCGATGCCTCCGCAAAATGGGAGTTTGGATTCTCGCAAGAGGTCATCAAACTCGACACCACCGCGGGGTTCGATTTCACCGAGCTCGTTACTGGTATGACGCAGGTTTTCGTTACCTACACCGGGGGCGAAACCTATGCCAAATTCGCCCCCTCGATCGTTCTATCGCCAAGCTTCAGCAAATTCCGCGTCCAGTTGGGCAGCGAAGTGCCCTTTGATGCGCCTGAAAACTCGGCCCTTACCGTCAGCCTTTGGCGCGAATTTTAACGCAAATGGCCCCACCGATTTCGGCAGGGGCATTTGACGTGTCGTCCCGAACCGAGAGTTAACGGTTGTCCATTCTCACCATCACCGAGACTTTGCCCCGCACTGCGGATGGCCAGACCACATGGATCTGATCCCGGTCAGGCCCTTCGGCATGTGTGACATAAGGCATATCGAACTGCGCCACATTGTTGCCGTTGCGGATCGCACCATGGGCCACCACCGCATCGGTATTCAGGGCCTGCCCACCAAAAGGCAGATGGCCAGAGGTATCAATCACCCATGTATTTGACGGTGTGGTTTGGGTAAATTCGATCTCGGCCATATTCTCGACCTGCGCCGAAACGGCGTGAAAGGAATTACCCTTCATCACCACATTCTTGCAACGCGAGAGATCAAGATCGGCAAATGTCGTATCCACACGCTCGACCCGATCAATACCGCCAATCAAGCTTCGGAACCGATTGCCCGAGATGTTCACCCCGCTCAGGAAATGCCCTGCCCCATGCGGCTTGACCACAATATAGCTGAACCACGGCGCAACCTCGCCCGACAGGAAGATGTTGTCGCTGATGCTAAGCGCGCTGAACGAATAACCAGTGGTGAAGGCCGGGGTCGGGTCTTGCTCGTTCGTCCATTCGATAAAGCAATTGTCGACGTAATTCCCCGTCACCACCGCACTTGTATGGGCCGAGGCAAGGATCAACCCCGCCGAACGCACACCGTTCTCAACCGAGTCACCTTGGAAGAAGTGGTTGCCCGTTACGATGCTATTACCCCCTGCCAACAGCGCGAAATGGCGGAACTTCGTCGCGCGGCAATCGCGTAGCTTTACATCGTTGGCGTTGGTGTTCAGCGCGATGCTGCTGCGGTTCGGCACGGTCAGCGCATCTTCAGCGGAAAGGAACTGACAGCGGTCAATCAGCATGCCCTGACAACCCACCCCGGTCGAGGTAACACCCCGGTCTTTGGGCCGGCTGATGAAAGATCAGCCCCGAGGGAGCAAGATTAATCGCGCTGCAGCGGTTGTTGCACTGGAACTCGACATCCGCCATCACGAATTTCGACAGCGATGCAAAGCCGCTAAAATCCACCATGTATTGAAATTTGCGAAAGGTGAAATTTTGGGTGCCCGCTGCGTCGTACAGCGGCGCATTCAGGGTGACCTCCTGGGTCGCGATATTCTTGGATCGCACATAAATCTCACGCCCCACCCCGGTGCCTTCGACCAGCGCGCCCACGGCCACATTGGCGATGTTGGTCACATTGGTCAGCTTGCGACTGTCGGAGGTTGAGTAGCTCGCCTGCGAGGTCACCACCACCGTGTCCCAATTGCTGCTCGATGCCGCCTCAAGCTGGCCGTTGCGGATCACCCGGCGTGTGGCATAGCTCGTCTTGTCAGGCACCGCCGCCTGCATATCCAGTGGTCCGGTCACATTCACCTTGCGCCCACCCATATCGAGCGAGTCGTGATCCGCGTTGTTCAACAGCGCCTGAAACGCCTTGAGGAACGCGACCTCTTCGTTCTCAAATGCCTCAATATAGCTGGGCAGGTCAAAGTTGCGGCGCAGCAGCAGGATCGCCGCCACGGGCATGGTAACATGGCCCTCAAATTTTACCGGCGTGTCAAAGGTGACATCGCCGTTCAGTAGATAATTCCCCGTAGGCACCAGAACCGTGCGCCCATCGGCAGCGACATTGGCAGCTTCAAAAGCGGCGGTGTCGTCGGTCACCCCGTTACCCACCGCACCAAAGTCGCGCACATCAACCTGCGCCAACATGTCCCGTAGAAAAACAGAGGTTACATCTTTGACTTCGATATCGTCGATCCGCACCACACCGCCCGTCGGCCCGATCAGGTCCAGCCCGAAATGGCCATAGGCCGCCCGCGTGCCCCAAACCATATCGACCCCGCCACGGTCGCCACTACCGATGATCGCGCTGACCTCGACCACCTCGCCGTAGCTGGCAAGCGTGGTGGCCGGTCCGAACTCCGGCACGCCGCTAACTTTGCCCCCGCCTGATTGCGCCGGATAGCCTGCAATGCGCACCGATGGTAGGTTGCCGCTCACGGCCTTGACCCGCGCCGTCACGCGCAAATAGCAGCCCGGTAGAAGCGTGGTCTGGCCCATGTACCGCAGCCGCTGCGTGGCCTGTGTCTTCAGCAATTCCAGCGCCCCGCCGAAATCTTGGTCTGCCGGGACAAAGGCCGCATCGGTAGCGCTTTCATAGGTGTCCGACCCCGGCGTGCCATCGCCGCTTGACCAAACATCCAGCCCCGCCGCAAAGGGCGTCGGCATCAGCACCAAACCGTCGGTAATCGCCTTGTTCATCGCATTTCCTTTCCCCGGTCCGCACCTCTCAGGAAGGTGCGCCGCTCAACTGCTCTGGCTCGGAGATGCCGAACCGCGAGGTCAGGGAAATATCAACGATGTGTTAATCGCGGCTGTGATCACCGCGCGTATGGGCTGCAACAGGCATCACACATTCGCCCCCGGTGCATCAAGGATCTGCACCGCGCCAATGCGCCAGCCGTCTTCGGTCTGCTCCATCAAATAGCCCAGCAGATGCGTGAAGCCCTTGGGGTCAACGACCTGCACCACTTGGAAAAACCGCGTGCCATCCGCACGGCGGTCCAGAAAACGAACCTCAGCGGGGTTCTGCACCATCGGATAACCATTGCTGACCATGCTGCGAAAGTTTTCGGGGCTCTGGAAAAAGCGCTGCAAATTCGGCGTGGCGAACTCCAAAGCCGCGGCGAAATCATCCGCGCGAAAGGCGTCAAACTGGCTGTTGATCGTCTCTTCGATCTCGGCCTGCTGCGCCATAGCGCCAAAGCTCAGGAGGGCCGAAAGCACCAGCCCTCCGAAAAATGTAAATACCGCGTTGCGCATTGCCTTTCCCCCTTACCCTTGCTGAATGATCTAAGTCACGCAGGGCAAGAGGCAAAAGTTTCACGCGGTCGTCAGTTTGCCTGCAAGCGCATCGTCGATCAGCGCCACAGTCTCATCCACACCATAAAGCGCGATAAACCCACCGAAACGGGGCCCCTGGCTGGCACCCAGCAGCACTTCGTACAGCGCAGTAAACCAGTCGCGCAGCGGATCGAAACGCTCTTTACCAACCGCGAAAACCATGCTCTGCAAGGCTTCGGCGTCCAAGCCCCCATCCCAAGCCTTCAACCGCTCGCGCAAGTCTTCCAGTGCCTCACGCTCCAGTTCAGTCGGCGCGCGGAACACCTTTTGCGGCTTCACGAAATCATTGAAATAATGCACCGCATGACCAGCGGCTTGATCCATACCGGGGTTGGTTTCTGGCGTAGCTTCCGGCGCATAGCGCTGGATGAAGCCCCAAAGCTGCGATTTATCTTCGGCACTCGACACGCTCGCGAGGTTCAGCAGCATCGAGAAGGGCACAACCATATCCGATTTTGGCACATCGCCGCCGTGGATATGCCAAACCGGGTTGTTAAGCTGCGCCTTGGTGTCCTGCGTTTCATAGGCTCGCAGCTGCTGGTGGTACTCGTCCACCGCCTTGGGGATCACGTCGAAATGCATGCGCTTGGCCGTCTTGGGCTTTTGGAACATGAAATACGACAGGCTCTCGGTGCTGGCATAGGTCAGCCACTGGTCGATCGAAATGCCGTTGCCCGAGGACTTGGAAATCTTCTGACCGTTCTCATCAAGAAACAGCTCATAGCTGAAATGCTCGGGCTTCTTACCACCGAGGATCTCGCAGATCCGGTCATAGATCGCCGTGTTGGTCGCATGTTCCTTGCCGTACATCTCAAAATCAACGTCCAGCGCAGCCCAACGCGCGCCAAAGTCAGGCTTCCACTGTAGCTTTACGTTGCCGCCAGTGACCGGCAGGGTCATCTCGGTGCCGTCCTCGTCGTCAAAGGTGATCGTGCCGTTCTTGGCGTTGACCTCTTTCATCGGCACATACATTACGCGACCGGTTTCAGGGTGGATCGGCAGGAAGATTGAATAGGTCTGCGCCCGCTCTTCGCGCAGCGACTTCAACATCACCGCCATGATCTCGTCGTACTTTTCGCAGGCGCGCAGCAGCACCTCATCGAATTGACCAGACCGATAGAATTCGCGCGCGGAATAGAATTCATACTCGAACCCAAAGGTATCGAGGAAGCGGCGCAGCATGGCGTTGTTGTGATGGCCAAAGCTTTCATGCGTGCCAAAGGGATCGGGCACGCTCGTCAGCGGGCGGTGCATATGCTCGGCCAGCATCTCTTGCTGCGGCACATTGCCCGGCACTTTGCGCATGCCATCCAGATCGTCCGAGAAACACACCAACTTGGTCGGAATATCGCTGATTTCTTCAAAGGCGCGCTTGATCATCGTGGTGCGCAGCACTTCGCCAAAGGTGCCGATATGCGGCAAACCCGAGGGGCCATAGCCCGTTTCAAACAGCACAAAACCCTTCTCTGGCGGTTTCTTGGCGTACCGTTTGAGCACCCGGCGCGCTTCTTCAAAGGGCCATGCTTTGCTGCTGAGTGCCGCGTCTCGGGTCTCGGACATGTTAGATCATCCATCTTTTGGCGCCCCTGCGCCCAATGCGCACGGGGTCGCCCGTTCCTATTGCTTCGCACCCTGAGGGTCAATATTCTGCGCTGCAACATACCTGTTCAAAGGATTTCCCGATGCCCGACACATCTTCCCTCTCGCTCAGCGCCCAAGACTGCCTTGTCGCGCTGATGATCGCGGTCTCGGCCTCGGACGAAGACATCCGCACCGCCGAACTGGTCAAAATCGAATCCGCGCTGAACCTGCTGCCGGTGTTCTCGGGCTACGACAACGACCGCGTGGCGATGATCAGCAAAACGGTTTTTGACCTGTTTGAGCAGGAAGACGGGCTTGATGCCCTCTTTGGCCTAATCCGCGAAGCCCTGCCCGAACGTTTGAACGAAACGGCTTATGCACTGGCCTGCGACGTGGCCGCCGCCGATGGCACGCTGGACGAGGCCGAACTGCGCCTGCTCGAGGAAATCCGCTATGAGCTCAACATCGACCGGCTCCACGCCGCCGCGATCGAGCGCGGCGCGCGGGCGCGGCATCTGACCTGAGCAGACTTCAGGATTCCTCCAGAACGGCTTCAGGCTCCGGTGCTTCCTCAGATGTAACCTCAGGCGCCGGGGCCGTTTCTGCCTCTGGCTTAACCGCCGCGTTATAAAGCAGCCCCCAACGCTCAAGCAGACCACGCTGCACACGTTTGGCGCGCCCATTCCATGTCCGCGCCCCCGGCGGGCGCTCACGCTCAGCACGTGTGATTTTCGCCCGCTCATCGGTGTTCGCAGTCAGGATCGCAAAGGCCAACACACGATCTTCGGGCGTGGTCAGGAACCCGGCGAGCGCCGAGACAAAGTTCAACGTGCCCGTCTTGGCATCAATCTCAATGGGATTATCGCGCTCCGGTCGGCCACTATCATCGCGCAGATACACAGGTTTCAACAGGGGCCGCAGCCCCGTACCATGAATACGCGCCAACCCTCCGGCCATGTCATGCACGGTCATCTTGCTGTCGTCGCCAAGACCCGAATGGTCGATCATCGCCGGGTTTTCCATGCCCAGCTCCTCAATCGCCCATTTGTTCATCTCGGCGGCAGAGGCACCCAAGCTTGGCACCGTTCCCAGCCGTTGGGCGCTGGCGGCCAGACCAACCATCTCAGCCGTAAGGTTGGTGGAATATTCCAGCATATCTTTCAGGATAGGCCGCAACTCCGCACTGCGATGGGTGACGAGGGTTTCACCTTGGGGGACCGTGTCGATCAACTCTGCTTCGCCCAGCTTGATGCCATGACTGCGGGCGATGGTGGTGAAAATGTCCCCCGCATAGACACCGGGCCGCCGGATCGGCAACCAACGCGCACCGCCGCTGCCCAAGGCACCTTTTGCCACGGTCCAAACATCCCGGCCCGATTGGCTCTCATAGGTGTAAACCGGACCACTGCGATCAGCCACTTCCATCGTGGCGACGCGTACCGCAGGCGCATACCGCGCCGCACGGCCTTCCATCGTCACGTCATAGCCGTTGCCATTCCGTTTCCATTCGAAATGCACTCGGTTGTAGTTCAGCGCGATCCCCGAAACACCGGGGTTATAGCCCACATGATCGGGTTGCTCGGGGTCAATTGCAGGGGTCAAAGGCAAAGCCCCCTCATAGACCTTGAACGCCCCCTTAACCCCGATGATGCCCGCCTCTTTCAACTCTTCGGCCATCTGGCCCAGATCGTCACTGTCGAGCGTCGGGTCGCCCCCGCCGACAAGAATCAGGTCGCCCTGCACTTCCCCATCGACCACGCCGCCGGTCGCCAGCAACTGCGTTTCAAACACATGATCCGGCCCAAGTTGATCCAAGGCATATAGCGCGGTGATCGCTTTGATACTGCTGGCGGGCGGGATGCCATCGGTGGCATTTGATGCCTCCAGCCAGATACCGCTGTCGACGTCGATCACGGCAAAGGCGACCGTGCCTGTGATCCCGCTGTCGGCGATGATCTCTGACACATTTGGAATGGCCTGTTTGTACAGATCGGCATCGCGCCCGACGGGGCGCAACGATGTGGTCGGTGGCTCGGCC
The DNA here is from genome assembly GCF_022788715.1 of Sulfitobacter sp. DSM 110093. Lineage (NCBI taxonomy): Bacteria > Pseudomonadati > Pseudomonadota > Alphaproteobacteria > Rhodobacterales > Roseobacteraceae > Sulfitobacter > Sulfitobacter sp. DSM 110093. Next base: position 3,007,568 of record NZ_CP085167.1, read on the forward strand.
CAAGCGGAAGCTGCGGCCATCGCGGCAGCAGCTGTTCCAAGGAATATGCGTCGTGTAAATCTCTGGCTCATAGGCCTGATATAAACCCCATGCGGCGTTCGGCCACAACCTGTCTGACGCCTGCCCCCCTTTCGCGGTTGCACAAAACCGCCGACCTGCTAACCCAGCGTCATGCAACGCGCCATTCCGATTATGTTTATCGCTATGTCGCTGATCCCTGCGGGGGACAGCGCGGGCAAGATTTTGACCTCTGGGATGGGTGTGGCTCCGGTTTTCGTTGCGTGGTCGCGATTTGCCATTGGCGCGTTGATGGTGCTGCCGTTCCTGCCGCGTGGCACTTGGGCGCTGATGCGCGACTGGCGGTTGTGGTTGCGGGCGGCAACGCTGGCGGCGGGGATCACCTGCATTCAAACCGCTCTACAAACCGAAGCCATCGCCAATGTCTTTGCCGCCTTCTTTATCGGGCCGATGGTTAGCTACCTGCTGGCCGCACTGTTCTTGCGCGAGCGCATCACCCTGCTACGCAGTGCGCTAATCTTACTTGGGTTTTTCGGTGTGCTGCTGGTCGTGCGCCCCGGCATGGGGGGCGGCACAGGCGGGCCGGGTCTGCTTTTTGCCGTCGCGGCGGGGCTGTTCTATGGTGTGTTCCTCACCATGTCGCGCTGGCTTTCCGATCTGGCCGCGCCCCTTGCGCTGACTTTTACCCAACTGGCGATGAGCGCGGTGATGCTGCTGCCCTTGGGCCTGATGAACCTGCCCCAAGCCACCCTGCCTGTGGCCGGGCTGGCGACGGCCAGCGCGTTGTTCTCCATGCTGGGCAATCTGCTGCTGCTCTACGCCTACCGCCGTGCACCTGCGACGCGGCTGGCACCTTTGGTCTATTTCCAACTGATCGCGGCAGTGCTGCTAGGCCTGTTTCTGTTCAGCACCCTTCCCGACGCGCTGACATGGGCGGGGCTTGCGGTGATCATCACCGCTGGCATCACCTCGGCCCGGCTACGCTGAGCGCCAGCCCCCGGCGGCGCGCAGCGCTGTTGAAGACACATCGACCATCGGCACATTCACAAAACACCACGCAGGCGCTGTGGCATGTCCCAAAAGCTGGCTGTTCCGCCCCGCAATCCGGTAGGGCGCATACAGCGCCGCCGCCCGGCTCATCCGGGCCGAGATACGTTGCCCGGGGCGGGCCAGCACGCCCACCGGCACCGTCTCCATGATCTGCCGCCAATCTTGCCAAAGGTGGAACTGCGCAAGGTTATCGGCCCCCATCAACCAGACAAAGCGCACGCCGGGGTAGTGCCGCCGCAGCGCCGCCAGCGTCTGAGCCGTGTAGCGGGTGCCAAGCTGCGCCTCGATATCGGTGATCTCAACCCGCGGGTGATCCATCACCGCCCGCGCCCGTTCCTTGCGCTGTGCCATGGGCGCTGGCCCGTGTTCTTTCAGCGGGTTGCCGGGGCTGAGCAGCCACCACACACGGTCCAGCCCGAACCGTTTCAACGCCTCGCGGGTGATATGTGCATGCCCCTCATGCGCCGGGTCAAACGACCCGCCCAGCAGGCCGATGACCTGCCCACTTGTGGCGAATGGCATGGTATTACGCAAGAAAATGGCCCCCGATCGGAAATCAGGGGCCAAAGGAGGGGCATTGCTGCCCTTTGTCAATGCAAGGTGCTTACTTGTGCTTCACGATCTCGCCCGAACGCAGCCGTGCAACATAGCTGTTCAACTCGCGCTTCACGATCGGCATCAGGAAGTAGAGCGCAATGATGTTCACAATCGCCATGGAGAAGAGCATCGCATCGCTGAAGTCGATCACCGGCCCAAGGCTCGCCGCCGCACCAATCACGATGAAGACGCAGAAGATGATCTTAAAGATCAACTCCTTCACCGCCCCTTCGCCGAACAGGTAGGTCCAAGCCTTCAGGCCATAGTAGGACCAGCTGATCATCGTCGAGAAGGCAAAGAGCACCACCGCGATCATCAGCAAAATCGGGAACCACGAGAACGCCCGCGCATAGGCAGCCGAAGTCAGCGCCACGCCACTCACGTCACCTTCGGTTGCGATCCGGCCCGCTTCTTCGTTCCAGATATAAAGCCCGGTTGCAGGGTCTTGGTTCAACACGCCGCTGATAACGATCACCAAAGCAGTCATCGTGCAGATCACCACCGTATCGATGAACGGCTCCAGCAAGGCGACATAGCCCTCGGTTACCGGCTCTTTGGTACGCACCGCCGAGTGGGCGATGGCCGCAGAACCGATGCCTGCTTCGTTAGAGAACGCCGCCCGACGGAAACCTTGAATCAACGCGCCGGTAAAGCCGCCTACGACACCGAGACCGGTAAAGGCGCCCATGAAGATCTGACCAAAGGCCCAACCGATCATGTCCCAGTTGATGATCAGGATCAGGAACGACACCAGCACATAGAAGACCCCCATGAAGGGCACGACTTTCTCAGTCACCCGCGCGATGGATTTCAGACCGCCCGCGATCACGGCAAAGGTGACACCGGCAAGGATGACGCCCGTAATCCAACCCGGATAGTCACCCAAGACGCCTGCAAGCTGCGCATGGGCTTGGTTAGCTTGGAACATGTTGCCGCCGCCAAGTGCGCCGAGGATGGTGAAGATCGAGAACAGCACCGCCATGAAGCCACCCAGCGGCAGGCCGCGCTCGGAAAAGCCTTTGACGATGTAATACATCGGCCCGCCTGAGACATGGCCGTCGGGAAACTCATTACGGTATTTCACACCCAACGTACATTCGGTGAACTTTGTCGCCATGCCGAAGAGGCCCGCAACCACCATCCAGAATGTCGCGCCCGGCCCACCGATGCTGACCGCAACCGCAACGCCCGCGATATTGCCCAGCCCCACGGTGCCCGAAAGCGCGGTCGCCAAAGCCTGAAAGTGGCTTACTTCGCCCGCATCGTCAGGGTCGGAATAATCGCCCCGCACCAGTTGGATCGAATGCCAAAATCCTTTGAGCTGGATGGCCCCGAAATAAACGGTGAAAACCACCGCGCCCACAACCAACCAAAGCGCGATCCACGAGAAATTCGTACCCGGCAGCGGGGCGAAAATGAAGGAAACATACCAACCGGTGTAATCGGCAAAAATCTGGTTAATACGCTCGTCGAAGCCGACAGCCTCTTGCGCAGCGGCAAGGCTCGGCAGCAATGACGCGAAAACGGCCATCACATAGGTATACAGCTTGTTCATGGCTTATCCTTTCAGGGAATAATCGTGACCGGCACGCTGGAGCCTGCGACCAATCGGCCCGTCACCCCACCAAAGAGCCGCTTGAGGCCCCGCTCACCGACGCGGCCAACAACGATCTGGATCGCTCCGCGCTTTTTGGCGACACCTTCAAGGATATCGGCCACGTCGCCGTGCCGCACGATCCCCTCGACCTCAATACCGCTGGCCTTCGCCTCTGCCACCGCCGGATCAAGCACCACGTCATGCGCGCGCTGCAACTCTTGCTCGCGCCGCATGTGGCGCTGCTCGTTCTCTTCCTTGGTCTGAAAGGTGAAAGGCGACCATTCGATCACAAAGCAAACCGTGATCGAACAATCCCCGATCTGTTTGGCCTGAGCCTGAGCAAAGGCCAAAGCACGCGCGCCGGCCTCTGACCCGTCCAGACCCACAACGATTGTGGATTTTGACATGATTAATTCCCTGTTGCTGTGCTGAAAGTCGACGCCCGCGAAAGGTGAACTCCGCTCTCAGTCTTCCTACTCTGCGCTGGCCAGAAATCGCCGCCCAATCGCAGATTGTAGAAATGTTAGCGCGAAAACCGCAGAAAAGTCGACTGAATTTCGCTCTCTGGCTTTGCAGATCGCCCGCCAAACCATTGTAAAACCGCCCAATCGCCCTCTGCCCTGCGTCATGGGGTCAACCACGGGGCAGATTTCGCAAGGCTCCGCCGGGCGATTGATTCAAGATATACAGAGTGTTTGATATTGCCCCGCACGGACGATACTGCACTTCAAACCCCAAATCGCGTTTCGAGGATTCTCCAAATGGCTGCCTATCAATACGTCTATCACATGTCCGGCGTCTCCAAGACCTATCCCGGGGGCAAGAAGACATTCGAAAATATCCACCTGAACTTCTTGCCCGGCGTGAAGATCGGTGTCGTTGGCGTCAACGGCGCGGGTAAATCCACCCTGCTCAAGATTATGGCTGGGCTCGACAAAGATTTCACCGGCGAAGCATGGGCCGCAGAGGGTGCCAAAGTCGGCTACCTGCCGCAGGAACCCAAGCTCGACCCGACCAAGACCGTGCGCGAGAACGTCATGGAAGGTGTCGCCGGGAAAAAGGCGATCCTTGATCGCTATAACGAGCTGGCGATGAATTACTCGGACGAAACCGCCGAAGAGATGGCCAAGCTGCAAGACGACATCGACGCCCAAGACCTTTGGGACCTCGACAGCCAGATCGACGTGTCGATGGAAGCGCTGCGCTGCCCGCCCGATGACGCGATGCCGGAAAACCTCTCGGGCGGTGAGGCCCGCCGCGTGGCGCTGTGCAAACTGCTGCTCGAAGCGCCCGACATGCTGCTGCTCGATGAACCGACCAACCACCTCGACGCGGAAACCATCGCGTGGCTGCAACAGCACCTGATCGACTACAAGGGCACGATCCTTGCCGTCACTCACGACCGTTACTTCCTTGATGACATTACCAGCTGGATTCTCGAATTGGACCGTGGCCGCGGCATCCCCTACGAGGGCAACTATTCCGACTGGCTGGAGCAAAAGGCCAAGCGCCTGGGCCAAGAGGCCCGCGAAGACAAATCCAAGCAAAAGACGCTTGAGCGCGAACTTGAATGGATGCGGCAAGGGGCCAAAGCACGTCAGGCGAAATCCAAAGCGCGTATCGCCGCCTATAACGAAATGGCCGAAACCTCCGAGCGCGAGAAACTCAGCCGCGCCCAGATTGTTATCCCCAATGGCCCGCGCCTGGGCAACAAGGTGATCGAGGTCGAAGGACTGAAGAAGCACATGGGCGATAAGCAGTTGATCGACGGGCTCGACTTCTCGCTGCCGCCCGGCGGTATCGTTGGTGTGATTGGCCCCAACGGCGCGGGTAAATCGACGCTGTTCAAAATGCTCACCGGGCATGAAACACCAGACGAAGGCACCATCGAATACGGTGATACGGTCGATCTCAGCTATGTCGACCAAAGCCGCGATGATCTGAACCACGACGACACCGTTTGGCAGGCGATCACCGGCGGGGCCGAGATCATCAAGCTGGGTGACGCCGAGGTGAACTCCCGCGCCTATTGCTCGTCGTTCAACTTTAAGGGCGGCGATCAGCAAAAGAAAGTCGGCCTGCTGTCGGGCGGTGAACGTAACCGCGTACATATGGCGCGGCTGCTCAAAGAAGGCGGCAACGTCCTGCTACTCGATGAACCGACCAACGATCTTGACGTCGAAACCCTCCGTGCGCTCGAAGATGCGCTGGTCGATTTCGCTGGCTGTGCCGTGGTGATTTCGCACGACCGCTTTTTCCTTGATCGTATCTGTACCCATATCATGGCCTTCGAAGGCGAAGCGCATGTGGAATGGTTCGAAGGCAACTTCGAAGATTACGAAGAAGACAAGAAGCGCCGTCTGGGTGCCGATGCGCTTGAGCCGAAGCGCCTGAAACACAAAAAATTCGCGCGCTAAACAGCGCGACTGGCATGAGAAAGGGGCGACGGTTGACCGTCGCCCCTTTTTTTGTGCGTTATATGTTGGCCTGCCAACCTAGGGCAATACAGGCATCCCCCCCACCCAACGCAAAAGCCCGCCCGCAAAGCGGACGGGCCTAGCATCCCTGAGAACGAGCAGAGCCCTCAGCGATCGTCGTCGATTGCGGTTTCTAGCTGGGCAAAGAGATTGTCTTCGTCGTGCCGCGCCAGACCATGGAGCGGGTCCCAGCTTTGCAGATATTCGCGCAGCTTGTTGCTGGCGGAAAGCCCCGACCAGAGGCGCTGCTCGGTCACGGAATGCACCTGCAACGACGGGGCCAGCCCGCCATTCATGCCTTTGCCATCCCAACTGCTCTCCAGATGCTCAAGCATCCGTTCGGCCATGGTGGCGGTGTTCAAACGTGCGCGGCTCATCACCACACCGATGAAACGGCCACTGCCCGCATAGGCCAGATGAAAACGCATACCTTCCAGCGAATGAACCGACGCACGGGCCACCTGTTCCATTTGACGGCGGAAGGCAGGTGCCTTGACCGCGCGATAGATACCGCGCGCGCCCTCAACAGAGATAGAGAACAGGCTCATCGAGAAACAACCGCTGGGCAGCCGCAGCAGGTAATTCTCCAACGCGGAAACATTGCTACAGGACGAAACATCAAGCTCAAAATCTTCGTCAAAGCGGATCTTCATCATCTGCGCCAGCTCGGACAGCGTATGTTGCGCCTCACGTTCGCGTAAAAGCGAGGCATTCAACATGCTTGCGGCATTGATCCGCGCGCTCAACTCAACCCCGTCCAGCGGTTTGCACAGAAAATCCGTCGCCCCCGCATCAAAGGCCCGCTGCATCATCGCAGGCTCTTTGCTGGCGGTGATCATAATGATCGGCACAGCCCGATAGGATGGCACATCGCGGATCATCTCACACAGGCTGATCCCGTTGATGCCGGGCATCATGATGTCCAACAGGAAGGAGTCGAACGGCTGGTTGCTCTGCTGCATGATTTCAAGCGCATCTTCCGAGCTTTCGCAGCAGGTCAGCTCGTAATTGTCATTTTCAGTCAGACATCCCGTAAGGAGGTCAAGGATGACCGGGTCATCGTCTACAGCAAGGATACGCATCATGTCTCATTACTCCGCATGAGGGGGCGCTGGCAGGCGCTCTTGGGGCTTTCCGGCAGAAAACCACCTACGCCGGGCAGCAATGAGACAGGTTTTAGGCAAACTCGAGACGGGCATTTTCAACCTATTCCCAATAAAATATAGAGATAATGAAATTTCGTGGCAGGAATTTGCCGATAATTGCGACGCTTTTACCGCCATTACAGCCAGATACGTGTTGCCCCTTGAACGAATCCCCTCCCGATGCAATATAGGCAGTGCAGACGTTATCTTTTTCGACCCACTGTCTCCCTCATACGGCGCTCAGTCTATCGATCCAGACCAACAACGCCGGGCCATCGCACTTAAGCGGATGGCATAAATATGGAGACTACGGATATGGCCACTGGCACCGTAAAATGGTTCAACACAACTAAAGGCTTCGGCTTTATTGCTCCCGATGGCGGCAGCAAAGACGTTTTCGTTCACATTTCCGCTGTTGAGCGCGCTGGCCTGACCGGCCTGGCCGACAACCAGAAAGTGACCTTCGACATCGAAGCAGGCCGTGACGGCCGCGAGTCCGCGACAAACATCGCGCTGGCCTAATGGCCGGGGGCTTCGGCCCTGACCCAAGAATTTTAACCGACCTGCTGGCAACGGCAGGTCGGTTTTTTTATGTCCAGCCTTGCTAAAATATGCCTCCGTGGCAGAATGCACGGCAAAATAATGATCCCAAAATGGAGCCTGCCATGCGCCGCCGTACTTTTCTGACCAGCACTGTGGCAGCCGCCACCCTCCCCCTAATGGCGCAGGCCCGCACCGCCGCCTATGATCCAAAGCCGCAGATCGTACCGGTTAAGAGTCAATATGCACCGGGCCAGTTACTGATCCTGCCGCGCAGCCATTACCTATATTTCGTGACCGCCCCCGGTCAGGCGATGCGCTACGGCGTGGGTGTCGGCAAGGCGGGACTAGAGTTCACAGGCACCGCAACCATTGACGTGAAAAAAGAATGGCCCACATGGCGACCGACCAATGAAATGATCGAGCGCGAGCCGCAGGCGTACCAACGTTTCATCGGCAATACCGACGCCCAGCCCGGCGGGCCCGGCAACCCACTTGGTGCGCGGGCGCTGTACCTGTTCCAGAACGGGCGCGACACGTATTTCCGCATTCATGGCACGACGCAGCCGAACTCAATCGGGCGTTCGGTTTCCAACGGTTGTATTCGCATGTTGAATGAACATGTGGTCGACCTGTACCAACGCGTGCCGATTGGGACCAAGGTTACGGTGCTCTGAAGCCCATCTGTAACCACTCAGCGCGGAAACAAACCGCAGGCGCCGGGCCATTCCCTGCCCGCCCGTCACGCCAAATTGGGCGCACCTCTGGTGCGAGCGGGTAGGCGCAGGCCCTTGGTATAAACGAAAAAGGGGCCAGCGCACTGCGCCAGCCCCTCCCCTGTCATCGTCAGAAAACCTTACTGAAGCGCTTGGTCCGTGATGTCGTGGGTCCAAGCCCCCTCAGGCGCTTTGGTGATCATGCCACCTTCCATGGTGATTTCCGCGCTACGGTCGAACGCAGCTTCATCCAAACGGCCATCGCTGCCCATTGTCAGCTTGGCGATCTCGCCCATCATCCGGGTCTGATGCTTTTCAGTCTGCGCACCGGTCTGGTCATTCTCCAACACAATCTCGGCGGCTTCCTCGACGTTTTCCTCGGCGTATTTCCAGCCCTTCATCGAAGCCCGCACAAACCGCGCCAACTTGTCGGTCATCTCAGGATCTGCAAGATTTTCTTCGGTGGTATAAAGACCGTCTTCCAGCGTCGAAATGCCTTCGTCTTCGTATTTGAAGACCACCAAATCCTCAGGTGTCAGCCCGGCGTCGATCACCTGCCAATATTCGTTGTAGGTCATGGTGGTGGCGCATTCGACTTGCTTTTGCAGCAGCGGATCAACGTTAAAGTTGATCTTTTGAATGGTCACACCACCGTCTGAACCGTCAGTCGAATAGCCCAACTTGCCCATCCAGCTGAGCAGCGGAATCTCATTGCCGAAGAACCATGTACCGAGCGTGTTGCCGGGGAAGTCTTCGGGGCTCTCGATACCGTGCTCTTTGAGGCAGGTCAGCATCAGGCCAGATTTAGCAAACGGCTGTGCGATGTTCACAATCGGCGCACCCTTTTCCCGTGCGGCCAATGCTGAGGGCAGCCAATCAACCATCACATCCGCACCACCGCCCAGCAGCACCTGCACCGGCGCGATATCGGGACCGCCCGGCTTGATCGTGACGTTCAACCCTTCTTCCTCATAGAACCCTTTGTCCTTGGCCACATAGTAGCCCCCGAACTGAGCCTGCGTGACCCATTTAAGTTGCAAGGTCAGGTCATCCGCCGCCTGCGCCATCCCGCCCCAAAGGCCCAAGGCGACCCCTGCGGTGATCTTCGTGATATTTTTCATCATTATTCTCCCTCTTGGTTGGTCGTTGTTCAGCTTCGTTGACTGGGGTGCCAGAAGGTCACCCGGCCCTCGACCAGGGCCATAATACCATAGAACGCCGATCCGGCGATCGCCGCCACGACAATCTCGGCCCAGACGAGGTCTAGGGCAAGCTGTCCGACCGAAGTAGAGATGCGGAACCCCATGCCAAGCACCGGAGAGCCGAAAAATTCAGCAACAATGGCCCCGATCAGCGCCAGCGTGGTGCCGATCTTCAACCCGTTGAAGACAAAGGGCATCGCCGCAGGCAGGCGCAGTTTCAGCAGCGTCCGCCAATAGCCCGCCGCATAGGTGCGCATCAGGTCACGTTGCATGGAATCGCTGGCCTGCAACCCCTGCACCGTGTTCACCAGCATCGGGAAGAACACCATCACCACGACAATCGCCGCCTTGGATTGCCAACCAAAACCGAACCACATCACCATGATCGGTGCCATGCCGATGATCGGCAGGGCCGCGACGAAATTGCCCACGGGAAGCAGACCGCGCTGAAGAAAAGGAAAGCGGTCAATCGCCAGCGCCGTCAGGAACGCCGCGCCGCAGCCGATGATATAACCACTCAGCGCGCCCTTGATGACGGTCTGTACAAAATCGACCCACAGAATGTCTAACGAGGTCGCGAACCGCGCAGCGATCACCGAAGGCGCAGGCAGCAGCACTTGGTTGATGTCAAAGCCGCGCACTACCCCTTCCCAAACCGCGATAAGCGTCAAGCCAAAGACAATAGGCGAAGCGAGCGCCGCCCAGCGGGACGGCTTCTGCCGCGCCAGCCAGACGTTAATCGAAAGGCCCACCAGCCAAGCGACGATGGCGAAAAGAACCCAGCTCATCATGCCATTCCCATCCGTTTCAGGGTGACACGCTGGATCAACCCGATCAGCCCAACCATCACCGCCGCCAAGGCCGCCGCCATAAGAAGCGCGCTCCAAATCTGGACCGTTTGCCCATAATAGCTGCCCGCCAATAGCCGTGCGCCCAATCCGGCCACAGCGCCTGTCGGCATCTCGCCCACAATGGCACCAACCAGAGAGGCCGCGACCCCAACCTTCAGCGAGGTAAAGAAATACGGCATCGAAGACGGCAGCCGCAGCTTCCAAAACGTCTGCCAGCCGCTGGCGTGCCATGTGCGCATCTGGTCCAGCTGCATCTGATCCGGGCTGCGCAGCCCTTTGACCATGCCCACAACGACCGGGAAAAACGATAGATACATGCTGATGATCGCCTTAGGCAGCAGGCCCGAGAGGCCCACGGCATTCAAAACCACGATGATCATCGGCGCGATGGCCAAGATCGGGATGGTCTGGCTGGCAATCACCCAAGGCATCATCGACATGTCCATGGTGCGGTTAAACACGATACCGACCGCCAGAAGCGTGCCAAGTGCTGTGCCCATGACAAAACCAAGGAAGGTCGCGCTAAAGGTGACCCATGTGTGATAGACCAGCGAGCGTTTCGACGTGACCTTCTTCATCACCGTGGTTTCCCACAGTTCGGCACCGACCTGATGCGGCGCCGGCAGCTTGGGCTTGTCTTGCGACCACGTGTCGGCCACCAATTCCGAGAATGTCAGCGTCTTGTCGGCCCGCGCTGCCACATCCCGCGCCCATTGCGCGTTGAGCGCGACGGCTGCGCCGTACCAAACGACGATCAACAGCCCCACGACCGTTAGAATGGGGAAAATGTTACGCATCAATCGTCCCCATGCCCGGCGCGCAGCCCCTCACGGACGCGATGCGCGATCTCTAGAAATTCAGGGCTTTCGCGGATTTCCAAGGGGCGTTCACGCGGCAGCGGGCTTTCGATCACATCCGCGATCCTACCGGGTCGCGGGCTCATCACCACGATCTTGGTCGACAGATAGACCGCTTCGGGGATCGAATGGGTGACGAAAGCGATGGTCTTTTCCGTCCGCGCCCAGAGCTTCAGCAGTTGCTCGTTGAGGTGGTCGCGCACGATCTCATCCAACGCGCCAAAGGGTTCGTCCATCAGCAAGATATCGGCGTCGAACGACAACGCCCGTGCGATGGAGGCGCGCTGCTGCATCCCACCCGACAATTGCCAAGGAAATTTCTTTTCAAACCCGCTGAGTTCCACCAGTTCCAGCACCCGCTGCACCCGCTCGGCCTGCTCAGCGCGGGGGATGCCCATGATCTCCAACGGCAAACGGATGTTGCCGCCGATGGTGCGCCACGGATAAAGCCCCGCCGCCTGGAACACATAACCGTAAGCCCGCGATTTGCGCGCTTCGGCGGGCGAGACACCGTTGATGGTGACCTGCCCGCCGGTGGGCTGTTCAAGGTCGGCCATAACCCGCAAAAAGGTCGTCTTGCCACAGCCCGAGGGGCCAATAAAGCTGACGAAATCCCCCTTATGGATCTCAAGGTTCACGTCTTTCAACGCATGAACCGGCCCGTCGTTGGTCTGAAAGGTCAGATCTAGATTGCTGGCGCTGATCACGCTCTGGCTGTCATTCACGTATTTTACTTCCCTGTTGGTCGGCCGCTTTTAACGCGGCACTTTACCTGATTGTCGTGGCGGTTTTACATCGCTCAAATCCCCGCCGGAATGTTCAGCGGATCGCGCTTGATCATCTTGGGGCTGTTGAGCTCCTTCCACTTGCTGAGCGCGACGTTGGCGCTCGGGAAGGCTGGTCGCGGCACGAAACGGCCGCGACCAGGTTGCGGCTGGCTGTTTTGACCCCAAGCCCAGATCACCTCACCGCGGCTGAGGGTATAGCGGCTCTGCGCCTTGACCTCGAACCCTTCAAAGACGTTGTAATCAAGGATGGAGTGGTGGTTTGCAGGGCTGATCGTCTTGGTGATCTTCGGATCCCAGACCACGATATCGGCATCCGCCCCTTCGACGATCGCACCCTTCTTCGGGTAGATGTTGAGGATCTTGGCGATATTGGTCGAGGTCGCGGCAACGAATTCATTGGGCGTAAGCCGCCCCGTCTCTACCCCTTCGGTCCAGAGCACGGCCAGACGTTCTTCCAGCCCGTTTGAGCCGTTGGGAATGATCCGGAAATCATCGCGGCCCGCGCGCTTTTGCTCTGTGCTGAAGGCCGCGTGGTCCGTTGCCACCACCTGCAAACTGCCTGACTGCAAGCCTGCCCAAAGGCTGTCTTGGTGGTCTTTCGAGCGGAACGGCGGCGACATGACGCGGCGCGCGGCGTGGTCCCAATCTTTGTTGAAATACTCGGACTCGTCCAGCGTCAGGAATTGGATCAGCGGTTCCCCGTAAACCCGCATCCCCTTCTGCCGCGCCCGACGGATCGCCTCATGGGTCTGCTCGCAGGAGACATGCACGATATAGAGCGGCACACCTGCCGTGTCTGCGATGGTGATGGCGCGGTTTGCCGCCTCGCCCTCCAGTTCAGGCGGGCGCGAATAGGCGTGGCCCTCTGGCCCGGTGATGCCCTGATCGAAGTACTTCTGCTGCAACTCGGCCACCAGATTGCCGTTCTCAGCATGGACCATCGGCAACGCACCCAGTTCCGCACAGCGCTTGAACGACGCGAACATCTCGTCATCTTCGATCATCAACGCGCCTTTGTAGGCCATGAAGTGCTTAAAGCTGTTCACCCCCATGTCGACCGCGTCTTTCATCTCGTTAAAGACGTTTTCGTCCCAGCCGGTGACCGCCATATGATAACCGATGTCGCTACAGATCTGCGGCGCGGATTTGCGGTGCCATTCGTTGATCGCGTTCTTGATGCTGCCATCGGCGCCAGGCAGGCAGAAATCGACCACCATCGTCGTGCCACCACAGGCCGCCGCCCATGTGCCGGTCTCGAAAGTCTCGGCGGCGGTCGTCCCCATGAAAGGCATCTCTAGGTGCGTATGCGGGTCGATCCCGCCGGGGATCACATAGGCGCCCTCGGCGTCGATATATTCGTCACCCTTCAGGTCTTCGCCGATCTGCTTGATCTTCTCGCCCTCGATCAGGACATCGGCTTTCCATGTGCGGTCCGCCGTGCAGACCATGCCACCTTTGATTACCTTGCTCATCGTCTTCTCCCCATCTTTTCTGGCAATTCACGTCGGGGGGCCGGGGCTGCACCCCAGACCTCCGCCCGCGTGTTCAGCCCTCTATTTCCGCTGTCTCCAGCACCGCATGGAGCAGCACATCCGCCCCCGCCTTGGCCCAATCCTTGGTGATCTCTTCGGCCTCGTTGTGGCTTAGGCCATCGACGCAGGGGCACATCACCATCGCCGTGGGTGCAACCCGGTTGATCCAGCAGGCGTCATGCCCCGCCCCCGAAATCAGGTTCATATGGCTGTAGCCCAACCGCTCGGCGGCGTTGCGCACTGCGGTGACGCAGCCCTCGTCAAAGGTCACAGGGTCAAAGCCGCCAACCTCTTCAAATTCGATCTGCAACTCCATGTCATCCGCGATCTTCTGCGCATCGACCCGCAGTCGCTTGCCCATATCCTCGATCACGGTCAAATCGGGTGAGCGGAAATCCACGGTAAAGATCGCCTTGCCGGGGATCACGTTGCGCGAGTTTGGATAGACCTCGATATGGCCCGCGGCCCCCACTGCATGGGGCGCGTGGCTCAGCGCGATTTCGTTCACCTTTTCCAGCACCCGCGCCATGCCCAGCCCCGCGTCCCGGCGCATCGGCATGGGGGTAGAACCGGTGTGGCTGTCCTTGCCGGTGATCGTCACCTGCGTCCAGCTAAGCCCCTGCCCGTGGGTGACGACGCCGATATCCTTGCCTTCGGCCTCCAAAATCGGGCCTTGTTCGATGTGCAATTCAAAGAAAGCATGCATCTTGCGCGCGCCCACTTCCTCGTCGCCCTTCCAGCCGATGCGTTGCAACTCATCGCCAAAGGTTTTGCCTTCGGCGTCGGTGCGCTCATAAGCCCAGTCCTGCGTATGAATGCCAGCAAAAACCCCCGACGACAGCATCGCGGGGGCGTAACGGGTGCCTTCTTCGTTGGTGAAGTTGGTCACGACGATCGGGTGTTTGGTCTTGATGCCCAGATCGTTCATCGTGCGGATGATCTCCAATCCGCCGAGCACGCCGAGGATGCCATCGTATTTCCCGCCCGTGGGCTGGGTGTCGAGGTGGCTGCCCACATAGACCGGCAGCGCATCGGGGTCGGTGCCCTGCCGCTGGGCGAACATATTGCCCATCTGGTCAAGACCCATGGTGCAGCCCGCAGCTTCGCACCACCTTTGGAAAAGGGCGCGGCCTTCGGCGTCTTCGTCCGTCAGCGTCTGGCGGTTGTTGCCCCCCGCCACGCCGGGGCCGATCTTGGCCATTTCCATCAAGGAATCCCACAGACGGTCGGGATCAATCTTGAGGTTCTCTCCGGGCGCGGGCATAGGTCACTCCTCTGTCATCGGCTTGGGCCGTGTTGTTTTTTTACCATTTGGTAAATCCACGATTGCGATTAGGTTAGGCTCTGTCAAGAACTGGTTTGAAACAACCCACCGCCGACCCGGCAAACGCCTTTTTTAGCAGCACCAAGGATCATTGCCTTGCCCGAAAGCACCGCCAAGAAACCCAGTCGCATCCAAAGACGCAACCGCCGGGTGATTCTGGATGCCGCGCTCGAAGTCTTCTCGAAACATGGCTACCGGGGCGCCACGCTGGATCAGATCGCCGCCGAGGCTGGGCTGAGCAAACCGAATATTCTCTATTACTTCAATGGCAAAGAAGACATTCACGTCACTTTGCTGTCGCAGCTTATGGAAACATGGCTTGACCCGCTGGTGGAACTGGACCCCGAAGGCGACCCCCGGCGCGAGATCTTGGACTATGTCGAACGCAAGCTGACCATGTCGCGCGAATTGCCGCGCGAGAGCCGCCTTTTCGCCAATGAAATTCTGCAAGGTGCGCCCCGGATCGAGCCGGAGTTGCACAGCCATCTCAAACCCCTGTTCGACGAGAAATGCGCCGTGATCGCGGGCTGGGTGGCGGCGGGCAAACTGCCCCGACTGGACCCGCAGCACCTTATATTCTCGATCTGGGCGACGACGCAGCACTACGCGGATTTCGAGGCGCAGGCGCAGATCCTGCTCGGACCCGAGACCGATCCCCGCCCCCGCGCGCAGGCGCATCTTCAGGCGATGTTTGGCGCGCTGTTGGACCTGCCGGAGCAGTAAACGCGCCGTTAACGATAACCCGAACTTGCGGGCTGCATTTTACGATCTGTTAGAACTTCCGCCCCAAATTGGGTGCGGGTGTGGGCTCCTTCAGATGAATGGGGCAGTGATGAATGTAGGGTTGTCAGGCAGCTTGGCGGCTGCAAATAAAGAGGTGTGTTCTGATGAAACAACAAAGGGCCGAACCGTCACGCGCGATCAAATGGCGCGGGATGCAGCCTTGGCGCTGATAGAAGCGCGGCGCAATGTGGGACAGATGACCCGGACACAACGCGAGGCAACCGCCGCCCCAGCGCTCAGGAAATCCTGAGGCCAGAGCGGCGGCTTTTCCTTTACTCTGCCGGCTCAACCGCTTTGGCAGAAGGGTTGTTGGGATGCGTGGTCCAGTTAGCGTAATCCGGGGTCACCGTCTTGCCGGTGCGCAAGTCCGTGGCCCCCACCGCCAATTCTTCCATCGAGATACAGTCTTCGACTGGGCAGACATTGACGCAAAGGTTACAGGCCACACATTCTTCGTCGATCACGGAAAACGTCCGGTCCTCCGACATGGCGATGGCTTGGTGGCTGGTATCTTCACAGGCGGCAAAGCACCGGCCACAGGAAATGCACAAATCCTGATCGATCTTCGCCTTGGCGACGTAGTTCAGGTTCAACTGGTTCCAGTCGGTGACATTCGGCACCGCGCGGCCCACAAGCTCATCGACCGAGGTCATGCCCTTCTCGTCCATATACTCCGACAGGCCCGAGATCATCTCTTGGACCACCTTGAAGCCATAGGTCATTGCCGCCGTGCAGACCTGCACGTTGCCCGCGCCGAGGGCCAGAAACTCCGCCGCGTCGCGCCACGTTGTGACGCCGCCGATACCACTGATTGGCAGGCCGTGGGTCTCGGGGTTGCGGGCAATCTCGGCCACCATGTTGAGCGCGATCGGCTTCACCGCCGGGCCGCAATAGCCGCCATGGGTGCCCTTGCCGTCGATCATCGGTTCTGGCGCAAAGAGGTCCAGATCGACCGAAGTGATCGAGTTGATCGTGTTGATCAGGCTCACCGCATCCGCGCCGCCGCGTTTGGCGGCCTCGGCAGGATAAAGCACATTGGTGATATTCGGCGTCAGCTTCACGATCACTGGCATGCGGGTGTACATCTTGCACCAGCGGGTGACCATTTCGATATATTCCGGCACCTGCCCCACGGCAGACCCCATGCCGCGCTCGGCCATGCCATGCGGACAACCAAAGTTCAGCTCGATCCCGTCCGCGCCGGTCTCTTCCACATGCGGCAGGATCGCTTTCCACGCTTCCTCCTCGCAAGGCACCATGATCGAGGCGATGAGCGCGCGGTCGGGATAGTCGCGTTTGACCGCTTTCATCTCGCGCAGGTTCACTTCCAGCGGGCGGTCGGTGATGAGCTCAATGTTGTTCAGCCCCAGAAGCCGCCGGTCCGCGCCATAGATCGCGCCATAGCGCGGGCCGTTGACGTTAACCACCGGCGGGCCTTCCATGCCGAGGGTCTTCCAAACCACCCCGCCCCAGCCCGCCTCATAGGCGCGGCGCACGTTGTATTCCTTGTCCGTCGGCGGGGCAGAGGCCAGCCAGAACGGGTTGGGGGATTTGATCCCGATAAATTCGCTTCTCAGATCAGCCATGTTATGTCTCCCTGTCGGCGCGGCCTCAGCCCGCCGCCCCCATCAATGTGGTGTGAATGTCCATCGCGGCATCGCGGCCCTCAGCCACGGCAGTCACGGTCAGATCATCGCCGCCGCTGGCGCAGTCACCGCCTGCCCAAACACGATCAAGGCTGGTACGCCCGGTGCCATCAACCTTGATCTTGCGCCCGTCAAGATCGGGAAGCCCGTCGCCCAACAGCGTCTGACCGATGGCCTTGAACACCTGATCCGCCTGCAGACGCAGGGTCTGGCCGGTGCCCTTCATCGCCTCATCGACATATTCAAATTCAATCTCGCGCACCGAGCCATTGCCATGCACCGCGATCGGCACCGCATGAGTCACGATCCGCACCCCTTTGGAAGCCGCGAGGTCTTGCTCGAACACACTCGCGTTCATCCGGTCGCGACCACGGCGATAGACCAGCGTCACATTTAACGCACCCAGCAGCTTCGCCTGCACCGCAGCGTCCACCGCCGTCATGCCGCCGCCGATGACCACCACGTCGCGGCCAATCGGCACGCCTGACATGTCGCCCGACTGGCGCAGCTCCGAGATGAAATCGACCGCATTGGCGACCCCGGCCTTATCCTCGCCTTCGGCCCCAAGCGCATTGACGCCTACCAACCCCATGCCAAGGAAAACCGCGTCATAGTCGGTCTTCAATTCCTCAAGCGTGACATCACGCCCCACGGCGACCTCATGGCGGAAGGTGATACCGCCGATCTGCATCAGCCAATCCACCTCAGCCTGTGCAAAGCCATTCGGCGTTTTGTAGGCCGCGATGCCATATTCGTTGAGCCCGCCGGGCTTGGGCCGCGCGTCGATGATCTCAACGTCGTGGCCAAGCATTGCGAGACGGTGCGCACAGGACAGACCCGCTGGCCCCGCGCCCACAACGGCGATGCGTTTGCCTGTGGCCGCTGCCCGCTCGAATGGATGCACGCCCTGCGCCATCAAATGATCCGTGGCATAACGCTGCAATTGGCCAATCAGCACCGGCTTGCCCTCGGCCACCTCGCGCACACAGACCTCCTCGCAGAGGGTCTCTGTCGGGCAGACCCGCGCGCACATGCCGCCAAGGATGTTCTGGCTCAGGATCGTCTTGGCCGCAGCATCCGGCGTGCCTGTGGCGATCTGGCGGATAAACAGCGGGATGTCGATATCGGTCGGACAGGCCGTCATGCAGGGCGCGTCGTGGCAGAAGTAACAGCGATCCGCCGCGACCAACGCTTCATGCTCATCCAAAGGCGGATGCAGGTCCGAAAACCCCTCGTTGTAGTTCTGCGGCGCCAGCCGCCCCGGAACAATCCCCGGCTCAAAGACATCATGTGCCATATCAAAATCCCTGTCGTTTTCTTGGTGTTTTAAAAATGCTCACATGGAATCATTTTTTTATCAACTGGTAAATTTTTGAAAATGAGCCTTACTGCACAAACCCCGCAGCACTGCCAGTTTTGTAACAGGCAGATGATATTTCATGGGCGCTTCCTTGCTCGGAGCCTATGCGCCCGTAAAAATCCTTGATTTTAAAAACAGGGGTTCCAATATCACAACTGCGACGCGAAGACTTTTCGACCCGGCTGCCCTAAGGCTCCAGCGATCACGAATTCGACCGAGCCGCGCTGCCGCATGTTGCGGGCAGATCACAGAGAGGGAGACACGGGTCATGGCTACTGGCACCGTAAAATGGTTCAACACGACAAAAGGCTACGGCTTTATCGCGCCCGATAACGGCGGCAAAGACATTTTTGTTCATATTTCCGCCGTTGAGCGCGCAGGCCTCACCGGGCTGGCCGACAATCAAAAGGTTACCTTTGATGTCGAAGCAGGCCGCGATGGCCGCGAAAGCGCGAGCAATATCGCGCTGGCCTGAACGGGCCACTGTTTAGGGTTGAAACGGACGCTGCGGCGTCCGTTTTTTGTTAGTGCTTATCGGCGACTTGCTCGGCAAGCTTGGCGACCGAGGGACCGATGTCCTTTACGATCAACGCCACACCTTCGGCATTGGGGTGGATGCCATCGACTTGGAAATACCGGCGGATCGTCTCACTTCGCGCCGACGCCGCCCCCGCTTCCTCAGCAAGAAGCCCGTTAAAGAAGTCGGGGTAAAACAGTGTCTCATGCTCTTCGGCCAATTTAGGGTACAGCCCTTCGAAATCCGCTTTGTACTGCGCCCCGTAGTTCCCCGGTGCCGACATGCCGACAAGCAGCACGTCCACATCGACACCTTTCGCCGCAGTCAGGATGCTGTCGATATTGCCCCGCGCCTGCGCCGGGTCCAGCCCGCGCAGCATGTCGTTGCCGCCCAGCGTCACGATCATCGCGTCAACCTCGGGCGTCAGAGTCCAATCAACCCGTGCAAGGCCGCCCGCCGTCGTGTCGCCCGAAACGCCCGCGTTCACGATCGTCGCGTCGACACCTTCGGCGTCCAGCCATGCCTGTAATTGCGGCACGAAACCTTCCTCGGCAGGCAGGCCATAGCCTTGGGTCAGGCTATCGCCAAGGGCGGCGATCACAACCTCCTCGGCCTGTGCGGCGCTGCCTAAAATAAAGGCAAAACAGATCAATACCTTGCGCATCCTCCACGGACCTCCATATCCAACTGATACTCAGAACAAAGGCGGCCTGATGAGCAACCCTGTCTATGACCTTCAAGATGTCACGCTGAGCCTCAAGGGCAATGCCGGAACCGTCGATATCCTGCGCGGCATTTCGCTGCAGGTCCAGCAGGGCGAGAGCATTGCGCTAACCGGGGCGTCCGGATCGGGCAAATCCTCGCTGCTGATGGTCATGGGCGGGTTGGAGCGTGCCACGGACGGCAAGGTTATGGCCCTCGGCCATGATCTCAGCGCGTTGCGTGAAGATGGTTTGGCCCAGTTTCGGCAAGGCCGCATGGGGATCGTCTTTCAGTCTTTTCACCTGATCCCGACCATGACCGCGCTGGAAAATGTCGCCACCCCGCTTGAGCTTTCAGGGGCGGAGGACGCCTTTGACCGCGCCCGCACCGAGTTGGAGGCCGTCGGTCTTGGCCACCGGATTGATCAATACCCCGCCCAGATGTCAGGCGGCGAACAACAACGCGTGGCCCTCGCCCGCGCCGCCGCCCCGCGCCCGGCGATCCTGCTGGCGGATGAGCCGACAGGCAGCCTCGACAGCCGCAATGGGGCCGCGATCATGGACCTGCTGTTTGAGCTACGCGACCGCCATGGCGCGACGCTGGTGCTAGTTACCCATGCCGATGATCTGGCCAGACGCTGCGACCGAGTCGTGCAATTGGCCGACGGGCGTCTCGCATGAGCCTGTCCCTCGCGGCCCGTTTCGCCCGCCGCGAAATGCGCGGTGGATTGCGTGGCTTTCGCCTACTGCTGGCCTGTCTTGCGCTTGGCGTGGCCGCGCTGGCCGCTGTCGGCTCTGTCCGCGCGGCGATCGAAGCAGGGTTGGAAGCCGAAGGAGCCGCACTTTTGGGCGGCGATGCAGAGCTTGATTTCACCTATCGTTTCGCCAACGCGGATGAGCGTGACTGGATGGCCGCACGGGCGACGCGCGTGTCCGAGATTGTCGAATTCCGTTCAATGGCCGTGAAAGGCCAAGGCGACACATCCGAGCGCGCGCTGACGCAGGTCAAAGCCGTTGATGATCTCTATCCGCTGATTGGGCAGATGGTACTGGACCCCGCCATGCCCCTTGCCGACGCCCTTGCGCGCGACGCCACGGGCCTGCCCGGCGCGGTGATGGAGCGGGCGCTGGCCGACCGCCTCGCACTCGCTCCCGGTGATACTTTCGCTCTTGGTGAGGCAGAATTTACCCTCTCTGCTCTGATCCAACGCGAACCGGATTCCGCCGCCAGCGGCTTTGCCCTTGGCCCGCGCACGCTGGTTCTGCGCGATGCACTCGAAGGGTCGGGGCTGCTGGCTTCTGGTACGCTGTTCAACAGCAAATACCGACTAGAGTTGCCCGACGGCACCGCCCTTGACCCGCTTGAAGCCGAGGCGAAAGAGCGCTTTGCCGATTCCGGGATGCGCTGGACCGATGCCCGCAACGGCGCACCCGGCGTGGCGCGGTTTGTCGAACGGCTCAGCGCGTTTCTGGTGCTGGTGGGGCTTTCTGGGCTGGCGGTTGGAGGCGTCGGTGTGGCCGCCGCTGTGCGTGCCTATCTGCAGCGCAAGACCGCCGTGATCGCCACCTTCCGCGCAATGGGGGCAACGCGGGCGACGATCTTTCAAACCTATTTCATCCAAGTGGGTATACTGGCCGTGATGGGTGTGGCGCTTGGCCTGCTGATCGGCGCAGGACTGCCGTTGCTGCTGTCGCCGCTGATCGAGGCCAGCTTGCCCCTGCCCGCCCGTTTCGCAATCTATCCCATGCCCCTGATCGAAGCCGCGCTCTATGGCCTCCTAACCGCCGCGCTCTTCACCCTTTGGCCGCTTGCCCGCAGCGCTGACGTACGCGCCGCGACCCTGTTCCGCGATGACTGGCAGCGCCAATCGCCCTGGCCTGCTGTGCCCTATCTCATCGCCATTGCCGCGCTTTTAGCGGCGCTGCTGACGCTCGCGGGCTGGTTCAACGGATCATGGTCCCTCACACTTTGGACCCTTGGCGGGCTGGCCGCGACGCTGGCCGTTCTGGCGCTCGCTGCTGCCCTGTTGCGCCTGATTTCCCGCGCCGCGGCCCGACGCGCACGCGGGCATCCGCGGCTGCGGTGGGCGCTGGCCGCGATTGGCGGGCCGGGCGAAGGGGCCACGGCAGTCGTGCTGGCGCTTGGACTGGGGCTGTCCGTGCTCGCCGCCGTGGGCCAGATCGACGGCAACCTCCGCCGCGCGATCTCGGGCAACCTGCCGGATGTGGCGCCCTCTTACTTTTTTGTCGATATCCAGAAGGATCAGATGCCGGGCTATACGGCGCGGCTGGAAGGCGATCCGGCGGTCTCGCGCATCGAAAGCGCGCCGATGCTGCGCGGGGTGATAACCGAGATCAATGGCCGCCCTGCCCGCGAAGTCGCGGGCGATCATTGGGTCGTGCGTGGTGACAGGGGCGTGACCTATGCCGCTCTGCCGGGCGAAGACACGCGGATCACCGAAGGCGAATGGTGGCCCGAAGATTACAACGGCCCGCCGCTCATCAGCTTTGCCGCCGAAGAGGCCGAAGAGATCGGGGTGGAGTTGGGTGACACTCTTACTGTCAACATCCTTGGCCGCGACATCACCGGCACAATCGCCAGCTTTCGCGAGGTCGATTTCTCCACCGCCGGGATCGGTTTTGTCCTGACAATGAATCCCGCTGCCCTCGCAGGCGCGCCGCATAGTTTCATCTCGACCGTCTATGCCGAGCCTGAGGCCGAAGCGGCGATCCTGCGCGACCTTGCCGGCGAGTACCCCAACATCACCGCGATCCGGGTGCGGGACGCCATCGACCGCGTGGCTGCGGTGCTTGCCGGGCTGGCCTCGGCCATCTCCTTTGGCGCACTGGCGACGCTCGCTACCGGCTTCATGGTGCTGATCGGCGCTGCCGCCGCAGGCACCGGCGCGCGCAGCTATGAGGCGGCGCTGCTCAAGACCATGGGCGCATCACGCCGGGCCATCGCCACTAGCTTTGTGCTGCGGGC
The DNA here is from genome assembly GCF_022788715.1 of Sulfitobacter sp. DSM 110093. Lineage (NCBI taxonomy): Bacteria > Pseudomonadati > Pseudomonadota > Alphaproteobacteria > Rhodobacterales > Roseobacteraceae > Sulfitobacter > Sulfitobacter sp. DSM 110093. The sequence goes on from NZ_CP085167.1 coordinate 3,030,255, forward strand.
GGCCTTGCTCGGTCTCTTTGCCGGTGCGGTGGCACTGCTGGCCGGGATCACCGGGGGCTGGGCGGTAAGTCATTATGTCATGGAGACCGATTTCGCCGTGGTCTGGCCCAATGCGCTGATGATCATCGCGGGCGGCGTGTTGGCGACGGTACTGGCGGGCTTGGGCTTTGCGCTAAAGGCGCTGAACGCACGACCTGCGGATATGCTAAGGGCGCAGGAATGATCCCGCGCCCTTTGACTTTCTTAGTGCCCTGATTACTCAGCCGCTTCGGCGTAGTCTTCTAACGGTGGGCAGGTGCAGATCAGGTTGCGGTCGCCATGCACGTTGTCGACGCGGTTGACCGGCGGCCAGTATTTGTCGACGCGGAAGGCACCGGGAGGGAAGCAGCCCTGCTCACGGCTGTAGGGCCGGTCGCCCCATTCCACCACCAGATCTTCGACCGTATGCGGCGCGTTCTTGAGCGGGTTGTTGGCGCGGTCCATGCGGCCCTCTTCGATCTCGCGAATTTCTTCGCGGATCGCCAACATCGCATCGCAGAAGCGGTCAAGCTCGGCCTTGGTCTCCGACTCCGTCGGTTCCACCATCAGCGTGCCCGCGACAGGCCATGACATTGTCGGCGCGTGGAAGCCGCAGTCAACCAGCCGCTTGGCGACATCTTCGTTGGTGATGCCCGCCGTTTCCTCATAGGGGCGCACGTCGATGATGCACTCATGCGCCACCCGACCGCTCGGCCCTTTATAGAGCACGTCATAGGCCCCTTCGAGCCGCTTGGCGATGTAGTTGGCGTTGAGGATCGCCGCGCGGGTCGCCTGTGTCAGCCCGTCCCCGCCCATCATGAGGCAGTAGGACCAAGAGATCGGCAGCAAGGAAGGCGAACCATAAGGTGCCGCCGAAACAGCCGCGCCCTCGTCATTCGGATGACCCGGCAGATGCGGGATCAGGTGCGACTTCACACCAATGGGCCCCATGCCGGGGCCGCCGCCGCCATGCGGGATGCAGAAGGTCTTGTGCAGGTTCAGGTGGCTCACGTCGCCGCCCAGATCGCCGGGGCGCGACAGGCCCACCATCGCGTTCATATTGGCGCCGTCGATATAGACTTGGCCGCCGTGGTCATGGGTGATCTTGGTCACCTCATGCACGGTTTCCTCGAACACGCCGTGGGTCGACGGGTAGGTGATCATGCAACCGGCGAGGTTTTCGCTGTGCTGCTCGGCCTTGGCGCGGAAATCGTCAAGATCGATGTCACCATTGGCGGCGGTCTTGATGACCACGACCTTCCAGCCCACCATCTGCGCGGAAGCCGGGTTGGTGCCATGGGCGCTCATCGGAATAAGGCAAATGTTCCGGTGCCCTTGTCCCTGCTCACGGTGATACGCAGCGATGGTCAAAAGCCCCGCATATTCGCCCTGCGCCCCCGAGTTCGGCTGCATCGAGATCGCGTCATAGCCGGTTATCTCGCACAGCTTGTCCGACAGATCGTCGATCATTTCCTGATAGCCAAGCGCCTGATCGGCGGGCACGAAGGGATGGATCAGCGAGAATTCACGCCACGTCACCGGCATCATCTCAGCCGCCGAGTTCAGCTTCATCGTGCAAGACCCCAGCGGGATCATCGCCCGGTCAAGCGCCAGATCACGGTCCGCAAGGCGGCGCATGTAGCGCATCATCTCGGTCTCGGCCCGGTTCATGTGGAAAATCGGGTGCGTGAGGTAGTCGCTCGTGCGGACCATCGCATCGGGCAGGCGGTACTCAGGCGTAAAATCGTCATCCGCCTGACGAATGCCAAAGGCACGCCAGACCGCTTCGATGGTGTCGGGACGGGTGCGCTCGTCCAGTGTGATGCCAACCTTGGTCCCGCCCACACGGCGCAGGTTGATGCCTTCGTCCACGGCGGATTTCATCACCGCGGCCTGCAAGGGGCCGACCTCAACGGTGACCGTGTCGAAATAGCTCTCGGGCTGCACGTCAAAGCCCGCGGCCTCCAGGCCCTTCGCCAGACGCACTGTCTTGCGGTGGATGCGCTGTGCGATGGCCTTCAAGCCTTCCGGCCCGTGGAACACGGCATACATCGACGCCATCACCGCCAGCAGCGCCTGCGCGGTGCAAACGTTCGAGGTCGCCTTCTCACGCCGGATGTGCTGCTCGCGGGTTTGCAGGGATAGGCGGTAAGCGCGGTTGCCGTGCGCGTCGATCGACACGCCGACGATCCGCCCCGGCATGGCGCGCTTCATCGCGTCTTTGCAGGCCATATACGCCGCGTGCGGGCCGCCATAACCTTCGGGCACGCCAAACCGCTGGGTCGAACCAACAGCAATATCTGCCCCCATCGCGCCCGGCTCTTTCAACAGCGTCAGCGCCAGCGGATCGGCGGTAACGATGCCGATGGCCTTGGCGTTATGCAGCGCGGTCATATGATCGCTAAAGTCGCGCACATGGCCATAGGTGCCGGGGTATTGGAAGATCGCGCCAAAGACCTTGTTGGCTTCCATCTTGTCGGGATCGCCGACGATAATTTCGATGCCCAAAGGCTCGGCGCGCGTTTTCATCACGGCGATGTTCTGTGGATGGCAATCGCGGTCGATAAAGAAGCCCGTGGCTTTGGATTTCGACACGCGCTGCGCCATGGTCATCGCTTCGGCACAGGCTGTCGCTTCGTCCAGCAACGAGGCGTTGGCGATCTCAAGACCGGTCAGGTCGCTGATCATCGTTTGGAAGTTCAACAGCGCTTCCAAACGGCCTTGAGAAATTTCGGGCTGATAGGGCGTGTAGGCGGTGTACCACGCGGGGTTCTCAAGAATATTCCGCTGGATCGCAGGCGGCGTGACGGTGCCGTGATAGCCCTGCCCGATGAGGCTGGTGAGCACCTTGTTCTTGCCAGCAATCGTGCGCATATGCTCCAACACTTCGCGCTCGCTCATCGCCTTGCCGAAATCAAGCGGCTCTTTGGCGCGGATTGCCTTGGGCAGCGTGTCGTCGATCAACGCATCAAGGCTTTCGGCGCCTACGGTGTCGAGCATCTGCGACATTTCGGAAGGGGACGGGCCGATATGACGCCGGTTGGCGAAATCATAGGGCAAATATTCGGTCGGCTTAAAGCTCATATCGGGTTCCTCGTCACGGCGCGGCAGTGGCGCCCCCTGTTTGTGGCGCGCCGCCCAAAGCGGGCGACGCAGGTGATCAGCAGCGCGGCGGTTTAGCCGATGAATTTCTGGTAGGCCGCTTCGTCCATGAAGTCGTCCATTTGGCTCGCGTCAGAGACCTTCATCTTGAAGAACCACGCCTCGCCCTGCGGGTCGTCGTTGACCATGCTAGGGTTGTCCGTGAGCGTGCTGTTCACCTCGGTGATTTCACCATCGATAGGGGCGAGGATATCCGACGCCGCCTTGACAGATTCGATCACCACAACCTCGTCATCCTTGCTGACGGTGGTGCCTTCGTCGGGCAGCTCCACGAATACCACGTCGCCAAGCTGCTCGGCGGCATGAGTGGTGATGCCTACGACCACTTCGTCACCCTCGACGCGCAGCCATTCATGTTCTTCGGTAAATTTCATGTTGGATTTCCCTGTGTAGATTCAGCGTTTGAAGTTCGCCGCAACGAACGGCATTTTCGTGACAGTCAATGGCAAGCGCTTGCCGCGTACCTCGCCCCAAAGCGGCGTGTCGACCTTCGCATGCTCGGCAGTGACATAGCCCATGGCAACCGGCCCGCCAACCGTCGGACCAAAGCCGCCAGAGGTCACCGTGCCAACCTCATTGCCGCCCTCGGCAGCATCGAAAATCGCCACACCTTCGCGCATCGGCGCCCGACCTTCGGGCAGCAGCCCCACGCGTTTGCGGGGCGCACCGTCAGCGAGCTGTTGCAAAATCACACCCGCACCCGGGAAACCGCCCGCGCGCTCACCATCATTGCGGCGCACCTTCTGAATTGCCCAGTTCAACGCCGCCTCAACAGGCGTAGTCGTGGTGTCGATGTCATGCCCATAGAGGCACAACCCGCCTTCCAACCGCAGACTGTCACGCGCGCCCAGACCGATAGGCTCGACCTCCTTCAGCGCCAACAGCTTACGCGCCAGCGCCTCCGCGTCATCATTGGCAACCGAGATTTCATAGCCATCTTCGCCGGTATAACCCGAACGGGAAATCGTGACCTTGATCCCGTCAATGTCGACGCCCTGCGCCACATCCATAAATTTCATATCGGCGACAGCGGGCTGCAACCGCGCCAGCGCGGCCTCGGCTTGCGGCCCTTGCAGAGCCAGCAACGCACGGTCATTCAACACCTCAATCTCGCAGGTCTCTGAAAGCGCTGATTTCATCAACGCAATATCGTCATCCTTGCAACCCGCATTGACCACGACAAAAAGATGATCGCCCAGATTGGCCAACATCAGATCGTCCAAAATACCGCCGGTGGCATCCGTGAACATCGCATAGCGCTGGCGCATTTCGCCCAAGCCCAGCACATCGACCGGCACCAGCGTCTCCATCGCCAAGCCCACATCTTCATAGCTGCCAGATTTGGCCCGCAGCGCGACCTGCCCCATGTGGCTCACATCAAACAGCCCGGCGGCGGCGCGGGTGTGCAGATGCTCCTTCATCACACCAAGGGGGTATTGCACGGGCATCGAATAGCCCGCAAAGGGCACCATCTTGGCCCCTAGTTCCACATGCAAATCATGCAATGCCGTCTGCTTGAGATCGCTCATCCGGTTCGCCTTTCCTGTCGCTTCCGGATGACCTTTTGACCACGCCGGCACCTTAGCGCCGCTAATGCCGCGCATGATGCCCCCTCTGTCCTTCCGCCTGAGATCGTTATCCCTTCGGCGGGCGCATCCGCGCCTCTCTCCAGAGTCTTTGGTCACGTCGCGGTCCTGGGGCCTGAGAGTTTCCGGGGCGGTTGCTCCTTCGGCACCGGTGTTAACCGATTCTCCCGTGACGATTGCGCCTTTCGTATGCCGCCGCATACCTCTGCGTCAAGCATGCTTGTGGCCGGATACGACACATGTTTTGGTGCACGCGACAAATACAGGACCTTTCGCGCATGACCCCCTATTTTTTCGGCTACGGCAGCCTCGTGAATCGCAATACCCACGCCTACCCCGATGCCCGGCCTGCCCGGCTTGACGGCTGGCGGCGCAAATGGGTCCGCGCCGAAGGGCGCGACATCGTCTACCTCTCCGTGGTGCAAGATCAAAGCACCCGGATCGACGGTCTCATCGCCGCCGTGCCGGGCGCGGATTGGGCGGCGCTGGACCAGCGTGAATACAGCTACGAACGCCACGCCTCAGGCGGTGCCGTGATCCATGATATGGTCCCTGCACCCGACATCGCCCATTACGCCATCCCGCTGGAAATCGCGGTCGACCACGGCGATCACGTCATCCTGCTAAGCTATCTTGATGTTGTGGTCCAAGGCTTCCTACGCGAGTTCGGCACCGATGGCGCCACGCGCTTCTTTGACACCACCGAAGGCTGGGACACGCCCATTCTGGACGACCGCGCAGCGCCCCTCTACCCGCGCCACCAGACCCTAACGCCAGAAGAAACGGCCGTCGTCGATCACCACATCGACCGCTTGTCGCTACAGGTGAAATCGCGCGACGAAGTCCCCTTCACAAAGAAGAACTTCTAACCGCTCTAATTCATCCTTTTTCAAATACCCGCGGGGGTCCGGGGGCAGCGCCCCCGAATGCCCTCAGCCCACCTCAGCCGCGTGCTTTGACGGTCTGGAGCAACGGTAGAACCTGCGCCATCTCTGGCCCGTGTTCCTGCCCCGTCAGCGCCAAACGCAGGGGCCGGAACAACCCACGCCCCTTGCGCCCGGTGGCCTCCTTGACCGCAGCGGTCCAGTTTGACCACGTGTGCTCGTCAAAGGGCATCTCCGGCAGCAGCAGCATGGCCTGAGCCACGAATTCGCGGTCTTCCTCGGCAATCACCGGCTCGGCCCCGTCGCGGAACATGGCCCACCACGGACCCAAATCCTTCAGCGTCGAGATATTCTCGCGCGTGACCGCCCAGAACTGCGCGGCTTTGTCTTCCGGCACGCCAAGGGCGATGATGTCGCCTTTCACGGCCTCAAGCGGCAGTTGCTGCAGGTAGCGCCCGGTCAGCGGGAACAGATCCTGCACATCAAACTTGGTCGGCGCCGAGCCGAAGCGGTTGATGTCGAAACCCTCGATCAACTCCGCCATATCCGTGCGCAGCTCCACCGGATCAGAGGACCCCAACCGCGCCATCAGGCTCAACAGCGCAAAGGGCTGAACCCCCTGCTCGCGCAGATCACGCAGGGCCAGCGTGCCAAGGCGTTTGCTCAGCGCCTCGCCCTGCGGGCCGGTGAGCAGCGAGTGGTGCGCGAACGAGGGCACCGCCCCATTGCCGAGCGCCTGCATGATCTGGATCTGGGTCGCGGTGTTGGTCACATGGTCCGACCCGCGCACCACATGGGTCACGCCCATCTCGGTGTCGTCCACGACGCTCGCCAAGGTATAAAGGATCTGCCCATCGCCACGGATCAGTACGGGGTCACTAACCGAAGCCGCGTCGATTGAGATATCGCCCAAGATACCGTCATCCCATTCGATCCGCTGGTGATCGAGCTTGAACCGCCAAACACCATCGCCACGCTCGGCGCGCAGCGCGGCTTTCTCATCGTCGGAGAGGTTCAGCGCGGCGCGGTCATAGACCGGCGGCTTGCCCATGTTGAGCTGTTTCTTGCGCTTGAGGTCCAGCTCTGTCGGCGTCTCGAACGCCTCGTAGAAACGGCCCTTTTCGCGCAGGTCCTCGGCGGCGGCGTGGTAGCGGTCCAACCGTTCGGACTGGCGCTCGACCCGGTCCCATTCCAGCCCCAGCCACTCAAGGTCTTGCTTGATGCCGTCGACATACTCTTCGCGGCTGCGCTCGGGATCGGTGTCGTCAATGCGCAGGATAAAAGTGCCGCCTGCCTTGCGCGCGATGAGGTAGTTCATCAGCGCGGTGCGCAGGTTGCCCACGTGGATATAGCCAGTGGGGGACGGGGCGAAACGGGTGACGGTGGGGTTGGACATCTGGCGTACTCCTGTTGCGCGCGGGCTTGCCACAGGGCGCGGGCGTTGTCCAGCAAAGGCGGGGGTCAGCCGCCGTCTGCTGCTGTTGCGTTTTGGGCTGGGGTGACCGCTGTGCTCTCATCTTCTGCACTCTCTTCCGGCGCGTCATCCGCTGGCACGGCCTCGGCAGCAGGCTCAGTGACTTGCGCATCTGCCGACGGTTCTTCGGACGTACCATCGCTCAACGCGCCGTTCTCCCAATCGCCCGAGGCTTCTTCACCGCTGGCATAGCGCATGGTGCCGTTGCCCTGCCGTTTGCCTGCTTTAAAGGTGCCTTCATAGACATCGCCATTGGCATAGGTCGCCACGCCCTGCCCTTCGATCTCGCCCTCGGTCCAATCGCCTTCGTAGACAAAGCCGCTGGCCATAGTGATCTTGCCCTGACCGTGGCGCTGGCCGTCGGCGAATGCGCCCTCATAGACAGTGCCATCGGGATAAGTCGCCTTGCCCTGACCATGGCGCTGACCGTCCTGCCAGCCCCCCTCATAGCGGTAGCCGTCGGCATAGGTCATCACCCCTTGGCCATGGTTGCGGGCGTCTTTGAATTCGCCCTCATAGACCACGCCGTTGGTATAGGTCGCGATGCCTTCGCCTTCGATCACGCCTGCCAGCCAAGCGCCTTCATAGGTCGATCCATCGGGATAGGTGATCTTGCCCATGCCATCGGCCAAATCATTGCGGAAGGTGCCAACGTAAACCGATCCGTCGGGATAGGTCACTTGACCCTCCCCCTCGATCTGCCCAGCGACCCAAGAGCCGGTGTAGACATAGCCATCGGTGCCGGTGAAGGTGCCCTGCCCATCGCGGCGGTCATCCTTAAAGTCGCCTTCATAGGTGTCGCCGTTTTCATAGGTGACCTTGCCCTTGCCCTCACGGCGGCCCGCGACCAGCGTGCCTTCGTAGATATCGCCGTTGGGCTGGGTCAGCGTCCCGGTCCCGTCGATCTGGCCGTCTTTCCACAGGCCCACATAGACCAACCCGTCGGGCATGGTCAGCGTGCCCTCGCCACTGCGCTTGCCGCCTTCGATCTCGCCTTCATAGACCGCGCCATCGGGGTAGGTGATCGTGCCGACGCCCTGTTTGACGCCATCGACCCAATCGCCTTTGTATTCATAGCCACCGGGGCTTTGCATCACGCCCTTGCCGTGGTGTTTGGCATTGCGGAACGCGCCCTCATAGCGCACGCCATTGGCGTAGATCGCCACGCCTTGCCCCATGATCGCGCCCGCTTCCCACTCGCCCTCATAGGTGCCGCCATCGGCAAAGGTGATCTTGCCCAGACCTTCGGGTTTGCCCTTGGCAAAGTTACCCTCATAGACCGACCCATTGGGGAAGCGCGCGACGCCTTCGCCCTTGATCTCGCCTTCAACCCATTCGCCGGAATATTCATAGCCGTTGGGCAGCTTATAGGTGCCGGTGCCATGCTGAAGGCCGCCTTGAAACGTGCCCTCATAAATGCCGCCGTCGTCATATTCCTTGGTCAGCACCTGCCCGTCCTGCGCCGCAAGCGGTGTGGCCAGAAGAGCGATCAGACAGAGGGGCAGGCTGCGGTGCAACATGGGCGGAAATTCCCGATCTCGTTAAGTGTCATTTGCCCTGAGGTTACGGGTGATAGGAAGCAGAGGCAACGTGTTTGCAAGACGGGCACGCCGGTTTCGGCCGATCCAGCCCGGCGCATGCGCTGCGGCACACAGGCGCACAGGGGTTTCGCCACTGCGCCGATCTGCTACATCCGACAAACGCCAGCCAGCCCGGAGCCATGCTATGACAGACCGCTTTCGCCTCACCCTTGGGCAATTAAACCCGACTGTCGGTGATTTGTCGGGAAATGCGGCACTGGCACGCAAAACGTGGGAAGCTGGCCGCGACGCAGGTGCGCAGATGGTCGCTCTGCCTGAGTTGTTCCTGACCGGGCATGATGCCGAAAGGCTGCATCACAACCCTGCCTTTCAACGTGATGTACTGGCTCATTTGAAAACGCTTGCCGAGCACTGCGCAGATGGCCCTGCACTGGCACTCGGCGCACCGTGGGTCGAGGGCACGCAGGTCTATAACGCCTACCTGATTTTGCAGGACGGCAAGATCGCCCAGCGGGTGCTTCAACACAGCCTCGCGCCACGCTCTCACTTCGACGCTGGCCCGATCAGCGGCCCCTATGTGGTGGACGGGCTGCGCATCGGCTCTCCTATCGGCGCGGATGGCTGGGAAAGCGATGTGGCCGAAACACAGGCCGAGACCGGGGCCGAGTTCCTTTTGATCCCAAATGCCGCACCCCATCTACGCGGTGCGATGGACCGGCGGCTAAACCATATGGTCGCGCGGGTGATTGAGACTGAGCTGCCGCTGATCTACCTCAATATGACCGGCGGACAGGAAGAGCAGGTGTTTGATGGTGCTTCATTCGCGCTGAACCCCGGCGGCAGGCTGGCGCTGCAACTGCCCGCATTCGACGACGCCATCGCCCATGTCGACTTAGAGCGTGGGACGGACGGCTGGAAAATCGCGGCAGGCACTCTCGCGCCTCAACCAGAAGCGCCTGAACGAGACTACCGCGCGATGGTCGTGGGCCTGCGGGACCATGTTGCGAAAACGGGCGCCACTCAGGTGTTTATCGAACAGGCCGAAGGGAATGATGCCGCGCTGGCAACGGCCATTGCGCTGGATGCTTTGGGGCCAGAGAATGTTCGCCGGATTGCGATCCCTGAGGAGGGGCGCGTGCATTCCGCGCTGCACGACAATCTGGCCGCGCTTGGGGCAGAGGTAAGCACAGATGCTTTCGCGCCCCGCCTACGCGGTATGATGCTGCACGTCTTGGCGGATGATGCCGGGGCACTGTTGATCACTCCACAGAATAAGACCGTCGCAACGATGGGGGCCGCGCCGGTCCCGAGGGGCGATTTCAATCCTGTCAAAGACCTATACCAGACCGAGGTTCAGGCGCTTTGTCACTGGCGCAATGAGACCCACCGCGATTGGATGCAAGGGCCCGCAGATGCAGCACTGCCTGTGTTGAAGCTCATCCCAAAAGATAGCGCTTTGGACGGCATCCTGCGGATTCTTTTGGATGATAACGGCAGCGTACATGATTGCGTGGCGGCCGGTTACGAAGGGCAGACCGCAGAAGAGGTCGCAGCGCAAATTGCCACCCGTCCGTCACAGAATAACCGGTCCGCCCCCGGCCCCCGGCTCACGGCAGTGCGTGCGCCCTTTTGGAAAGCCTAGCATTGCCACCCGTCTGGCGACCGACGGAAATATCCTGTTGGAACGTTCAAGAAGGACTGAACAACAAGGATGGACCCAATGCAGACCTTCATAAAACGATGCATGACTATTTTTGCTTTGACGATCACCGCGATGACCGCCCTGCCGCAAACGGCCGTGGCGGAAAGAGTAGTCGTTCAAGAAAACAACGGTCACAACGCCAAGACAAAGACGGTAAAGCAAAACGATAAGGTGAAGGTGGAGAAGCAAAACCATAAGGCCAAAGCTTCAAAGCAAAGCCGCAAGGCCAAGGTGGTGAAACACAATGCCAAGAAGGTCACGAAGCGGCACCATCAACATGATATCGGTCACCATTTCAGCAAAAAAGAAGTAGTCGTTATCAACAACTGGCGCACACGGGGCCTCCCCCAACCTCGCCGCGACGAAGTTTACATCGCGCATGGCGACAGCATTTACCTCGCCGCGGCGGCAACGCTTTTGGTCAAGGCACTGATTGACTAAGGCGTAAAGACATCAGTACCACCGCCGCCGTCTCTGCGTCATACGCGTTTAGTCCGATAGGATGGCTGTGCGCGATCTCATAAGCCCGGAGAGTGATCTCCGGGCCTTTTCTTTGTCCGAAAACTAGGGCTAGCATGGGGCAGCAACCGCCGGGAGCCACCATGATCGCCGTCATTTTCGAAGTCTTCCCCCACCCCGACCGCCGTGCGGAATACCTCGATATTGCGGCCAAGATGCGCCCTCTCTTGGAGGAGGTCGACGGCTTTATCTCTGTCGAGCGTTTCCAGAGCCTGGCCAACCCCGAAAAGCTGCTGTCGCTTTCGTTCTTTCGTGATGAAGAGGCAGTGCAGAACTGGCGCAAGCTGACCGCGCATCGCGGCGCGCAGGCGGCAGGGCGCGCGGGGATCTTTACCGACTATCACCTGCGCATTGCCCATGTGATCCGTGACTATGGCATGTTCGACCGCACCGAGGCGCCACAGGACAGTCAAGATATCCATCCGCCACGGCCCACTCCCGAAGGCTGACCGGGCCTAGACCGTCTCCCCGGCCTCTAACCGCTGCAACCAGTTGCCCGCATCGCGCAAGATCGCCTCACGACGGTCCGCATCCATGCGGCCCCATGTCGCGTACATATTTCTCATCCGCGCATTGCCCTGAAACCGCTCACGGTGACGGTCAAGGAAGTGCCAATAAAGCAGGTTGAACGGGCAGGCTTTCTCGCCCGCCTTCGCGCTGACGCTATAGCTGCACCCTTTGCAATAGTCCGACATCCGGTTGATGTAAGCTCCCGACGAAACATAGGGTTTCGAGGCTATCACCCCGCCATCGGCAAACTGGCTCATCCCCACGGTATTAGGCGCTTCGACCCATTCATAGGCATCCGCGTAGACCTCTAGATACCATTCATGCACCTGATGCGGATCAATCCCAGCCAGCAGGGCAAAATTTCCCGTCACCATCAGCCGCTGAATGTGATGCGCATAGGCGTATTTCTGCGTTTGCCCGATGGCTTGCCGAAGACAATTCATCTGCGTGTCGGCACCCCAGTAAAAGGCAGGCAAGTCGCGGTCATGGCGCAGCACGTTGCGCGCCACATACCCCGGCCCTTCAAGGAAATAGATGCCCCGCACATATTCCCGCCAACCTAGGATCTGGCGAATGAACCCTTCGGCGGCGTTGATTGGCACGTCGCCCTCCAGCCATGCTTGTTCCGCGGCCCGGCAGACCTCCATCGGGTCCAACAAGCCGAGGTTAAGGTAAGGGGAGATCAGCGCGTGAAAGAGATAGGGCTGATCCTGCAACATCGCGTCTTGGTAATCGCCAAACTGTGGCAGGGCGCGGGCGATGAAATGCGACAAGACTTGCAGGGCCTCCTCGCGCGTTGTGGCAAAGTCATAGGGGTGGAGATCACCGAAATTGTCCCCAAAGCGGGCCTCAACAAGGTCCAGCACCGCTTGAGTCTCAGCATCCGGCGCAAAGCTGAGCGGCTCGGGGACGTCCAGCCCCTCTTTCGGTGGTTTGCGGTTGTCGTGGTCAAAGTTCCACTTGCCACCTGCTGGATCGTCGCCCTCCATCAACAGGCCGGTCTCGCGGCGCATCTCGCGGTAGAAATACTCCATCCGCAGCGCTTTGCGCCCCTCGGCCCAATCTTCGAACCGTTTGCGGCTGGCGATGAAACGGTCGTCTGGCAAAAGGCGGGTGGGGATCGGCGCATGGGTCAGCTTGCTGATCAGACGCCACTCCCCCGGTTCCGTCACGATCACCTCATCCGCACCGGTTTCTTCTGCGCGGCGCAGCAGTTCTCCAACGATAGAGCCTGCGTTCTCAGGGTCGTCCAGCCGGGTGTAGCGGAGGGTCCAGCCGTCATTCTCCAGCGTGCGGGAAAATTTGCGCATGGCAGCAAAGATCAGCGCGATCTTCTTGGGGTGGTGGCGCACATATTCAGCCTCTTGCGCCACTTCGGCCATGACCACCACATCGCGCGCCTTGTCGGCCTCGCGTAGCGATGACAGGTTGAGGGAGAGTTGATCGCCCAGAACCAAGATCAAACGGCTCACCACGGCACCGCCTTTCCGGCCCAATCGAAGAACCCGCCGCTATTGTCCGGGGTCAGCTCGTCGATCACCCGCAGCAGATTGTCCGCAGCCTCCCCCGGCGGCACCGCCGGATGGCGGCCCAGATATTTCTCGGTAAAGGGTGTCTCAACCGTGCCGGGGTGCAGCGCCACGCACATGCTTTGCGGATGGCTGCGGCTGAGTTCAATCGCGGCGGTATGGACGATCTGGTTCACCGCCGCCTTGGCGCTGCGGTAGCTGATCCAGCCGCCCAAACGGTTGTCCCCGATAGAGCCGACCCGCGCCGAAAGCACAGCAAAGACAGCCCGACGGTCGCGCGGCAACAGCTTGGCCGCGTGGCGCAATATGAGGGCCGGGCCAACCGCGTTCAGGGCAAATTGGTCCATCATCGCCTTTTGGGAGATTGCCTTGATGGATTTCTCTGGGGTAGAGCCGTCAATCTCCAAAGCGCCTGTGGCGACGATCACCGCGTCGAAAGGGCCGGTAAGCCCCTCCAGCGCCGCATTCACCGAAGCCTCATCCCTAAGGTCCAGCCCATCGTGGGCGCGAGAGAGCGCCGTTACCTCATCCCCGCGCGCCCGCAAGGTGTCGCTCAGCGCCGCGCCGATCCCGCCGCTGGCCCCGATCACAAGCACCCGCGCGCTCACGCTGTCGCCTCCCGTGGTATCGCTTGTCGCTGCATCCGCATCTCCCTTTATCATAGGCAGATAGGTGGTGCAGTCGCGTGGGCAAACAAAACCCTCAACACCCCCTTTTCATTTGAAAAGACCGGCGTATAACTATCCGCATGACACAGGCCGTCCATATCCCGACCCTGCCGCGCTACTGCGCGGGCCTGCTGCGCGCCAACTTGCTGCACCTAATTCGCCTCTGAGCGTGCCCTTCGGCGCGCCCGCTCAGAGGGATGTGTTGCGCGCCAAGGATACCAGCAAAGAAAGAACCCAGGATGACCGATATGACGAAACAGGACCGTGTGTTGATTTTTGACACCACCTTGCGGGATGGCGAACAATCCCCCGGGGCGACGATGACCCATGCCGAAAAGCTGGAGATCGCGCAGCTTTTGGATGAGATGGGCGTCGACATCATCGAAGCAGGTTTTCCCATCGCTTCCGAAGGCGACTTTAACGCGGTGAGCGAGATCGCCCGCCAAAGCCAGAACGCCGTGATCTGTGGCCTTGCCCGCGCGCAATTGGGCGATATCGACCGCTGCTGGGAGGCCGTGAAACACGCCCGCCAGCCGCGCATCCACACCTTCATCGGCACCTCGCCCCTGCACCGCGCCATTCCGAACCTGACCCAGGATGAGATGGCCGACCGCATCCATGAAACAGTGACCCACGCGCGCAACCTCTGCGACAACGTGCAATGGTCGCCGATGGATGCTACACGGACTGAGCTTGATTACCTCTACCGTGTTGTTGAGATCGCCATCAAAGCCGGGGCCACCACGATCAACATCCCCGATACCGTGGGCTATACGGCCCCGCGCGAAAGCGCCGATCTGATCGCCAAACTGCTCGAAAACGTGCCCGGCGCGGATGAGATCATCTTTGCCACCCATTGCCACAACGATCTGGGCATGGCGACGGCCAATAGCCTTGCCGCTGTCGAGGCCGGGGCGCGACAGGTGGAATGCACCATCAACGGTCTGGGCGAACGCGCGGGCAACACGGCGCTCGAAGAGGTCGTCATGGCGCTGAAGGTGCGCAATGACATCATGCCTTATGAGACGCGCATCGACAGCACCAAGATCATGAACATCTCGCGTCGCGTTGCGACGGTCTCGGGCTTTGCAGTGCAGTTCAACAAGGCCATCGTGGGCAAGAACGCCTTTGCCCATGAGAGCGGCATCCATCAAGACGGCATGCTCAAAAACGCCGAAACCTTTGAGATCATGCGCCCCGAGGATGTGGGTCTGACCGAGACCAATATCGTCATGGGCAAACACTCGGGCCGCGCGGCGCTGCGGTCCAAGCTCGAAGACCTCGGGTTTGAACTGGGGGACAACCAGCTTAAGGATGTCTTCGTGCGGTTCAAGGAATTGGCCGACCGTAAAAAGGAAATCTACGAGGATGACCTGATTGCGCTGATGCGCACCGCGACTGACCCCGAAGAGGACCGCATTCGCCTTAAGTCGATGAAGGTCGTTTGCGGCACCGATGGCCCGCAGACCGCCGACATGGTGCTTGAGGTGGATGGCGCAGAGCAGAGCACGAACCAAACGGGCGATGGCCCCGTCGACGCGGCGTTCAACTGCATCAAGGCACTGGTGCCGCACACCGCGCGCTTGCAGCTTTACCAAGTGCATGCGGTCACCGAAGGCACCGACGCGCAGGCGACGGTGTCCGTCCGGATGGAGGAAGAGGGCCGCATCGTGACCGGCCAATCTGCCGATACCGATACTGTAGTGGCGAGTGTGCGGGCCTATATCCACGCGCTGAACCGCCTGCTGGTGCGGCGTGAGAAGGGCGGCACGGACAAGCGTGAGATTAACTACAAAGATGTGAGTTGATGCGGAGGGCGGGGGAAACCCCGCCCTTTTGCCTATAGGGCCATCGCCTGCCCGCGGGTTGGCGATCCAACATTGCCTCGTGCCACTTTATGGTTCAGCGATGATGTGTTTTTGCAATGTGCCACCCAGCCTCACCAAATCGCCTACCCGAGGGGCGGGCAGGCGATGGCCCGGCGCCTGCGGCTTGATTCCGGGCTGGGGTGGCAGTCATCACCGGAAACCCAACGATCAATACGGGTTCTTCGCCCCGCGATCCGCACTCAGCGACGCCTGCCCCCGTTCCACAATCTTGATCACCGCATCCGCCAAATGCTGCCGCTGGATATGATCATCCCCCGCCGCAACCCGCAGCTTATGCGCCTCCAGCATCACCTCGGCATGGCTCGACCCGCGCGGCGGGATGAAGGTGTAGCAGGCCAGTTCAATCAACAGACCCAGCGGATCCTTGAAATAGACAGAATGCATAAAGCCTCGATCCTTCACGCCCGAATGCCCGATGCCCCGCGCCTCTAACCGCTCGGGGATTTGGTCAAACATCGCGCGGTCCACCTCAAAGGCCAGATGATGCACGCAGCCCGGATCCATCGGCGTGCGGTTATGCACCCGCTTGCGGGTCTCATTGGTGAAAATCGTGATCAGCCGCCCATCGCCCGGATCGAAATAGAGATGCCCCTCGTCCGGGTCATCCAAATTGGGCTGGTCAAAGATGAAAGGCATCCCCAAGACCCCCTCCCAGAAGTCGATCGAGCTTTGTCGGTCCGCCCCGGTGAGGGTGATGTGATGCACCCCAAGTGTCTGTATCTTTTGCATGGTATCGCCGACCTCCGCCTGTGCTGTGCCCTAAATATACCGCTCTATGATAGCGCGGCGGCAATATCGCGCCACCTTTGCGGTCTTGCCCCTTTCACCCTGACCCCGTGCGCCCTATAAGAGCCAATAGCCCGCGCGTGGTCCCATGCTGGCGGGCCTGTCCGAATATTTGCAAGGCTCCGCTACTGTTATGTCCATCCTCGATCAATTCCGCGGCCTGTTCTCCTCCGATATGGCGATCGACCTCGGCACCGCGAATACGCTGGTTTACGTCAAGGGTAAGGGCATCGTTCTCAGCGAACCTTCGGTTGTGGCCTATCACGTCAAAGACGGCGTCAAGAAAGTGCTCGCCGTGGGCGAAGACGCCAAGCTGATGCTGGGCCGGACGCCCGGCAGCATTGAGGCAATCCGCCCGATGCGCGAAGGGGTCATTGCCGACTTCGACACCGCCGAGGAAATGATCAAGCACTTCATCCGCAAGGTGCACAAGCGTTCGACCTTTTCCAAACCCAAGATCATCGTCTGCGTGCCGCATGGTGCGACCCCGGTTGAGAAACGCGCGATCCGCCAATCGGTGCTTTCTGCTGGCGCGCGCCGCGCCGGGCTGATTGCGGAGCCTATCGCTGCGGCCATCGGTGCAGGGATGCCAATCACCGACCCAACCGGTAACATGGTCGTCGACATCGGCGGCGGCACCACCGAAGTTGCGGTGCTGTCGCTGGGCGACATCGTTTACGCACGCTCTGTCCGCGTCGGCGGCGACCGGATGGACGAAGGCATCATCAGCTACCTGCGCCGCCAGCAGAACCTGCTGATTGGTGAAACGACTGCCGAGCGGGTCAAGACCTCCATCGGTACGGCACGGATGCCCGACGACGGGCGCGGCACCTCGATGCAGATCCGGGGCCGTGACCTGCTGAATGGCGTGCCAAAAGAAATCGAAGTGACCCAAGCGCAGATCGCCGAGGCGCTGGCCGAACCGGTGCAGCAAATTTGCGAGGCGGTGATGACCGCGCTGGAAACCACCCCACCTGATCTGGCCGCCGACATCGTTGACCGGGGCGTGATGCTGACCGGCGGCGGTGCGCTGCTGGGTGATCTTGATCTGGCGCTGCGTGAACAGACCGGCCTTGCGATCTCAGTCGCGGATGAGCCGCTGAACTGCGTGGCCCTCGGCACCGGCAAGGCGCTGGAATACGAGAAACAGCTGCGCCACGCGATCGACTACGACAGTTAACACTGGCAAGTTAGCCAGACCCGGCACGCGGCGACACCGCCCCGCCTGACCGGGTGGGAGTTTCGGCACAGATGCCCAAAGACCGTTCCAGTTCCAGCGATTTCACCGGCCCCTTGCGCCGGTTGCTGCTGGCTGTGCTGGTGTTGGCGCTGGTCGGAATTTTCCTGCTCTGGCGCATCGACAGCCCCCGCGTTGAACGCTTCCGCGCGCAGGTGACGGATCGTTTCGTGCCGAATCTTGATTGGGCCATGGCCCCGGTGACCGGCACGATCAACCTGCTGCGCGATTTTCAAAGCTACCAACGGCTAAGCGAACAGAACCGCGAGCTGCGCTCGGAATTGCGTCAGATGCAGGCGTGGAAAGAAGCAGCCCTTCAGCTTGAGCAAGAGAACGCCCGCCTGCTGGATCTGAACAACGTCCGGCTCGACCCCCGGCTTACCTTCATCACCGGTACGGTGCTGGCCGACAGCGGATCGCCCTATCGCCAATCGGTACTGCTGAACGTCGGCGCGCGCGATGGGCTGGTCGAGGGTTGGGCGACGATGGACGGCATTGGCCTTGTGGGCCGCATTGCGGGTGTGGGCAAGAACACCGCGCGCGTGATCCTCTTGACCGACGCCTCCAGTCGCATTCCGGCGACCATCCAGCCTTCGGGACAACGCGCCATCGTGGCAGGCGACAACAGCGCCGCGCCGCCGCTCGATTTCATCGAGAACCGTGAATTGGTCCGCCCCGGTGACCGGGTGATCAGCTCGGGCGATGGCGGGGTTTTCCCGGCGGGCATCCTGATTGGCCAAGTTGCCGCAGACCCCGGTGGACGGTTGAGGGTGCGGCTGGCCGCAGATTACGAGCGGCTGGAGTTCCTGCGGGTTCTGCGCCACCACGGCAACGAACAAGTGCCTGATACCGCGCATGTTATCACCTCTGATGGTCCCTTGGCCGAACCGGCGGCCCCCGTGGGGCTAGAACAATGACCGATCTGTCGCGCAGCCGCCTGTGGCTTATGCGCATGGGCTTTGTCGCCTTGGGGTTGGTGATCTTGTTCTTTCACCTGCTGCCGCTAGAGACGACACCGCGCGGCTGGGCCGGGCCGGACCTACTGCTAGGCTTTGCCTGCGCATGGGGGCTGCGGCGACCTGAGTATGTGCCTGCTCTGTTTCTGGCGCTGGTCTTTCTGCTGGCGGACCTACTGCTCCAACGCCCGCCGGGCCTTTGGGCCGTCTTAGCGCTAATCGGGGTTGAGAACCTTAAATCGCGAGGGCGACACCTGCGCGATGCGAGCTTTGCCGCCGAATGGCTGACCGTGGCCATGATTCTAACCATGATCATCTTTGCCAATCGCATCCTTCTGAGTCTCGCTCTTATCCCCACGCCTGCTATGACTCTCAGCCTCACGGAATTGGCACTGACGATACTCGCTTATCCGCTGCTTGTGGCGGTAACACATGGTATCATGGGCGTGCGCAAGACCGCACCGGGCGATCTTGATGCACATGGGAAACGGGTGTGATCGGAGGCCGATGAAATGAGACGCAACCGCGCCGACAATGATGCAAACCACACGCGCTTGACCCGCCGCGCTGCCCTGTTGGGGGGCGCGCAACTGCTGTTCATGGGCGGACTGGCCGCCCGAATGCGCTATTTGCAGGTCGATCAAGCCGACCAGTTCCGCCTGCTGGCAGAAGAGAACCGAATCAACATCCGCCTGATCCCGCCGTCCCGGGGCGAGATCTTTGACCGCAACGGCGTACAGCTTGCCGATAACGTCCCCTCATACCGCATCGTTATGGTGCGCGAAGATGCGGGCGACGTGGCGGCGGTGATGGAGCGTTTGGCCCAAGTCATTGAGATCGACAACGAGACCCGCGAGCGTGCGATGGCCGAAATGGCCCGCTCTGCCCCGTTCCTGCCGGTCACCATCGTTGATGATGTCAGCTGGGAGGTCGTAAGCAAGGTCAGCGTAAACGCCCCTGCTCTGCCCGGTGTCACACCCGAAGTGGGCCTGACCCGCGTCTACCCGCGCGGTGCTGATTTTGCGCATGTGGTGGGCCGCGTGGGCCGGGTAAGCCAAGCGGACCTTGATGCGCTGGAAGACCCCGATCAGGTGCTGCGTATCCCTCGTTTCCAAATCGGCAAAATCAATGTCGAGGCCCGCGCCGAAAGCCTGCTGCGCGGCTCTGCGGGGACAAAACATGTCGAGGTGAACGCTACAGGCCGCGTGATGCGCGAACTTGAGCGCCGCGAAGGTCAGGCAGGGGCGGACCTACAACTGACCGTGGATGCCAACCTGCAACGCTATGTGCAGGCCCGTTTGGGCGAGGAAAGCGCTGCCGTGGTAATTATTGACTGTGAAAACGGCGATCTGGCAGCGCTCGCCTCGGCGCCCAGCTATGATCCGAACCTCTTTATCGGCGGCATTTCATCGGCGGACTACAACCCGCTGCTGAATTCTAAATACCGGCCCTTGGTGAACAAACCCGTGCAGGGCACTTATCCGCCGGGCTCGACCTTCAAAATGATCGTGGCGCTTGCCGCCATCGAAGACGGTATCGTCACCCCAGAAGACACGGCCTATTGCCCCGGCCATCTTGAGGTCGCGGGGCGGCGTTTCCACTGCTGGAAGCGTGCAGGCCACGGCTGGGTTGATCTGCAAGATTCGCTTAAGCATTCATGCGACGTTTATTACTATGACCTCGCGGTGAAGGTCGGGATTGAAAAGATCACCGCCATGGCGAACCGCTTTGGCTTGGGGATTAAACATGATCTGGCGCTGTCTTCGGTCGCGGGCGGGCTTGCGCCCACAAAACAGTGGAAACGCTCGGCCCGAGGTGAGGATTGGGTCGTGGGGGACACAGTCAACGCCTCCATCGGGCAGGGTTTCACCCTCTCCTCCCCGCTGCAATTGGCGGTAATGAGCGCACGGCTTGCCACTGGGCGCGCCGTGACGCCACGGCTGATCAAATCCATCGACGGGGTGGAGCAGCCCAGCGGTGCCGGTGAGCCGATGGGCATGAACGAAAACAACCTACGCCAATTGCGCAAGGCGATGTACGACGTGGTGAACGACCGCCGCGGCACTGGCTATCGCAGTCGCATCATCGACGACACGATGCGCATGGCAGGCAAGACCGGCACCAGTCAGGTGCGCAACATCACCGCTGCCGAACGCGCGCGGGGCGTGACCAGCAACGCCGACCTGCCGTGGGAACGCCGCGACCACGCGCTTTTTGTGTGCTTTGCGCCCTACGACAAACCCAAATATGCGGCCTGCGTGTTGGTGGAACACGGCGGCGGCGGCTCGACCGCGGCGGCGCCGATTGCGCGCGATGTGATGTTGCAGGCCATGGCCGGGGGCGAGCCGCCGCTGGAGGCCTACCCCAAGTCTGACCGGGGTCGCATCGCCACCCAACAAGAAGAACTGCGCAATACCGCCCCCGAAACCGCCGCCAGCGCGGAAGGGGACGATCAGGCATGAGCTATCTTGAACATACGGTCAAATCCGTCCCCACGGGGCTGCGCAAAATCCTGTTTATGAACTGGCCGCTGGCGATCCTGTTGGCCAGTGTCGCGGGCGTTGGTTTTTTGATGCTCTACTCAGTCGCGGGCGGTTCCTTTAACCCTTGGGCTGAGCCGCAGATGAAGCGGTTTGGCATTGGCATGGCAATCATGTTCACCGTGGCGATGGTGCCGATCTGGCTCTGGCGCAACCTATCGGGGGTGGCCTATGGGGCGACGCTGGTGCTGCTCGTCGCGGTGGAATTATTTGGCTCTGTCGGCATGGGCGCACAGCGCTGGATCGACATCGGCTTTATGCGGCTGCAACCGTCAGAGTTGATGAAAATCACGTTGGTGGTGTTTCTGGCCGCCTATTACGACTGG
This sequence comes from Sulfitobacter sp. DSM 110093, assembly GCF_022788715.1. Lineage (NCBI taxonomy): Bacteria > Pseudomonadati > Pseudomonadota > Alphaproteobacteria > Rhodobacterales > Roseobacteraceae > Sulfitobacter > Sulfitobacter sp. DSM 110093. The sequence goes on from NZ_CP085167.1 coordinate 3,051,582, forward strand.
CTGCCGGTTAAAAAGGTGTCACGCCCTTTCTGGGTGCTGCTGCCGATCTTGATCATCGTCGTGCCAACCGCGCTGGTGCTGAAGCAGCCCGATCTGGGCACGTCGATCCTGCTGCTTACGGCGGGGGGCGGGCTGATGTTTCTCGCCGGGGTGCACTGGGCCTATTTCGCTGCCGTCATTACGGCGGCCATTGGGTTGGTCACAGCCGTCTTTCAATCGCGCGGCACGCCGTGGCAATTGCTGAAAGACTACCAATATCGCCGCATTGATACGTTCCTTGATCCCAGTCAGGATCCGCTCGGGGCGGGGTATCACATCACACAATCTAAGATCGCGCTTGGCTCTGGCGGTTGGTCGGGGCGCGGTTATATGCAGGGCACGCAGTCGCGGCTGAACTTCCTGCCTGAAAAACATACCGACTTTATCTTTACCACATTGGCCGAAGAATTCGGCTTTGTCGGGGGCGTATCGCTCTTGTGTCTTTATGCGTTGATCATCCTGTTCTGCGTGGTCTCTGCGGTCAAGAACAAGGACCGTTTTGCAAGCCTGCTGACCTTGGGCATCGCGCTTAATTTCTTTCTCTTTTTCGCCGTTAACATGTCGATGGTTATGGGGCTTGCCCCGGTGGTCGGCGTGCCGCTACCGATGGTCAGCTATGGTGGTTCTGCCATGCTGGTGCTGCTCTTGGCCTTCGGATTTGTTCAGTCGGCGCATGTTCATAGACCGAGGTAACTCATGACGATCAACATTCTCTTCGCTGCCAAGGCCGAACGCTGGACCAGCTACGAAGCGCCGCTGAACAAGGCGCTAAACCAAGCGCTGGCCGAAGATTTTCAACTTGGCACCAAATTCCCGCCCGAAGAGGTCGATTACATCGTCTATGCCCCCAACAGCGACTTGCAGGATTTCACGCCCTATACCCGCGCCAAAGCGGTGCTGAACCTCTGGGCCGGGGTGGAGAAAATCACCGGCAATGAGACGCTCAAGGTCCCCCTGACCCGCATGGTCGATTTCGGCCTGACACATGGCATGGTGGAATGGGTCACGGGCCATGTGCTGCGCTATCACTTAGGGCTGGATATCGACATCCTCCGCCAAGATGCCAAATGGGAGCCGCGTGATCAGCCGCTGGCACGCGAACGCAGCGTGGCGATCTTTGGGCTTGGCGCCCTCGGGCAGGCGGTGGCCAAGGCGCTGGTTAGGCTTGGCTTTGACGTCAGTGGCTGGTCGCGGAGCGCAAAGTCGATCGAAGGCGTGCACTGCCTGCATGGTGATGATGGTCTGACCGAGGCATTGAAGGGCGCCGAGATCGCCGTACTGCTGATGCCCGACACGCCCGCCACGCAAAACGTGCTGAACGCCGAAACACTGGCGCAGATGCCCAAGGGGGCTTTCATCATCAACCCCGGTCGCGGGCCGCTGATTGACGATGACGCCCTGCTTGAAGCGCTGGATAGCCGCCAGATCGCCCATGCGACGCTTGATGTCTTCCGGGTAGAGCCGCTGCCCGAGGATCACCCCTATTGGGCGCATCCGCATGTCACCGTGACCCCGCATATCGCGGCCGCGACGCGAAACGACACGGCCTCGGAGGTGATTGCCGAAAACATTCGCCGCAGCGAGGCTGGTGAGCCGCTGCTGCATGTCGTGGACCGCGACCGGGGGTACTGACCCCCGGCCCCGGTTTTCGCCCTAGGCGGCCAGCCCACGCCCTTTGAGCAGCGCGTCGACCCCCGGCAAACGCCCCCGGAACGCCGTGTAAAGCTCAGCCGGATCACGGCTGCCGCCGGTCGAGAGGATGTGAGCTTCCAACGCCTCAGCCCGCTCGGCATCGAAGGCGCCACCCGCTTCCTCGAAAGCAGCGAAAGCATCGGCGTCCATCACCTCAGACCACATGTAGCTGTAGTAGGCGCTGGAATAGCCGTCTCCGGCGAAGACATGCGCGAACTGCGGCGTGGCGTGGCGCATCCGGATCGCTTGCGGCATGCCGATGCTGCTGAGCACCTCGGCCTGTCGCGCCATCGGATCAGCCGGGGCCGCGCCATCGTGAAACTCCAGATCGACCAGCGCCGAGGCGATATATTCCACCGTCTGGAACCCCATGTCGAATGTCGCGGCGGCCAGTACCTTGTCGAGCATCGCGCGCGGCATCGCCTCGCCAGTGCGGGCATGCGTGGCGAATTGCTCCAACACTTCGGGCTGATCCAGCCAGTGTTCATAAAGCTGGCTTGGCAATTCTACAAAATCCCGTGCGACCGAGGTGCCGCTGACGCTTTCATAGGTCACGTCCGACAACATCTGGTGCAACGCGTGGCCGAACTCGTGAAACAGGGTGCGCGCGTCGTCGTAGGACAGTAGCGCCGGATCGGCTTTGGCGAAGTTGCAGACGTTGATCACCACCGGCGCCTGTGCGCGCGGGAACTTCGCCTGCGCGCGCATCGCCGAACACCACGCGCCCGAGCGTTTCGAGCCGCGCGCGAAATAATCCCCGATGAAAACCGCCACATGCTTGCCCTCGCGCGTCACCTCCCACGCCCGGCAATCGGGGTGGTAGAGCGGCACGTCGAGCGGGGCGAACTCCAACCCAAACAGCCGATTGGCACAGTCAAAGGCCGCATCGATCATCCGGTCGAGCTGGAAGTAAGGCTTTAGCGCCGCCTCATCGAGATCATGCTCCGCCGCGCGGCGCTTCTCGGCGTAGTAGCGCCAGTCCCACGGTTCCAACGCGCCATTCACCCCGTCCTCACGCATCAGCGCAGTCAGCACCTCGGCATCGGCGTCTGCCTGTGCCTTGGCGGGTTTCCAGACCGACATCAACAGGTCGCGCACAGCGCCTGGCGTCTTCGCCATTTCCGTTTCCAGCTTGTAGGCCGCGAAGTTGTCATAGCCGAGCAAGGTTGCGCGTTCTTCGCGCAGTGCCAAGGTCTCAGCCGCGATGGCACGGTTGTCGGTCTCACCACCATTGGCCCCGCGTGCCTCCCATGCGCGAAACGCCTTCTCGCGCAAATCACGCCGGTCAGAGAACTGCAAGAAAGGCACAATCAGCGAGCGCGAGAGCGTGACCACCGGGCCGTCTGCGCCCTTTTCCTCCCCCGCCGCGCGGGCGGTGTCGGTCACAAAGTCAGGCAGGCCGGTGAGGTCGCCCTCATCCAGCGGCATGAACCATGCGCGCTCATCCGCCAACAGGTTTTGCGTGAACTGCGTGCCCAGTACCGCCAACCGCGCCTTGATCTCTTTCATACGTTCCGCAGCATCGCCTGTCAGCGCCGCACCTGCGCGGACAAAGCCACGGTGGGATAGCATCAAGACCCGCGCCTGTTCTTGGGTCAGGTCCAGCGCATCTCGCGCCTCCCAGACCGCCGCGATCCGCGCGAACAGCGCCTCATTACCAGAGATGGCAGATTGATGCGCTGCCAGTTCGGGCGAGAAGTCGCGCTGCAACGCCTCGCGCGCCGGGTTGCTATCGGCCCCTGCGACGGTGAAGAATACACTCAGCACATTGTCGAGCGCTTGGCCCGAGGCCTCTAGCGCCTCAACCGTATTGGCGAAGGTGGGCGCGTCAGCGTTGCTGGCGATGGCGTCGATCTCGGCCCGATGGGCGACCAGCGCCTCTTGCAATGCGGGGGTAAAATCATCGTCGGAAATACGGTCAAAGGGGGCGATGCCGAAGGGTGTATCCCACTCGGCGAGCAGCGGATTTGTCATGAAAGTCTCCTTTGCACCCTAAATGGGGGGAGCCTGAGAGACTTGCAATCACCCGCCGCAGGTTTCGCAGCCCTCGCGCCGGGTAATGGCAATCTGACGGTTCTCACTGTACAGCCCGTCATAGATCATCATCTGCCCGCGCAGCACGCTACCCGCACCGGCAATCAATTTAACCGCCTCTAGTGCCATCATCGTGCCGATCACACCCGGCAGCGGGCCAATTACCCCGGCCTCGGCACAGGAGGGGGCCAGATGGGCGGCAGGGGCCTTGGGGAAGATACAACGATAACAAGGCGCGCCGCGCGCGGGATCAAAGACGCTAAGCTGCCCTTCCCATTGGCTCAGCGCGCCTGATATCAACGGCACACCTGCCGCGACGCAAGCGGCGTTGACGCGGTAGCGGGTGTCGAAATTGTCGGTGCCGTCGAGCACTAGGTCATAGTCGGCCACCAGTTCGGCGGCGATCTCGTCAGTCAGGCGACGATGATAAGGGCGCACGGTGATATGCGGGTTTTGGGCGGTCATCTCTGCTTGGGCCGAGAACACCTTGGGCGTGCCGATGGCAGCGTCCTTGTGGATTACCTGCCGTTGCAGGTTGGCGTTTTCCACTTCGTCATCGTCGATCACCCCGATGGTGCCCACACCCGCCGCTGCAAGATATTGCAGCGCAGGCGCACCAAGCCCGCCTGCCCCGACAACCAGCACCTTCGCATTCTTCAATGCCTTCTGCCCGGCACCGCCAACCTCACGCAATACGATATGACGCGCATAGCGGTTGAGTTCACTGTCGGAAAAACTATCCGTGGCTGGGGTCTCAGGCTCCGGATTGGCACGGGCGCGTAGGGTGTTCAGCCCCTGCCGATAAAGAACCACCAAGACCGCAAAGCCCCCCAGCAGCAGCCAAGGTGCGGCGCTGCCGCCCGTGGACAGCCGCAACGGGTGATCTGCCGGGAAAACCAGATGCAGCGCCACCAAGGCCACATACATCACTGCGATCAGCCCCGCACGCAGCCCGCGCGGAATGCCCAGCACGCCGCCACCGAACCAAAGGGCCGAGGCAATAATCAGAACCGCCAACATCAGGCCACCCCGGTGGAGCCGAAACCGCCCGCACCACGGGATGTTGCATTGAGGTTATCAACCAAATCGAACCCCGCTTGCACCACCGGCGCGACCACCATCTGCGCCACACGCGCCCCATGTTCCACCGTGAATGCCTCAGTCCCCGTGTTGCCAAGGATCACCCCAACCACACCGCGATAATCACTGTCGATGGTGCCGGGGCTGTTGATCAGCGTGATCCCATGTTTCAGCGCCAGCCCAGAGCGGGGCCGGACCTGCACCTCAAAGCCCTGCGGGATTGCCATATGCAAACCGGTTGAAACCAACGCACGCGCGCCGGGGGCCAACGTAACTGCGCCGCCGGGCAGGTTCGCGCGTAGATCCGCCCCGGCAGCGCCGGCGCTTTCATAGCTGGGCAGCGGCAAGTTTTGGTCTGCGTCTTCGGCCCAGCGAAGTTTGATCGTGGTCATAATCTCCCCTCAGGCCAGCGCGGCTGCGATACGTTGGGCCAACCGCGCGGCCACCGCATCTTTCCCCATACGCGGCCAATCCTCGGCACCGTCATCGGTGATAAGCGTCACGGCATTCTCAGTCCCGCCCATGATCCCGGTGCCGGGAGAAACATCATTGGCCACGATCCAATCGCAACCTTTGCGCGCGCGTTTGGCGGTGGCATGGGCCAGCACGTCATTGGTCTCGGCGGCGAAGCCGACCACGAGCGCCGGACGACCTTCGGTGCGTTGGCTTATGGTTTTTAGGATGTCGGGGTTTTCAGCGAAGGACAACGTCGGCAACCCGTCCTTGGATTTCTTGAGCTTGCGGTCGCTTGCCCCTTCAACGTGCCAATCAGCCACCGCTGCTGCAAAAACACCGGCATCGGCAGGCAAGGCAGCCTCGACCGCTTCCATCATCTCTTGTGCCGTTTGGATTGCCACCACTTCGACGCCTTCGGGCGGAGGCACCTCTGCCGGTCCGGTGACAAACACCACCTCGGCCCCCATTGCCGCCAGCGCCCTTGCGATCGCCGTGCCCTGCGCGCCGGAAGAACGGTTGGCGATATAGCGCACTGGATCAATCGGCTCATGCGTGGGGCCCGACGTGACGACGATGCGCTTGCCCTTCAGCGGCCCGTCCGCCAGATGCGCCTCAACGGCGCTGACAATCTCAAGCGGTTCGGCCATCCGCCCCGGGCCAAATTCACCGCAGGCCATATCGCCATCATTCGGGCCGACCATCGCAATGCCATCGCCCCGCAAGGTAGCAATGTTGCGCTGCGTCGCCGGGTGCTGCCACATGCGCACGTTCATCGCGGGCGCAAGCAGAACGGGCGTGTCAGTGGCGAGGAGTAGCGTAGACGCCAGATCATTCGCTGACCCCTGCGCCATCTTAGCCATCAGATCGGCGGTGGCCGGGGCCACGACCAACAGATCAGCAGCGCGGCTAAGTTGGATATGGCCCATTTCGGCCTCATCCCCGAGGTCAAAAAGATCGCGAAACACCTTCACGCCAGTCAGCGCGGAAACCGACAGCGGAGTCACAAACTCTTCGCCTGCGCGGGTCAGCACCGGGGTCACTTTCGCCCCACGCTCCCGCAGGCGGCGGATCAGATCGAGTGTTTTATAGGCGGCGATGCCGCCCCCGATGATCAGCAGAATATGTTTGCCCGACAGCATAAAGGCCCCCCGATTGCATTCGGGAAACCTTAATCCGGCCAGCAGCAATCTGCCAGCCCCAGTGGTGTCAGAGCTGCGGCTCAGGCCAAGAAAGCAAAGACCTCACGCGATTGCATTTCTAGCGACTTGCGCATTTTGCCAAAGGCGGCGGCTTCCAACTGACGCACCCGCTCTTTGCTGAGGCTCAGCTCATCACCGAGGCTCTCCAAGGTGCGCGAAGGATCACGCAGTTTACGTTCGCGGACGATAAACTGCTCACGCTCCGAAAGCCCCTGCATCGCCGTCAGCAACCAGTTCCGCAATTGGGCTGTGTCGTGCTCTTCCTCAACCCGCTCAGCGGCCTGAGCGCTTTCATCGGCCAGCGCTTCGATCCACTCACGGCCTTCGTCTTCGGCAGATTGGGTCGCATTCAGCGAATAATCAGAACCCGACAGACGGCCTTCCATCATTTCGACATCGTGCAGCGGCACACCAATTTCGGTTGAGATCATCTGGCGCAGTTGGTGCTTGTCCAGCGTCTCACCCACAGCAGAAGCCTCACGCTCAAGACGGGCTTGCACCCGGCGCATGTTGAAAAACAGCGACTTTTGCGAGGAGGTCGAGCCGGTCCGCACCATCGACCAATTGCGCATCACATGATCTTGAATGCTCGCCTTGATCCACCAAACCGCATAGGTCGAGAAACGCACGCCACGGTCGGGGTCGAATTTGTCGGCGGCCTTCATCAGGCCCAGACCCGCCTCTTGGATCAGGTCGTTCATCGGGGCACCGTAGCGCTTGAATTTGCCGGCCATGGAAATGGCAAGGCGCATGTAGGCGGTGATCAAACGGTGCAGCGCGGCCTCGTCCCGCTGGTCACGCCACGCATAGGCCAATCGAAGCTCTGTATCGGCATCGAGCAGCTCGGCTTTCATAGCGGTGCGGGTAAGTGAGAATTCGCGTGCGGTTTGCAATGACATTTTGGATATCCCCCTAAGAGCATGGCTTGGCTTGTTATGCGCCGTTGAGAGAGATACGCAGAGCTATGCCATTTGGTTCAAATATTTGGTGAGAAGATGTTGCCAAGAAATACCTTTGCCCTAGGCGGCGCGGCTTCGGGGAAGTCAGAATGGGCAGAAGCGCTTGTAAATTCATGTGGCTTGCCAAAGACTTACCTCGCCACCGGGCGCATCTGGGATGACGAAGTTCAAGAACGTGTGAACAAGCATCAATCAAGACGAGATGCAGGGTGGCGCACTGTCGAATGCCCGCTTGATCTGGCGGAACCCTTGGCGAAACTGCCTGCTGGCGAAATCGTGCTGATTGACTGTGCAACCATGTGGCTTAGCAATCATTTGATGGAAGGCGGCGATTTGGATGCGGCGCAGGCGACGCTTTTGGCGGCCTTGCGCGACTGTGCGGCGCATTGGGTCATCGTCTCTAACGAGGTAGGTCAGGGGATCGTGCCCGATAACGCCATGGCCCGCCAATTCCGCGAGGCACAGGGCCGGTTGAACATCGCATTGGCCGCAGAGGCAGAGACGGTCGTTCAGGTCGTTGTCGGCTTGCCACAGCTGTTGAAAGGCGAAATGCCATGACCACTTGGCACTGGGTGCGTCACGGACCAACACATGAGAAAAACTTCGTCGGCTGGCGCGATGTGCCCGCTGACCTGTCCGATGCGCCGCGACTGGCGCGGCTGAATTTGCATTTACCTGATGACGCGCTCCTGCTGTCCTCTGATCTGATCCGCGCCGCCCATACTGCGGATGCCTTAGAACAGCCCGCGCGCCGCCGCCTGCCCCATGAACCTGATCTACGCGAATTGCATTTCGGTGCATGGGACGGGATGCATTTTTCCGAAGTTTCCGCCCGCGACCCCGACCTCAGCCGTGCCTATTGGGAAACGCCCGGCGATGTCGTCGCGCCGGAGGGTGAAAGCTGGAACCAGACCAAAGCCCGCGTCGATCGGGTGGTCGCAAGGATCAACACCGCATACCCGCAAGCGCATGTGATTGCCGTGGCGCATTTTGGCGTGATCCTGACGCAAGTTCAGCAAGCTCAGGGCGGCGGCCCTCTTGAGGCGATGGCCCATAAAATCGACAATCTCTCCGTCACGCATTTGGTGCATGAAAGCGGCAATTGGCAGATCAAAGCGGTCAATCACACGCCATAGCAAGCTTGGACCGTACAAAGCGCTTTGCTTGACCGCCCGCTTCTGAGTATTTTCCGCCTATGACATATGATCTTTATATCGGCGATCGCACCTTCTCTAGCTGGTCCCTCCGGGGCTGGCTGATGCTTGAAAAATTCAATCTGCCGTACCGCACGCATCTTGCGGGCCTCTACAGCGGGACCATGGTGGATGATCTCGCCGCCCTTGCGCCCGCGCGACTGGTACCGGTGCTTCGTCTGCCTGATGGCACGGTGGTGGGTGAAAGTTTGGCCATGGCAGAAACACTGGCCGAACGTCATCCCGAAGCCGGGCTTTGGCCCGCCGATCCTGCCGCACGCGCGACTGCACGCTGGCTATGTGCCGCCATGGCCTCAGGCTTTGGCGCGCTGCGCGGAGCCTGCCCGATGCAGTTGGAACATGTGTGGGAGGCCTTCGCCCCAGATGCCAACACCCGGCAAGACCTAGAGCGTATCGAAGACCTCTGGCGCCACGCCCGCAGCCAGCCCCAGAGTGGTGGGCCATGGCTTTTCGGTGACTATTCGTTGGCCGATGTATTCTATGCGCCGGTCGCCGCGCGGATCATCGGTTATGACCTGCCCGTCTCGGCTGAGGCACGAACGTATTGCGAGACTACGATCAACGATCCAGCCTTTAAGGCATGGCGCGCCGCCGGGTTGGAAACCAAATATGACCCGTTCCCCTATGAGCTTGGTCTGCCCAAACGGAACTGGCCGGTCTCCTGACTAAGACCTGCGTTAACCATTCCTAAACCCGTCTTGCTTACCGATTAACCATAGCAAGGCGGGAGAACGGACGATGGTATCGCGGGCCTATACGGTCGCATTTCAGGGGGTAGAAGCGCGACTTGTCGAAGTGCAATGTGCGATGACAGCAGGCTTGCCCGGCTTTTCCATCGTGGGGCTGGCCGACAAGGCGGTGTCAGAGGCGCGCGACCGCGTGCGCACGGCCCTTGGCGCCATGGCAATCGCGCTGCCGTCAAAGCGCATCACCGTCAATCTCTCCCCCGCTGACCTGCCCAAAGAAGGTAGCCATTTCGACCTGCCCATCGCAATGGCGCTTCTTTCGGCGCTTGATATCCTGCCTGATGACATCACCCAAAACATCGTGGCCTTGGGAGAACTCTCGCTCGACGGGACGCTGATGCCCGTTGTCGGCGCCCTACCCGCCGCAATGGCCGCCGCCACCCATGACCGCAGCCTGCTTTGCCCCGCAGGGTCAGGGGCAGAGGCCGCATGGGTGGGCAAAACGCAGGTCATCGCCGCCGCTAATCTAGGTGATGTGGTTCGCCATTACACCGGGCAGGTGCCGATCACCCCGGCAGAACCGGGCGAGGTTCCCCTGATCGCGGCGGGCCGCGACCTGCGCGAAGTCAAAGGTCAAGAGCGCGCCAAACGTGCGCTGGAAATCGCGGCCGCAGGGCGACACCACCTTATGCTGGTTGGCACACCGGGATCGGGCAAGTCCATGCTGGCGGCGCGACTGCCCAGCATCCTGCCCCCACTCACCGCGTCCGAGGCGCTTGAGACTTCGATGATCCACTCGCTTGCTGGGCTGCTGGACGAAGGCGGCATATCTCGCAGCCGCCCCTTCCGCGAGCCACATCACACCGCGTCCATGGCCGCGATCATTGGCGGTGGGCGCCACGCGCGTCCCGGCGAGGTGTCTCTGGCCCACAACGGCGTACTTTTCATGGATGAGTTCCCCGAGTTTACTCGAACGGTGCTTGAAACCCTGCGCCAGCCGATTGAGACGGGCGAGGTGATGATCGCCCGCGCCAACGCCCATGTGAAATACCCCTGTCGTTTCATGCTGGTGGCCGCGGCAAACCCTTGTAAATGCGGCTATCTACCTGACCCGGCTCGCGCCTGCGCCCGTGTTCCAGCCTGCGGCGAAGACTATATGGGCCGCATTTCGGGCCCGCTGATGGACCGTTTTGATCTGCGCGTCGACGTGCCACCGGTCAGCTATACAGACCTTAACCTGCCCCCAAGCTCCGAAGGCTCTGCCGAGGTCGCCACAAGGGTCGCCGCCGCCCGGGCACGACAACTCACGCGCTATTCCGGGCAGGGCGGGATGTCGGCCAACGCCGATGTTTCGGGTGACATGTTAGAAGCAATCGTAAGCCCAGACACCGAAGCCCGCGAACTGCTGATCCGCGCCGCAGAACGTTTCCGGCTTTCCGCGCGCGGCTATCACCGGGTGTTGCGTGTGGCGCGCACCATCGCGGATCTGGAGGGCGTGGCGGAGGTACGCCGCCCCCATATGGCCGAAGCGATCAGTTTTCGCCTGCCCGATCCCGCGGCAGGGCGTTGATCCAATCGGCGAGGGAGGCAAGAGTTTGCCGCGCTTCTGGCAGATGGTTCTGAAACAACGGCCAGACATGGGGCAAATCATGGGCCTCTTCCAAGGTAACGGGCACGCCCGCCTCCTGCAGTCGCGCGGCGAAACGCTGGCTGTCATCGCGCAGAATCTCGCTGTCGCTTACGGTAAGCCAGACTGCCGGGGCGTTGTTGAAATCAGCGAAAAGCGGGCTGGCACGCGGGCTGGTTGCGCTTTGCCCTTGAAGGTAAAGTTGCGCCATCTTTGCTGCGCGGACCGCAGGCAAAAGCACGTCGCTTTCGGCATTATTTGAAAAACTGCCGCCTGAAAAAGTCATATCCAGCAAAGGTGAAAACGCAAAGGCCCCAACAGGCAGCGCGGCCCCTTCACCACAAAGCTGCGCCAGCAGATCAAAGACCAAGGCACCCCCCGCGCTGTCGCCGCCGATCACGATATCCTGTGCCGCAATGCCCATTTGGCGCAGCGCATTCCAAGCCGCACGGACATCTTCCGCAGGTTTGGGGAAGACCGCATCGGGCACCCGGCCATAGCGCGGCAGCACTGCCCGCGCATCGGTTAACAAGGCCAATCGCGCAACCATGGCGCGGTGGGTCTCAGGGCTGCCAAATACAAATCCACCGCCATGGATGTAAAGGATAACGCGGTTTTCTAGAACGCACGACGGCGTAAGCCAGAGCGCCGACCCTGCGCCCGGCAAATCCCGCCAATCCGCTCGCACGCCACGCGGCCCCCTGAAAAAGAGCCGCGCTTGCATCTCCATCGTGGCCCTCAAAATCTGAGGGTTTGCCCGCGCCAAAAAAGGTTTCTCAGTCAAGCGCAGGCAACGGTTCAACAGATGCTGACGCAGGCTCACCCGCGGCGGGCCTCGATTGCCTCCCAGATCTTGCCAGCGATGTTCACACCGTCAAACCGTTCCAGTTCCTGAATGCCGGTGGGAGAGGTCACGTTAATCTCTGTCAGGTAGTCGCCGATCACATCGATGCCGACGAAAACCTGACCCTTTTCTTTCAGCAAGGGGCCGATGGCCGCGCAAATTTCTAGATCACGTTCGGTTAGCCCGACCTTCTCTGGCCGCCCGCCCACATGCATGTTCGACCGCGTTTCACCCTCTGCTGGAACACGGTTGATTGCGCCCACGGCCTCTCCGTCCACAAGGATGACACGCTTGTCCCCCTTCGACACGGCAGGCAGAAATTTTTGCACGATCAGCGGCTCTCGGGAAAATCCGGTAAAGAGTTCATGCAAAGAGGTCAGATTGCGGTCATTGGCATCAAGCCGGAACACCCCAGCCCCGCCATTGCCGTAAAGCGGCTTTAGGATCACATCGCCATGCTTGGCCTTGAAGGCTTTGATCGTAGAGAGATCACGCGCGATCGTGGTCGGAGGCGTCAGTTGCGGGAAGTCGAGCACCATCAGTTTCTCTGGGTAGTTCCGCACCCAGAAGGGATCGTTGACCACCAGTGTGGTCTCTTTCAGCCGGTCCAATAGATGGGTAGACGTGATGTAATGCATGTCGAACGGCGGATCTTGACGTAGCCATACCACGTCAAAGTCGGCCAGATCGACCTCTCGCTCTTCTCCGAAGTGGGCGTGGTCTCCCTGCACACGCTGCACGGTAAAGTCATACCCCCGCGCCGTGATCCGCCCCTCTTGATAAGCCAAATGATCAGGCGTGTAGAAAAACAGTTCATGCCCCCGCGCTTGCGCTTCTTCGGCAAGCCGAAAGCTGCTGTCGGCATTAATGTTCACGTCCCCGATCGGGTCCATCTGAAAGGCGATCTTCATCGGAGTCTCCCTGCTGCTTACCATGGTCATGACCCAACCCGGACCAGCGGCGCAGGCTTGAGGGATCATTTCCTAGATGGCGCAGCAGGGGCCTATGCGCAATGGGTCAGCCGTGGCCAAAGGCGTTTTCGATGATTTCGGTCGCCCCCTGCCCGTCAACGAGTGCCACATCAAAGCGCACTTCGGTCAGGCTGCCAGCAGGTTCACCGGCAAGAAATTCTTCGGCAGAGCGGTAGATACGCCGCATCTGTCGGGGTGAAAGGCTTTCCGCCGCGCGTGCGAAACTCCGGCTTTGCTTCACCTCAACAAAGATCAAGGCGGCCCCATCACGCAGGATCAAATCAATCTCTCCGGCGCGGCCACGCCAGCGACGACGTGCGATGGCAAAGCCACGTCTTTCATAGTCTTGCGCGATCCTATTCTCGGCAGCGATCCCGGCATGATAGGCCATGCGGCCCCGTTGACGCTTGGCTGCAGTTCGCATCATCCCTGTTTCACTCTGCGCCATTTCCATCAGTCCGACCGTTGTACTAATCTTTGCCGAGCGCCAATGCCGCCTGATAGACCTGCCGCCGGGGCAGACCATGCGCCTGCGCCACCAAATCGACAGCATCGCGCATCGACAGTTCCTTCAGCGCCCGTTGCAAATCAGTTTCTAGGTCAACTTGATTAACAGAATCTGAACGACCGCGATCAATAAGCACGACCACCTCACCTTTTGGCGCTTTCGCTTGATGAATCTCGGCTAGGTTTTCCAGCGTATCGCGTTGAACCTCTTCAAATTTCTTAGTCAACTCCCGGCACATCGCAGCCTGTCGTTCTGCGCCCAGCGCGGTTGCAGCATCGCGCAGCATCGCCCCAAGCCGCTTTGGTGATTCGTAGAAAACCAAAGTCCCCGGCACATCGCGCAGCTTTTCCAAGGCGGCAATACGCGCAGATTTGCTATTGGGCAGGAAGCCCGCAAAGAAAAATGCATCTGTGGGCAAACCGCCCAGCGCCAACGCCGTCAACACCGCTGAGGGGCCGGGAGCGCAGGTCAGCATCACCCCGGCGGCGGCGGCGGCACGCCCCAATTCAAAGCCCGGATCGGCAATAAGCGGCATCCCGGCCTCGGACGCATAGGCGACCGATTTGCCCTCTCGGATTGCCGCGATAAGCCGCTCTTGCACGGATGTGCCGCTGTGATCATGCAGGGCTAGAACCTTGCGGCCTGAAAGTGGCACACCGTGAATTTCCATCAGCCGGCGCAGGCTGCGGGTGTCCTCTGCCGCCAACAGATCCGCCGAGGCGAGCGTGTCCAGCGCGCGCAACGTGATATCGCGCGCCGTGCCGATTGGGACGCCCACGAAATACAGTCCCGGGGCTAGCTCTGTCTTGAGGAATTTCAACGCTGGACCCGCCTTTCGCAGTGACTATGATCGCGGCCATGTTCCGGCGACCGTCGTCGTCTTGCCACCACCGGGGAGTGAATACAAATGATTGCCTGTTTCCGAGCCTTCCGCAAGAAGATGCACCTGCTATTGCTGCCTCTCTTTGCGGTCATTTTGGCAGCCTGTCAGCCCGTCGCCATGTCTGGCGCCAATTCGGGCGGCCCAAAGATTGATACATCTGCGCCCGTTCCCGTGGCGCTTTTGGTGCCGCGCGGCGGGTCCGCCAGCGACGAACTGCTGGCTACAAACCTTGAAAACGCCGCACGCCTTGCGATGCGCGATCTTGATGGTGTCGAAATTGACCTGCGCGTCTACGGCACTGCTGGCAATGCGAGCAAAGCGGCCGCCGTTGCTGCGCAGGCTGTGAATGAAGGGGCCAAGATCATCCTTGGGCCGGTCTACGGCGAGGCGGCGAATGCGGCAGGCGTGGCTGTGGCCTCTTCTGGCGTCAACGTGATCTCGTTCTCGAACAATCCGACCATCGCGGGTGGCAACGTCTTTGTGCTTGGGCCAACCTTTGCCAACACTGCCAACCGTTTGGTGAGCTTTGCCAAGCGCAATGGCAAAGACAAAATGGTCATTCTGCATGGTCAAGATGTTGCCGGCCAACTGGGCCGTGATGCGATCATGCAGGCGATCAGTGCCAATGGCGCGACGCTGGCCGGCACCGTTGATTACGCGCTTAGCCAAGAATCGGTTGTGGCTGCCGTGCCACGGGTCAAAGCAACGGTCGAAAGCAGCGGTGCGAATGCTCTGTTTCTCACGACGTCCTCGGCAAGTGCTTTGCCGCTGTTCGCGGAGCTTCTCCCCGAAGCGGGTATTCAAACTGCGACCACACAATATGTGGGTCTAACCCGCTGGGATATCCCGCAGCAGACGCTGGACCTATCCGGTGTGCAGGGCGGATGGTTTGCTCTGCCTGATGCGGCCGCCAGCAGCGCCTTCTCCAACCGCTACAAGTCCGCCTATGGTAGCGAGCCACATCCGCTGGCTGGGCTTTCCTTTGACGGAATCGCGGCGGTCGGATCTTTGGTGAAGGGTGGTAAATCCAATGCGCTTTCCGGTGCTTCACTGACCCAAGGAGCTGGGTTCCAAGGCGCCAGTGGCATCTTCCGCCTGCGCCGCGACGGCACCAATGAACGTGCCTTGGCCGTGGCCACCATCCGCAACAGCCGTGTCGTTGTGCTAGACCCGGCACCGCGTGGCTTTGGTGGGGCTGGTTTCTGAATTGGACCTGGCAAAACCGACAACAACATCAGGCGCGCGTAGGCACCCGCGCCTGATTTGCGCGCCCGAACAAATCTTTGACGACGCGGCCATTTGGCAGGCGCTCTCGCAGCTTGATAGCACGCTCGAAGGGGCCGCCCTGCGGGGCGAGATCGTTCCTCTGATCCGAGACGCACAAGGGGCAGGGCGCAAGGCCATCGCCATGAACTTTGCTGAATCGCCGTTTGACGCGCGGGCGATGACATCCTCCTACACCTATCTTACCGACCAATTGCTGCGCTGCGTTTTGCAGATCGCCACGCAAGTGCTGCATCCCAATCCGAACCCGACCGACGGCGAACGGCTCGCCATGATTGGCGTGGGCGGCTATGGCCGGGGTGAGATGGCACCACATTCCGACGTCGACCTGCTGTTCCTCATCCCCTACAAGGCCACCGCTTGGTCAGAGAGCGTCATTGAATCGATGCTCTATATCCTGTGGGATCTGAAACTGAAGGTCGGCCATGCCACCCGCACGATCGAAGACTGTCTGCGGCTTGGGGCCGATGATTACACCATTCAAACCGCGCTTTTGGAAAACCGCTTTATCGACGGCGATGCGCTCCTCGCCGAGGAGCTTTCGGAGCGGCTCAAGAATGACCTCTTCTCTGGTGCAGGGAAAGATTTCATCGAAGCTAAGCTTGAAGAGCGCGACAACCGCCACCTAAAACAGGGTGAGCGCTATGTGGTGGAGCCCAACGTCAAAGAAGGCAAAGGCGGGCTGCGCGACCTGCATTCACTGTTCTGGATCGCCAAGTTCATCCATGATGTCGACCGGGTTGCCGATCTGGTTGATTTGGGCGTTTTCCGTGCCGATGAATACGACACATTCCGCGATGCCGAGGCCTTTCTCTGGGCGGTGCGCGGGCACCTTCACCTGTTGGCAGGCCGTGCGACAGAGCAATTGACCTTCGACATGCAGGTGCAGGTCGCACAGGCGATGGGCTATCAAGACATCGGCGGGCGGCGCGGCGTCGAGATCTTTATGCAGGCCTATTTCCGGCATGCCACGGCGGTCGGCGATCTGACCCGTATTTTTGTCAGCGGGTTGGAAGCCTCACATATGAAGGCCGAACCGCTGCTTGAACGCATTTTTCGCCGCCGCCCGAAGATGCGCGAAGGGTTTCAAGTCGTGCACAACCGCATTGCGGTGAAGGATGACCACGAATTTTTGCAAGATAAACTGAACCTGCTGCGCATCTTTGAAGAGGCGCTGCGCACGGGGATGTTAATCCACCCCGACGCCATGCGGTTGATCAAAGCCAACCTCGCGCTGATCGACGACGACATGCGGCGCACCCCCGAAGCGCGGCGCATCTTCCTTGATCTGTTGCTCAAACACGGCAATCCCGAACGCGCCCTGCGGCGGATGAACGAATTGGGCGTCTTGGGCGCCTTCATCCCCGAGTTTGAGCCGATCGTCGCGATGATGCAGTTCAACATGTACCACTCCTATACGGTGGACGAACATATCATCCAATGTATCGCCAACCTCGCCCGGATCGAAAAAGGCGAGTTGGAGGAAGAGCTACCCGTCGCGTCCTCGATCCTTAAACGCGGGGTCAATCGCAAGGTGCTTTATGTGGCGCTACTCCTGCATGACATCGGCAAAGGGCGGCCCGAGGATCACTCAATCATCGGGGCCAAACTCGCGCGGCGGATCGGCCCGCGGTTGGGCCTAAAGCGTGATGAGGTCGACACGGTAGAGTGGCTGGTACGCTATCACCTGCTGATGTCGGACATGGCGCAGAAACGTGACATTGCCGATCCGCGCACGGTGCGCGATTTTGCCAAGGCGGTGCAGACGGTCAAACGGCTCGACCTGCTTTGTGTGCTGACGGTCTGCGACATACGCGGCGTTGGGCCAAACACGTGGAACAACTGGAAAGCGGTGCTGATCCGGGCGCTGTACCGTCAGACAGAGCGGGCGTTGGAAACCGGGCTTGAAGACCTCAACCGCGAAAATCGGGGGGCGGAGGCCAAGAAAGCCTTGCGGGCCGCGCTTTCCGAATGGCCCCGCAAGGTATTGCAGCAAGAAACGGCACGGCATTACCCGCCCTATTGGCAGGGCTTGCACGTCACGGCACATGTTGCCTTTGCCGAACTGCTGCGCGGCATGGGCGACGACGACATCCGCATTGACCTGCACCCTGACGAAGACCGCGGCGCGACCCGTGCCAGCTTCGTCATGGCAGACCATCCGGGCATCTTTGCACGGCTTGCGGGCGCGCTCGCGCTGGTAGGGGCCAATGTCGTCGACGCGCGCAGCTATACCACCAAAGACGGCTTCGTGACCGATGCTTTCTGGATACAAGATAGCGAAGGCAACGCTTATGAAGCCTCGCGCCTGCCCCGCCTGCGCGACACAATTGAAAAGACCCTGCGGGGGGAGATCGTCGCACGTGATGCGTTGAAGTCCCGCGATAAGGTCAAGAAGCGTGAACGCGCTTTCAAGGTGCCAACGCATATCACCTTCGACAATGAAGGGTCCGAAATCTATACGATCATTGAGGTCGACACCCGTGATCGCCCCGGCCTGTTGTATGATCTGACGCGCACCCTGGCTGCCTCAAACGTCTATATCGCGAATGCGGTGATCGCGACCTATGGCGAACAGGTGGTCGATACCTTCTACGTCAAAGACATGTTCGGCCTGAAATACTATACCGAAGCCAAACAGCGCACCCTAGAGAAACGCCTGCGCGAAGCGATTGCCGCCGGGGTTCAGCGGGCCGAGGGGTAAGTTCCTTCGGCCTTGGCCAACCGGCAGATTCTTGCCAATCGGCATTTCCGCGCTTTGCTTTTGACGTCGGATCCTCAAAATCCCAAGCAACCCGGCACCAGCGCGGGATTCCATGAATGAGGGACATATGAGCGTCACACGCGCCGCACTGCCGAACCGAGGCCTTATGGCCCTCTGCGCCACTCTTTTGCTAACAGCAGCCTGTGCTAAAGCGCCTGATGTCCCTGAAAGTTTTGACTTTGGCGGCCTGAACCCCGAGCGTCACTTTATGGCCGTCCAGACCGCAAAGGACATGCGCGCTAAGGGCCAACGTGTTTGGTGTGTGCCCTTTGCCCGCAATGTCAGCGGCATTCAGATTCGCGGCAACGCAGAGACATGGTGGGGCAAAGCCAAAGGGCTTTATCCGCGGGGCAATGATCCTGTCGTCGGTGCCGTGATGGCTTTTAGCGCCACCGGGTCGATGCCAATGGGGCATATCGCTGTGGTTTCCGATGTGGTCTCGCCGCGCGAGATTCGGGTAGATCACGCCAATTGGAAGCGCAACGAAGTCTCGCTCAAGATGGCAGTGATCGACGTATCAAAAAGCAATGACTGGTCCTCCGTGCGATTGGAAAGCCAGCCGGGCGCCTTTGGCAGCACCTATCCCATAAATGGCTTCATCTACCCCACCGGTGGATAAGCGCCGCACCGCCAAAGCAGGTTGAGTGGGCTTTGGGGGCCATTCACTCCGATTGCACAGGTTGAGCACCCGCGCTAGGGATCACCCCAGCGCAACTTAAGGCTCCCCCGATGAAACCTATACGTCTTATGTCCGGCTTTTTTACCGTCGGTGTCTGGACTTTGCTCAGCCGCGTGCTTGGCTTCATGCGCGAAGTGCTGCTGTTGTCGCTGATCGGCCCCGGCCCAGTGATGGATGCTTTTGTTGCGGCGTTCCGCCTGCCCAATATGTTCCGCCGCTTCTTTGCCGAAGGCGCGTTTAACGCGGCCTTCGTCCCGATGTTCGCCAAAAA
Organism: Sulfitobacter sp. DSM 110093; assembly: GCF_022788715.1. Lineage (NCBI taxonomy): Bacteria > Pseudomonadati > Pseudomonadota > Alphaproteobacteria > Rhodobacterales > Roseobacteraceae > Sulfitobacter > Sulfitobacter sp. DSM 110093. Next base: position 3,070,772 of record NZ_CP085167.1, read on the forward strand.
GCTTGAGGGCGAGGAAGGCGCCGGCGCCTTTGCCCGCGATGCTTTTAACGGGCTGGCGCTGGTCGTATTGGCGCTGACAGCCTTGGGCATGATCTTTATGCCCGGTCTGGTCTGGCTGACTGCCGAAGGGTTCAGCGGCGATGCGCGCTTTGACCTCACAGTGGGCTTTGGCCGCATCACTTTCCCCTATATCCTGTGCATGTCGCTAGCGGCGCTGTTTTCGGGCATTCTGAACGCCACGGGACGCTTTGCCGTCGCGGCCGCCGCGCCTGTTTTGTTGAACATTTTTGTCATCGCCGCGATGACCTTTGCCACCCTCACTGGGGGTGAAGTGGCGCTTTGGCTGGTCTGGTCGATCCCGCTGGCAGGTGTGGCGCAATTGGCACTGACGTGGCGCGCGGCAGCGCAAGCTGGCTTTGCGCTGCGCCCCTCGCGGCCCCGCTGGACCCCCGACATGCGCGCGATGATCGTGATCGCCCTGCCCGCCGCGCTTGCCTCTGGTGTCATGCAGATCAACCTTGTGGTGGGCCAACTGGTTGCCAGCCAATATGACAAAGCCGTTTCATGGCTTTTTGCCGCGGACCGCCTGTATCAATTGCCGCTGGGCGTTGTCGGCATCGCCGTGGGCATCGTGCTGCTGCCCGACCTCTCGCGTCGTCTGCGCGCGGGCGACAACGATGGTGCGCAAACCGCGCTGAGCCGCGCAGCAGAAATCTCCCTCGCGCTGACCATCCCCTCGGCTGTGGCGCTGATCGTAATTCCCTTCGCATTGGTAACCGTGCTTTTTGAGCGAGGCGCATCAAGCGTGGACGACACTGCCGCCATTGCGACTGCGGTCATGATCTACGGCCTCGGCCTGCCCGCCTTTGTCTTGCAAAAAATCCTGCAACCGGTCTATTTCGCCCGCGAAGACACCCACCGTCCCTTCCGCTTCGCCGTGGTTGCCATGGTGGTGAACGCCGCACTTGCCGTAGGGTTGGCCCCTTGGGTTGGCTGGCTTGCCCCCGCCATTGCCGCGACACTCGCTGGCTGGACAATGTTCGCTTGCCTTGCCATCGGCGCGCGGCGCTATGGCGCGGCGGCTAAATTCGATGCGCGTTTCCACAAACGCATCTGGCGCATCCTTATCGCCTCTGCGGCGATGGGCGTCGCCCTTTGGCTGGGCAACGCGGCACTTCAACCGATGCTGGGCCTGCCATGGTGGCGCGGCCTGGCACTGGTGCTGCTGCTTGTGATTGCCGCGATCAGCTACTTCGGCATTGGCCAGTTGATCGGCGCCTTCCGTCTGTCCGAGTTCAAAGGTGCAATGCGGCGCGGTTAACGCTGCTGCAGCCGCGCCCTCAGTCGCGCCCATTCTCCGGGCGCGACCAGAAAGCTGAGACCAAAGCCACAAAAGAACCCAGCAAGTTCCGCAACCCACAACAAGCCAGTCTCAAAAAAGATGCCCCAAAACAGCTGTAGCCCCATTAATAGCGCAATCAGCGTGAACGCCTGATACTGCGGCCCGCCTGAGCCAAGCAGCCGCCGCCACATCACAAAACTATAGCCCCCGATCAGCCCGTAGACACTGGGATAAGACCCAGCCAGCCAAACCGGATCGTTCAACAACGCCCCATAGACCAATGCACCACCGATGCCCGACACGACAAAAATAACGACAAATGCCAACTGCCCCATCGCTTCGGCCACCAGTTTCCCCAAGGCCAACAGCAACACCACGGCAAAGATTGCATGGGTAAAGCCCAAATGGATAAACGGATAGGTCACGAAACGCCAAAGATGCTCAATCGGGAACTGCCCCGCGCCGATCATCGCGTCAAAGATCAGCCCCGAAAACCCATAGTCGCGCACCAGCCCAAGCCGCCAGCCTACGGCACCGGGGCCGCCGACCAGCCCAGCTTCGGCCAGCGATAGCACCCCCTCGACCCCGGCGATGGCCAGAAACAACACAACAACTGCCGGCGGCAGTGGGTTCACGGGGGGCTGAAGATCAGGGTCTTGCATGGGCGCTCCTTGACGGGGTTCGCGGCCAGAAGTAAGCCTGCCGCGCAAGACTTTCCAGCCCAGAGGTGCGTCCTATGTCCGAGACCCAATTCACCCCGCGCGTGTTTTCCGGCATTCAGCCCTCGGGCGACCTGCATCTGGGCAATTATCTGGGTGCACTAAAACGCTTTGCCGATGCGCAAGACCAAGGCGTTCAGTCCATCTACTGTATGGTCGATCTGCACGCGATCACCGTCCCGCAGAAACCCGAAGACCTCAAGCGCAGCACCCGCGAACTTTGCGCTGGCTTCATTGCTTCTGGCATCGACCCGGAAAAATCCATCCTAATCAACCAAAGCCAAGTGCCTGAACACGCGCAGCTGGCTTGGGTGTTCAACTGTGTGGCCCGCATGGGCTGGATGGGCCGGATGACCCAGTGGAAGGACAAGGCAGGCAAAAATGCCGAAGCCGCCTCGCTGGGCCTGTTTGCCTATCCTGCGCTGATGGCTGCCGACATTCTGATCTACCACGCCACCCATGTACCTGTGGGCGAAGACCAAAAGCAGCACCTTGAATTGACGCGCGACATCGCCGCGAAGTTCAACCATGACTACGGCGTCGATTTCTTCCCGCTGGTTGAACCGGTCATCGAAGGGGCAGCAACCCGCGTCATGTCCTTGCGCGACGGCACCAAGAAAATGTCGAAATCCGATCCCTCCCCCGCCAGCCGCATCAACCTGACCGACGATGCCGATACGATCGCCAAGAAGTTCCGCAAGGCCAAGACCGACCCAGATGCCCTGCCGTCCGAGGCCGAAGGCCTGAAAGACCGCCCCGAGGCGCGCAATCTTGTGAACATCTACGCCGCACTCAGCGATCAAACTATCGATCAAGTCTTGACCGAGGTGGGCGGCCAACAGTTCGGCACTTTCAAACCCGCGCTGGCCGAACTTGCCGTGTCCAAGATGGGCCCGATCACCGCAGAGATGCAGCGCCTGATGGCCGACACGAGCGAAATCGACCGCATCTTGGCCCGTGGCGCCGAACAAGCCCGCGAAATCACCGCGCCGATCCTCAAACGCACTTATGAAATCATCGGCATGGTCGGCTAACCGGCCGCCGATACCTAGCGTCTTTCCCCAAGGCGCTAGGCTCGCGCCCAGAGCTAAGCGGTCAAACCACGCGCCCCTCCCCCCTTCATCCTTTTCCAAATACCGCATCCCGCCGCTGTCCCAAAACGACCGCGCGCGTTCACCCCCATCCGCCCATGGACAAACCCGCCGCCCTGCGCCAACTTCCCCGCAACAATAAAGGGGATCACAGCATGACAACGGGCTTTTTCTGGGATGAACGCTGCTTTTGGCACGCGGGCGGGAACTACGCATTTACCATGCCGGTGGGCGGGTTGGTGCAGCCCTTGGCCGCTGGCGGTCTTCCCGAGAATCCTGAGACAAAGCGGCGGATGAAGAACCTCATGGAGGTAACGGGCCTGTTTGCAGAACTCGACACCCGCAGCGCCGCCCCGGCAAGCCGCGAGGCGCTGGCACGGGTGCATCCGGAAACTTACCTTGGAGAATTCAAGCGCCTCTCTGACGCGGGGGGCGGGGAATTGGGCCATGCGGTCCCCTTCGCCCGCGGCGGCTATGAACTGGCCGCGTTGTCTGCCGGGCTGGCCGTCGCCGCGGTGGATGCCGTGGCACGCGGCGATCTCGACAATGCCTATGCGCTCAGCCGCCCGCCGGGGCATCACTGCCTGCCAGATTTGCCCAACGGGTTCTGCTTGTTGGCCAATATCGCCATCGCCATTGAGGCCGCACAGGCCAAGGGGCTGGCCAAGCGCGTCGTCGTGCTGGACTGGGACGTGCACCACGGCAATGGCACCGAGGCGATCTATTATGATCGCGATGACGTGCTGACGATCTCTCTGCACCAAGAGGGGAATTACCCCATCGACACGGGCGCGCTGGCAGATCGCGGGCGCGGTGCTGGCGAAGGCCATAACATCAACCTGCCGATGCACGCGGGCTCAGGCCACACCGCGTACCTACATGCGATGGACCGCGTGGTGATCCCCGCGATCGAGGCCTTCGCCCCCGACATGATTATCGTCGCCTGCGGCTATGACGCAGCAATTGTCGATCCGCTGGCGCGGATGCAGGCCACCGCCGACACCTTTGCCGAGATGACCAAGCGCATTCGCGACACCGCTGAAAATGTCTGTGACGGCAAGCTGGTGCTGGTGCATGAGGGCGGCTATTCCGAGGCCTATGTCCCCTTCTGTGGCCATGCCACGATTGCCGCGCTCAGCGGCAGCAAGATCGACGCGCCCGATCCAATGGCCCGCGCCCTGCATGCCCGCCAACCCTCGCCTGCCTTTGACGCCTTCCTGCGCCAGTCGATTGACGATATGGCGCGGGAACTGGACCTGTAAGAGACCGCAATGCCGACACCTGATCCCGCCGCCCTCGCCTTTCTGCAAAACCGCCGTTCGCGCCCGGCCAAGACGCTTGGGCTGCCGGTGCCCGATGCCGAGGCCCTGCGCCCGCTTCTGACCGCCGCCGCCCGCACGCCGGATCACGGCAAGCTGGAGCCGTGGCGCTTTGTCGTCATCGACCGCGCGGCAATGGCGCGATTGGCCGAAGTGGCTGAGCAACGTGGCGTGGCTCTTGGCCTTGCGCCTGAGGACATCGCCAAGGGGCGCGGCCAGTTCGATCAAGGCAACCTCGCTGTGGCGGTGATTGAGGTGCAAAAGCCTTCACCCAAGATCCCACCACTAGAGCAGACCTACTCCGCCGGGGCCGTCTGCCTTGCGCTGCTCAACGCCGCCCTCGCCGCGGGTTGGGGCGCGAATTGGCTCAGCGGGTGGGCTAGCCACGACCGGGGATTCATGGAGGAAGGCCTTGCCCTCGCCCCGCATGAGCGCATCGCGGGGATCATCCATATCGGCACCGAAACCGCCGCCCCACCAGAACGCCCGCGTCCTGACATCGACGAGATCACGACATGGCTGTAAGCACGATCCTGCGGTCCTTCACCCGCGCGCTTGGCCAGTTGGGCGATGCGCGCTTTCGCAAGGTGGTGCTACTCGGCGTTGGCCTGTCGCTGGCGCTGCTGGTCGCGGCCACAGCGGGCTTTGCCTATCTGGTGGATTGGATTACGCCCGAAGACGCTTGGCTTCCGGTATTGGGCGAGGTCAACTGGCTCGACGATCTGCTGAGCTGGAGCGCGCTGATCCTGCTGATGGTCCTCTCGGTCTTTCTCATGGTGCCCGTCGCCTCGGCGATCACCTCGATGTTTCTCGATGACGTGGCCGATGCGGTGGAAGAGGTGCACTACCCGCATCTGCCCCCAGCTCACCGTGTCGGCATCGGCGATGCGATCCGCGATACCGTCAACTTCATGGGCGTGCTGGTAGGGGCAAACCTGCTGGCGCTGGTGCTATACCTGCTCTTCGCCCCGGCAGCGCTGTTCATCTTTTGGGGGCTGAACGGGTTCTTACTGGGGCGCGAATATTTCACTCTAGCCGCGCTGCGCCGCCATGGGCGGGACGAGGCCAAGCGCCTGCGCCGCCGCCATGCGGGAACCATCTGGATGGCCGGGGTGCTGATGGCGGTGCCGCTGTCGGTGCCGCTGCTGAACCTGCTGATCCCGATCCTAGGCGCGGCGACTTTTACCCACCTGTACCATGCGTTGGTGCCGCATTCGGATGCAGCCAGCCTTCGATATCCGCCACGCTGATCCAGCCCGACAGGATGATCGTAGCGCAGATCGCCCAGATGATCGCAGCAACCAGCGTAGTCCACAGCGCCTTGCGGCCCAAATGATGCTGCTCGGGCGCGCCCGCGTGGGTGCCCGGAACCACCTCGCCCGCGTCCCCTTGGGTTTGCACCCGGATTGGCAGGGCGATCATGAACGACATCGACCAAATAATGGCAAATAGCACGAGGCCAGAAACGATACCCATGCTCAGACCTCCTCAAGCTCGACGAGCGCGCCGTTGAAATCTTTGGGATGCAGGAACAGCACCGGCTTGCCATGGGCGCCGATCTTAGGCTCGCCCGAACCCAGCACCCGCGCGCCGGTGGATTTCAGGTGATCGCGCGCCGCGATGATATCGTCGACCTCATAGCAGATATGGTGGATGCCGCCCGCCGGGTTCTTTTCCAAAAAGCCGTTGATCGGACTGTCATCGCCCAGCGGGTGCAGCAGTTCGATCTTGGTGTTTGGCAGCTCGATGAAGATCACGGTCACCCCGTGATCCGGTTCGGCCTGCGGCGCGCCGACCTTGGCGCCGAGCGCGTGGCGATACTGATCCGCCGCCGCTTCGAGATCCGGCACGGCGATGGCCACATGGTTAAGACGTCCGATCATCTTGGATGCTCCTCGTGTTTCGCCCGCTTTATGCCCGCACACCCGATGAACAACAATGCGTCACGTTAACGCGTCGTTAGCCAAAACGGCGTAACGATGGCACCGCAGTTGTTGTTGGAGGCGATGATGGACGATACCGACCCCTTTGAAAGACCGACCCTCACCCCCACGGCGGAGCGACCGCTGCTGGGCCTTACCGTTCTAGTGGTAGAGGACAGCCGCTTTGCCTGTGAGGCGATGCGCCTGCTGTGCCTGCGTTCCGGCGCGCGGATCAGGCGTGCGGATTGCCTGCGCTCTGCGCGGCGGCACTTGCAGGTCTACCGCCCCACCGTCGCGCTGGTTGACCTTGGCTTGCCGGATGGCTGCGGGTTGGATTTGATCGCCGAACTGACACAAAGCACACCGCGGGTCGAAGCGATCATCGCCATCTCTGGCGACATCCATAAAGAACCTGACGCCCGCGCCGCTGGTGTGGATGGTTTTTTGGCCAAGCCGATTACATCGCTTTCGTCCTTTCAGCAGGCCATTCTTGCTGCCCTATCCGAAGAGCGCCGCCCGCTTGGGCCACGTGCCCTCCCTGATGAGTATGTCACCCCTGACCTAATCGGGTTTCAAGATGACATCGCCCATATCGCAGGTGTGCTGGGGGACCATCCCAATGATCAAACGCTTGACTATGTAGCGCAATTTCTTTGCGGTGTGGCCCGTTCGGCAAATGACCTTCGATTGGAAGAAGCGGCGCGGGCATTGGCCCATAAACGCGCGCTTGGACAACCCGCAGGCCCGGAAACCGCCGATATTGCGGGGATGATCCAGCACCGGTTGGCCGAAAGGATAGCAATTTAACGCCATCGGCGAATGGGCCGCCTAAAGCGCTGGATCGCTCGCAACGCGGACAAGGCGGGTCAGATCGCCCAAACGTTCCTCCTGCTGTCCATGCGCGTCGAAATTACGGGGGGAAAGCCAAGCCTCGAACGCCTCTTTCAATGCGGGCCACTCTGCATCAACCGCGGCGAACCAAGCAGTGTCGCGGTTGCGCCCCTTTACGATCGTGGCCTGCCGAAAGACACCCTCATAGCTTAACCCCAACCGCTGCGCCGCACGACGAGAAGGACCGTTCAGCGCATCGCATTTCCATTCGAACCGCCGATACCCTGCGTCAAAGGCCCATTGCATCATCAGAAATATTGCCTCTGTCGCCGCCGGAGTGCGCTGTAGAGCGGGGCTAAAGTTGATGTGGCCAACTTCTATACTGCCTGCTTCGGGATTGATCCGCAGGAAGCTTGCCACCCCCACCCATTGCTCCTGCGCAAGGCTTTTGACGGCAAAGAAATAGGGATCGGCCTTCCCCTCACTGTCACGCACCCAGCGGTGGTATTGGGAGGCCGAAGAGAATGGCCCATAGGGCAGGTAATCCCAAACGTGGTCCTCTCCCGCATAGGCGCGGTACAAAAGCGCGGCATGACGCTCTGCCGAAAGGGGCTCCAACAACACATGCTGTCCGGCCAGCGTTTCACCGCTGGGCCGCGCGGGGGGTGCCCAATTTTCGACAGGGGCCCCGACAGGGCGTTCGGCTGGTTTGCTCTTCATGGGCTAAGTTATGCACTGCGCCTTCAAGCCCGCCAAGATGAATAAACTTGAATTAATCGCCACAGACCCCTCTCTCGGCCCCCTGTTTACACATTCATGCCACATTCAACCTTCAGCATTATGCATAGATCGAACCGACACCCTAGGAGGGTGAGATGAGCCTGACAGACACCAGACATACAACAAAGGCCGAAAAGCCGGTCGATTGGATCGTTGTCGGTGCCAATATCTTTGGGCTTTTGGTTGTTATCGCAGCCGCGGTCCACGCCCAAGCAGATGGCCCCTTTCAACGGATCGCAAGCCAAGCGGCTGCTGCCGTGGTCTTTTAAGCCGGGAACCCGCCTGCCCCTGCGGCGTTACCAACAGGTAACACCGAAGGATATTTCCCATGCCCTCCATCTATGACGCGATCAAAGACGATCATGACGACCATCGCGCGTTGCTCAACACCATTGTCGACACAGAAGGCGACAGCGCCGAACGCCGTGACGCTTGGGACCGTTTTTACCATGACGTAAAATCCCATGCCGCAGCCGAGGAAGAGACGTTTTATTCCAAGCTAATGTCTGAAACATGGGGCCAAGATCACGCGCGCCATTCCGTCCATGAGCACCAGCAGCTTGACGACATCATGGAAGAGTTGCGCGAAACTGACATGTCGTCCTCCGCTTGGCTGACTCGTTTCAAGCAGCTCAAGCATGATTATGAGCATCACATGGACGAGGAAGAAGACGAGCTTTTCACCCGCGCCAAGAAGGTTATCGGTAAAGAGCAGAACGACGAATTTGGCGACAAGTTCCTGAAGCGCAAGGAAAAGGAAGCCAAGCTCATTGATAAAAAACGCGAAGACAGCCTTGAGGATTGACCCAAGCCAGTTGCACCTGCTAGATGTGTTCCCTTAACGTTCTTGTGGATATCCAGCCCCTAAGGGCAGGTTGCGGTTGCAAGAAAGCGCAGGGAAACGCAATATATTGGATATGAGCGATAATCCATCACAAGACCTACGCGACTTTCTGGGCAAAGACCGGTTTGGATGCGTCATGGCGGACCCGCCGTGGCGCTTCACCAACCGCACCGGCAAGGTCGCGCCCGAGCATAAGCGCTTGGCCCGTTATCCCACGATGACGGTTGAGGATATCTGCGCCCTGCCCGTGGCCGATCACCTCGAAGACCGCGCGCATTGTTACATGTGGGTGCCAAACGCGCTGCTGCCTGAAGGACTGCAGGTTCTCAAGGCTTGGGGATTTGAATATAAATCCAACATCGTCTGGCACAAAATCCGCAAAGATGGCGGCAGTGACGGGCGCGGTGTGGGGTTCTATTTCCGCAACGTGACCGAAATTTTGCTGTTCGGCGTGCGCGGCAAGAACGTGCGCACCTTGGATGCCGGACGGCGTCAGGTGAACATGATGCAGACCCGTAAACGCGAGCATTCGCGCAAACCGGATGAGCAATATGAACTGATCGAAAGCTGCTCTTGGGGCCCCTACCTCGAACTTTTTGGGCGCGGTGTGCGCGAGGGTTGGACCGTTTGGGGCAATCAGGCCGAAGCGGATTACAAGCCCGATTGGAAGACTTACAGCTACAATTCCAGTGTCGCGGCTGAGTAATCTGGCGCGGCGCATCGACGATGCGGTTTTCGACAGCGACAGGCTTGTCGAAGACTTGCTGCCTGCCGATCTGCGCGACCGCTATTCCGTCACCAGCTACCGCAGCGCCGCTGCCGTGCTGCAACAGCGCGCGCCGGAAGAACTTGCTGCGATCATCCGCGTGCTGCGTCAGTTCACGATCAGCCGCAGCGAAATCCGCGCACCGGGGGGCAACCGCATGTCGGCAACCACCCGTTTCGCGGAGTATGCGGCGGCTGAGAATTTTCATGAGGAAGTGCGGATCAAAGCGGACCTGCTGGTGCAACTGACCGCCGGCAAGGGCGACAGTGCCCCCGAAGTCGACCGCATCATCCGCGAAGATTTCATCCACAACCATATGGTCGACTTCTGGCGCGCACGCGTGGCCTTTGACTATGAGTGGAACAGCAAAGACCAGACCTACGACCGCGATCTCTATGCCTTCCGCAGCTTTTTTGAGGCTGGCGTCATAGACGTAGGGGTCATCGTGACACGTGAATTGTCGAACGACTTTTTCAAATCACTGGGAAATTGCTTGGATAAATTCGGCAATGAGACCGACAAAACCGTAAGCGCGAAATTCGGAGCCAGCACCACTGGCACGCACAAGCTGATCAGTCGCATCGCCGCCGGGCGCAGTGGCGGCTGCCCGGTTCTGGTGCTGGGCATCCTTCCGGGCAATATCACCCCCGACTGAACCGGGGGTGACGTTCATTTAGACAGGTTCACTCCTGCGGGATGACCCGCAGACCCAGCTCCATCAGCTGATCGCTGGTGGGCTCGCTGGGGGCGTCCATCATCAGGTCTTCGGCGCGCTGGTTCATCGGGAACAGGATCACTTCGCGGATGTTCGCCTCTTCTGCCAGCAACATGACAATCCGGTCGATGCCTGCCGCACAACCACCGTGGGGCGGTGCGCCGTATTGGAAGGCGTTAACCATGCCGCCAAAGCGCTTGCGCACCTCATCTTCGCCATAGCCGGCGATCTCAAAGGCTTTGAACATGATCTCGGGCTTGTGGTTTCGGATTGCGCCCGACACCAGTTCATAACCGTTGCATGCAAGGTCATACTGGTACCCCAACACCTTAAGCGGATCACCTTGAAGCGCTTCCATCCCGCCTTGCGGCATCGAGAAGGGGTTGTGCTCAAAGTCGATCTTGCCGGTTTCTTCGTCCTTTTCGTAGATCGGGAAATCAACGATCCATGCAAAGGCGAAGCGGTTTTTATCGGTGAGATTCAACTCTTCACCGATCACGTTTCGCGCACGACCTGCGACCGCTTCAAACGACTTGGGCTTACCACCAAGGAAGAAGGCTGCATCGCCGACTTCAAGGCCAAGTTGCTGGCGGATTGCCTCGGTCCGCTCGGGGCCGATGTTCTTGGCCAGAGGGCCAGCGGCTTCCATGCCGTTGCCCTGATCGCGCCAGAAGATATACCCCATACCGGGCAGACCTTCCTTTTGCGCAAAGGCGTTCATCCGGTCGCAAAACTTGCGGCTGCCACCTGTGGGCGCGGGGATCGCGCGGATTTCGGTGCCGTCCTGCTCTAGCAATTTGGCAAAGATCGCGAAACCGGAATCGCGGAAATGGTCGGACACGACCTGCATCTTGATAGGGTTGCGCAGGTCGGGCTTGTCGGAGCCATACCACAGGGCGGCGTCTTTGTAGGAAATCTGCTCCCATGTCTCGTCGACCTTCTTGCCGCCGCCGAACTCTTCGAACACGCCCGCGATGACCGGCTGGATCGTATCGAATACATCCTGCTGGGTGACGAAGGACATTTCCATGTCGAGTTGGTAAAAATCGGTCGGCGAACGGTCAGCGCGCGGGTCTTCGTCGCGGAAGCAAGGCGCGATCTGGAAGTATTTGTCAAAGCCTGAGACCATGAGCAGCTGTTTGAACTGCTGCGGCGCCTGCGGCAGCGCATAGAACTTGCCCGGATGCAGACGCGACGGCACGAGGAAATCGCGCGCGCCTTCGGGGGAGGAGGCGGTGATGATCGGCGTCTGGAATTCGCGGAAGTTTTGATCCCACATGCGCTTGCGGATCGAGGTGACCACATCCGAGCGCATCGTCATGTTCTTTTGCATCTTCTCACGACGCAGGTCGAGGTAACGATACCGCAGGCGCGTTTCCTCGGGATATTCTTGATCGCCAAATACTTGCAGCGGCAGTTCGGCAGCAGAGCCCAACACTTCGATCTCACGCGCATAGACTTCGATCGCGCCTGTCGGCAGCTTGGGATTAACCAAGCTTTCATCCCGCGCCTTTACCGTGCCGTCGATGCGCACGCACCATTCTGCACGGACCTTCTCCATTTCGGCGAAGGCAGGGCTGTCGGGGTCGCAGATCACTTGGGTAATGCCGTAGTGGTCGCGCAGGTCGAGAAACAGCACGCCGCCGTGATCCCGTACCCGGTGCACCCAGCCGGACAGGCGCACATTGTCACCCTTGTTCTCAAGGCTCAGATCGGCACAGGTATGGCTGCGATAGGCGTGCATGATGGTCCCTTCCTAGGGCTAATTCAGGTTTTGGGCAGGTACACCGTTTGACGGTCGGGAAGTCAAGAGTTTGCTGCCAATAACCCCACGCCGGGCAGGAAAATCGCGCGTTTGGTGTATGGGCTGCGGTGGGTTGGCTTTAGCTTTCCGTTCTGCTTCACCAGTCCATTGGGCGCAATCGGTCAAAGTTGCGCGCCGAGCCGTGGTTAAGACTTCTCGTAGCGCTCAATCAATAAGGGTCGGTGCCGGGCCTACTGGTGCGCGCACCCAGTCATAGACTTGGGCGACTTGCGCCGCTTTCTGTGACCAAGTGAAGGTTTCCTCAACACGGGCACGGGCCGCCATTCCTTTTTTAAGCAATTCCTGCGGTTCGATGATAAGTTGCTCAAGCGCATCGCGCAGATCCCTTATGATGTCCGCACGCGGCCCGATTGGGATCGTGTACCCCCACTTAGATTGCACCAGCTCCCCGGGGCCGGCATAATCCACCACCAACGGCGGCAGGCCCAAGGCCATCGCCTCCAAAACGACTCCCCCCCCAAATTCACGAATAGAAGGGAAGGTTAATAGATCACAGGATGCCATAACCTTTTGAACTTGCGCGTGCACCAACCAGCCAGAGAATTCAACGGTGCCATCAAGGCCTAAGGACACAACGCTTTGCTTGAGCTCCGGCAGCATAGGGCCATCGCCAATTAACGTAAGCGTCAACTTGCCCGCTTTGAGTAAGGGCGCAGCAGCCTCGATCAACATATCGGCCCCCTTGTAAGGCACCATTCGCCCCACGAAACAGGCTCGCAGCGGGCCATCGCCTGCCGCTGGCGCAGCCTGTAGATGGAAACGCTCAACATCGATGCCATTCTCGGGAAGGTATATTGTCTTTGCAGAATGGACCTGCGGGATTTCACCCATTGTAAATTTTGATCCCACCATGATGGCAGAAGCCGCCGTTAACGTAGCCCCCCGCATGGGAAGCAGCTTGTAAGCACTGCGCACATACGACAGCCATTCCCCTTCGCGGCGGCGCTCTTTGTCAAACCCCTTTGGCCAAGGCACACCGCCATTAAGCGGGCCCAATACAAAAGGAACCCCAACCTTTGCGCATTGGCGCGCCACATAGCTGGGCTTGGTCGGCGTAAGCGGCGTAACGCGATGGACGATGTCCCACTCGCCCGCCGTGATGCCGGCGCCGAACCGCTGCCAGACCATCCGCTCAAAATATGCATCTGGGATGGCAGAGAGTGCTTGCTTTGCAGTCCAAGCGCCGGGGCCAAAAAGTTTGCTAAAACGCCAAAGCGGTGCGGCGACCTTCTCGGTATCTACGCTGGTGAAATCTGTCCCTTCTTTCAGCCCCGCCCGAAGGAAAGCATCGCGATTACGAACCTGCGTGACGATATGTACATCTGCCACGCTCCGCAGAGCATTGGCCAAGGACCAGCCGACCAGCGGCACACTTACCAATTCAGGGTTTGCAGCCTCTGCCATGACAAGTACGCGTGGTTTGTTCATCTTCGGGCTGTCCTGCTGCTAGGGCCTTCCGGCTGGCTCCACGGCGCAGCAGACTGCAAATGAGCACGGATGTCAGCCTGCTGATTAAATTATGTTTTTTATGGTGGGAAGGAAGCTACGCTCAATCTGGCTCTTCTGAACCCTTGACCACAACAGGCTCGACTGAACCGCTGCGAGTATTTGGCAGATCTCCATTCCAGCGGCGCGGGTGTGCTTTGTTAAATGCCATCAGTTGTTCATACCGCGCAGTTTTATCATTTAAATGACGCAAAGCCCCCCAGCTTCCCCATTTGCTAGAGCGTCCGACATCGACAAAAGCATTAAACAGACTGCCACCTGCGGCTTCCCAGTTGTTCAAGAGTTCGCCATACAGTTCGCCCATTCCGTCGGAATAGTTAAGCTGCTGAAAGAACTCGGATAGGTCTTCATCGTCGACATTCTCTCCAATGCCAACGATATGCGTACCGCCCTCATACATCACTAAATCGAGGCCGTGCCCTTGGGCAACTTTGGCGTGGTACTCAAAAACCTCCATCAATTTGACCAGAGAGCCGGTGTTATCGCCAGTCACCGTTCCATCCCGTAGTTCTTGAATGGCGCGCTCATTGGCCACATCATATTGATGCTCTTCGATCCATGCAGCGCGCGCTTGGCCTAGAAGGTCTTGATCGTCTGCAGCGGTCTCAGCGGCGGTGCGGCTCTGAGAGATCCAATCGCGCACCGTCTCTGCCTTGTCCCCGCCGAGACCACCATCAAAGTATCCCGTGATCGCATAGGTATCAAAGCTTTGGTATGGAGGCGCGTTACCCATTTCCTGCCAAGCTGGCGCGTTGAGGATGGCGTCTTCCAGCCCCAGCCAGCCCGTCTGCGTGCTTATTACCTTCACAAGCCGATCTTCGTGATCCGCAAAGATCCTATCAAGGACCTCGGCCATTTCGGCAGATTTGGCGCCATAGTTCTGGACCCAGCCATCGCCGTGCTGGACGCCAAAGCGATCGACGGAATCTGCGTGGGATTGGTGCGCCTGCTCAAACTGCCAGTTCCAGACTTCGTTAGACAATTCAAAATGCGCCCGCAATTCAGGTCTGAGGAAGTCGCGTACATAGGTTGAGAACTGCTCGATATAGTCGCTATCTGCGTGGTAAGGAATGGTGAACCAAGGCTCGGTGCCAGTCTGGTTCGCCAATTCCACCATGATCTCTACAGGCGCGCCGGACGCGTAAGTGTAATTGTTTACGCCAGTCGCATCTTCCCAAGACGAGACCTTTGAATTATTCGTATTCATCCAATCCATAAAGCGCAGGGCATGCACATCATCGATGACATCAACCCACAACGGATTGAAGATTGCGCCATTGGTATGAGCGTGCAAATTGTCTGTATGAACCACTTCGATCTCGCGGATGTAGTCCCCCGTGTCCAACGTATCAGTCTCATGGATCTGCACGCCTATTAGCCTGCCGTTATTGGGCGTATAGTCAAATGTGATCGTGCCACCCTCGTAGTCCACATTCGAGCCGTTAACGATCTGGATCTCGCCGTTGCCTTCATAGCTCAGATGATAGGTACCCGCCGCATGGGTCGCCTCTTCGGGCAATTCGGTAAGGATGAAGGTTTCTATACTCGTGAGACCGTCGGGGATTTCCGTCGGCCAGCCGCTCTGATCAAGCACCCCCATGGCGTCCAGATCCTCCGCCTCCGTACCACCCCAACGCCCCTCATTATGACCGATCCAAGGCCGGGCGGTTTTGAATACATTGATGAATGGCTGTTGTGTCGACCAATCTGTGATGCCGTTCAAGCCGAACGCCAGCCCTGGCCCATCGGCTTGCGTGCCATCATTTATGTTCATGCTGAACATGGCATCAGCAGTCACCAATGTTCTAGCATCAGAATGATGGTCGAGGGTCTTAGGCGCCACAAGAAGGACGGTTGCGAGAGCGAAGTAGAAAGGGGGAATCACCTATAGACCTCCGACTGGTCGTGGGCATTTATCTCTGTTGTGGCATACCATATATATTGGTTCTGCTTGAGTAAGGGGTTTCATCGGTTTGGTATTGGTTCCGCGCCCGTCGTCACATAAAATGGGACATCAGAGCAGTTTGAGCATTGGAGGCTCTGGCTCGGTTGCGTAATTGATTATGCGGTTTGTTTTTGGTGTTCAAGCGGCGGCATTGGATTGGCTGTTCCTTGATTTTTTCTCATTCTCTTAGAATGGCTTTGTCCCTACTAAAGTAGTCATCGGCTGGTATGACGTTGTTCAGGCTCCTGTGGTGACGCTGGTTATTGCAATATTCGACGAAGGCCCCGATCTGGCGTTCAAGGAGGAGCATCTGGTTGATGGCGATCGTTTTACCTTTGAACTGCTCTGGTCAGCGCCTCATATTCCAGCGCAAACTCGATCAGATCATCCCGCGGGCCCTGCGGAATACGGTTCCAGACCGATTTGGGCCGAGGCGCGCGGTCCGCCAATACATCAAGGCCGCCTTCGACATAGCGGTCATACCATCGGTTAAATGTCGTGCGCGGGATGCCCAGCATATCAAGGGTACTTTTTAGGGGTAGGTGTGATCCCTTAACCGTGCGAATGACCTCCAGCTTCTAGATTTCTGCCCTCTCATCGCAGCAAGCGCCGACTGTCGGGTAGTAGAAACCTCATCCCTCGAACTCCCCAGCTCCTATCATGCTTTTATGAGCAGACGGTTCTCAAGGGGGAGGTCGGCCACGCAATCCTTTAGAGCCATGGCCTCCGATCGCAACTCCTATACCTCAAGCGATGTCGCCTGACACGCTGTGTCGCCGGAAAACGACCCTTTCCAGCCTCAACCAATTCCTTCGACCACGTGTAGTATAGGTTGTCAGAGATGCCCTCGCAGCAACATAACGCCGAGATGCTTTCCTCCCCGCGCAATCCGGCCAAAACAATGCGGTTCTCCTCCTCAGCCGAGTGGTGTAGATTTCCACGCAGAAGTGAGCCGGGTGAGCAGATAATTTCCACTGAGATTTGAGCCATGTGACCTTTCCTCCAGCGCGATGCGCAATGGGGGACATTGGAGTGATACACATGGGACTTTTGAACATCATTCGACGTATGGCACTGCGCGAGAAACTATCGACCCGCGAGATCGCGCGTCGCACGGGGATGTCGCGCAACACCATCACCAAATATTTGAACGCGGGCACGATCGAGCCGCAGTTCACGACGCCGGAGCGGCAAAGTAAGCTCGATCCGTTCGTCGACAAGCTGACCGGGTGGCTGAAGGCGGAGGCCGGCAAGTCGCGCAAGCAGCGGCGCACGCTGAAGCAATTGCATGCCGATCTGATGGTTCTCGGATTTGACGGGTCCTACGGCCGGGTTGCGGCTTTTGCGCGTGAGTGGCGGGCCGATCGGCAACGGGATCAGCAGACGACGGGGCGCGGCACCTTTGTGCCGCTTTCGTTCCGCCCGGGCGAGGCGTTCCAGTTCGACTGGAGCGAGGATTTTGCCGTTCTGGGTGGTGAGCGCACGAAGCTGCAAGTCGCCCACATCAAGCTGTCGCACAGCCGTGCCTTTCTGGTCCGAGCCTATCTGCTACAAACGCACGAGATGCTGTTCGACGCTCATTGGCATGGGTTCCGGGTCTTCGGTGGCATCCCGGGGCGCGGGATTTACGACAATATGAAGACGGCAGTCGATCGCGTCGGTCGCGGAAAGGAGCGACAGGTCAACATGCGCTTTCTCGCAATGGCGAACCACTATGTATTTGAGCCAGCGTTCTGCAATCCGGCCGCAGGCTGGGAGAAGGGGCAGGTCGAGAAGAACGTGCAGGATTCCCGACATCGACTGTGGCAACCCATGCCGGACTTCCCCGATCTTGCGGCTCTGAACGACTGGCTGGAACAGCAGTGTGTCGTATTATGGGGTAAGATCCCGCACGCAGCATTACCCGGGAGCGTTGCTGACGTTTGGGCCGCCGAACAAGCAGCTCTGATGCCATTACCACCCGCATTCGATGGCTTTGTCGAGCATAGCAAGCGGGTATCGCCGACCTGTCTGATCAGCTTTGAACGCAATCGCTACAGCGTTCCAGCGTCATTTGCGAACCGCCCGGTGAGCTTGCGGGTTTATCCTGAACATCTGGTGATCGCCGCCGAAGGACAGATCCTGTGCGAACATACGCGGGTGATCCAGCGCAGCCACCAATTGCCACCACGCACGATTTACAACTGGCGGCATTACCTGGCCGTTCTCCAGCGCAAGCCCGGTGCCTTGCGGAACGGTGCCCCCTTTTCCGAATTCCCTCCAGCCCTCAAGCAGCTGCAAGATCTCATGTTGCGTCGCCCCGGCGGTGACCGGGAGATGGTCGACATCTTGGCGCTGGTTCTGCATCACGACGAACAGGCTGTGCTGGTCGCCGTGGAAATGGCCCTGGCTGAAGGTGTCGCGACCAAGACCCATGTGCTGAACCTTCTGCACCGTCTTATCGACGGAAAGACGGTCGGCGGGCCCGACATCGATACGCAGCAGGCGCTGATCCTTCAGCGCGAACCAGAAGCCAATGTCGAACGCTATGATGGTCTGCGGGCCCGGACCGCCGGAGGTCATCATGCGTCATGATCCCGCCAGCGGCGCCATCATCATCATGCTCCGCAACCTGAAGATGCACGGCCTGGCGCAAGCTGTCACCGACCTCATGGAACAAGGCGCACCAGCATTCGACGCTGCGGTGCCGATGCTTGCCCAGTTGTTGAAGGCTGAGGTCGCAGAACGGGAGGTGCGCTCCATTGCATATCACATGAAGGCGGCACGCTTCCCGGCTTATAAAGAACTGTCAGGCTTCGACTTTGCGGCCAGTGAGATCAACGAGGCCACTGTAAGGCAGCTGCATCGCTGCGAGTTCATGGATGGTGCCCAGAACGTTGTGCTGATCGGTGGCCCCGGCACCGGCAAAACGCATGTCGCGACAGCCCTTGGCGTGCAGGCTGTCGAACATCACCGCCGCAAGGTTCGCTTCTTCTCGACCATCGAGCTCGTCAACACGCTCGAGCAAGAGAAGGCAAAAGGCAAAGCTGGGCATCTTGCCGAAAGCCTCGTCCGCCTGGATCTCGTGATCCTGGACGAACTTGGCTACCTGCCGTTCAGTGCATCAGGCGGCGCGCTGCTCTTCCATCTGCTCAGCAAACTCTACGAGCGCACCAGCGTCGTCATCACCACGAACCTGAGCTTCAGCGAATGGGCTACCGTCTTCGGCGATCCTAAGATGACGACCGCACTCCTCGACCGCCTAACCCACCGTTGCCACATCTTGGAGACCGGAAACGATAGCTTCCGCTTCAAAGCCAGTGCAGCCGTAGCGGCGCAGAAAAAGAGGGAGGACAATCATGCATTGACCAGAGCCTGACACCCGAAACATAACTTAAAGGTGGCTCACTTCTCGATGGAAAACCCGGCTCACTTCTGCGTGGAAATCTACAGTTCAAGCAGGAAACGTTCAGAACCTCATCACGAGACACGTTGCCGTGCTGAACCAGACGGGTAGAGCAGACTATACTTTCTGATACGCCTGGTTGGCCCTAAGGGACTCCAGTCCGACCGAACATTGGGCTCATCTCCGCACCCAAATCCACGCTCAATGTCGACTTATGCCGAAGCGATTAATAGGTTTGAAAAGGTCCAAGAATTCACGTGCACCACTTAAAACCAGATCAGTTTCTGCAAACGCGAGTCGCGTGTTCGCGGCAGGACCCTAAGCAGGCGTTTTTCTCCCCTAAATAAAGGGGTACGGTCTACTTCGGTCAGCTTTTCTGACTCTTATGCTCACACGCATTTCCGGACACTGCACGGACACAGAAAAAAAGGCCCACAGCGATGAACGCTGTAGGCCTTTGTTTATTGGTTGCGGGAGTAGGATTTGAACCTACGACCTTCAGGTTATGAGCCTGACGAGCTACCGGGCTGCTCCATCCCGCGCCAATAAGTAGGTTCTAAACTTATGATGGGGGTGCTGCAAGGAGATTCGCACATAAAAGTCATATTTTTCTTGAGATTTTAAGCAGCGCCCGTACCATTTGCGTCGCGAAAATTCGGAAGGCCATTTTGGGGGTACATTCACACCACCGCCTCACAAAGCAAAACCGCCGCTGCTCTATGAGCTGCGGCGGTTTTGTTTAATTTTGATCATCGTTGAGAGATACTGATTTGAGGACCTTATTAGGTTTGGCGATGACCTACTCTCCCACGTCTTAAGACGCAGTACCATCGGCGCTACGGCACTTAACGGCTGGGTTCGGGATGGGACCAGGTGTTTTGCTCGCGCTATGATCACCAAACCAAATAAAGTCCTCAAGCGCTCTGCTTTTAAGAGGGACGGCGGGAGGTAGGGTATCTGTGGGATACCTGTTCCTGCGCTGTCACCACTGAAGTGCTGAGCGTTGTTTGTTCCAAGTCATGTACAACTGATTGTATGTGTATGCTTTTGATTGATAAGTTGAAGTCTTGCTTCTACTGGATCAAATCAAGCCTATCGAGCAATTAGTACCAGTCAACTGAACGTGTTACCACGCTTACATCTCTGGCCTATCGACGAGGTGGTCTACCTCGGCTCTCAGGGATACCTTGTTTTGAGGGGGGCTTCCCGCTTAGATGCCTTCAGCGGTTATCCTGTCCGATCATAGCTACCCAGCACTGCTATTGGCATAACAACTGGTCCACCAGTGGATCGTTCACCCCGGTCCTCTCGTACTAGGGGCAACTCCTCTCAAGTATCCTACACCCACGGAAGATAGGGACCGAACTGTCTCACGACGTTCTAAACCCAGCTCACGTACCTCTTTAAACGGCGAACAGCCGTACCCTTGGGACCTGCTCCAGCCCCAGGATGAGATGAGCCGACATCGAGGTGCCAAACACTGCCGTCGATATGGACTCTTGGGCAGTATCAGCCTGTTATCCCCGGCGTACCTTTTATCCGTTGAGCGATGGCCCTCCCACTTGGGACCACCGGATCACTATGGCCGTCTTTCGACTCTGCTCGACTTGTCAGTCTCGCAGTCAGGCTGGCTTCTGCCATTGCACTCAACGAGCGATTTCCGACCGCTCTGAGCCAACCTTCGCGCGCCTCCGTTACGATTTAGGAGGCGACCGCCCCAGTCAAACTACCCGCCACACAGGGTCCCGGAACCGGATAACGGTCCGCGGTTAGACATCAAGCAGAACAAGGGTGGTATCTCAAGGGAGGCTCCACCGAGACTGGCGTCTCGGTTTCAAAGCCCACCACCTATCCTGCACATGTTCGGCCTAATGCCAGTGTGAAGCTGTAGTAAAGGTGCACGGGGTCTTTCCGTCTAACCGCGGGTAACCGGCATCTTGACCGGTAATTCAATTTCGCTGAGTCTATGTTGGAGACAGCGGGGAAGTCGTTACGCCATTCGTGCAGGTCGGAACTTACCCGACAAGGAATTTCGCTACCTTAGGACCGTTATAGTTACGGCCGCCGTTTACCTGGGCTTCAATTCAGAGCTCTCACCCCTCCTTTTAACCTTCAGGCACCGGGCAGGCGTCAGACCCTATACGTCGTCTTACGACTTCGCAGAGCCCTGTGTTTTTAATAAACAGTCGCCACCCCCTGGTTTGTGCCCCCAGCCTCTAGTTGCCTAGAAACCGGGCCTCCTTCTCGCGAACTTACGGAGGTATTTTGCCGAGTTCCTTCAACATAGTTCTCTCAAGCGCCTTGGTATTCTCTACCTGTCCACCTGTGTCGGTTTAGGGTACGATCTAGCGATGGAGCTATTTCCAGGGACCTCTAAGCAGCCCATTCAATCCGATAAGGATGAACTACCCTCGAGATCCGTCACTTCCATCTGGCCCAGGAATATTAACCTGGTTCCCATCGACTACGCCTTTCGGCCTCGCCTTAGGGGTCGGCTTACCCTGCTCAGATTAGCTTTAAGCAGGAACCCTTGGACTTTCGGCGAGAGTGTCTCTCACACTCTTTGTCGCTACTCATGTCATCATTCTCACTAGTGATCTCTCCACCGGATCGCTCACGCGCCAGCTTCACAGAAAGCTCCTTGTGTCCAATACGTCCCGAGGGACGATAAGGACACATGGAACTATGTCACACTACGCTCTGCTACCATGCAATAAATGCATCCTCAGCTTCGGCTCA